>CALZIE010000017.1 GCA_945787565.1 uncultured Lachnospiraceae bacterium
AACGTCCTCCTTTAATTCGCTCTGTGAGCGTAAATTAACATTTGATTTATACCACTAACTTCTAATAGTCAAATGATATAGTCCTAGCCCCTTGCTACGCAAAAAGGGCCTCATATGCCTAATTATATTTCATAAGCAAAATATTTTCAAGCATAACTTAGTGAAAACACCAAGTTTATATCAACAAGCCGTACGCATATGCGTACGCCTTGTCGTTTTATTTGTTTTGTGCTACTTTAGCGTATCAATCAAATACGATTGTATTTAATTATTTGCCTTTGTTAGCAAGTACTTTTTCCTGAACATTCTTTGGAACCTGTTCGTAAGTGGAGAAGAACATGGAGTAAGCACCACGGCCCTGTGTCTTAGAACGAAGTGTTGTAGAGTAACCGAACATTTCGCTAAGAGGAACGAAACCTCTGATTAACTTAGATCCATTGATATCTTCGCTACCTTCGATACGTCCACGACGGGAGCTGATATCACCGATAACATCACCCATGTATTCGTCTGGAACAGTAACTTCAACTCTCATGATTGGCTCTAATAATACAGCGCCAGCTTTCTGCATACATTCTTTGAATGCCATAGAACCAGCGATCTTAAATGCCATTTCATTAGAATCGACTTCATGGTAAGAACCATCGTAGCAGTTAGCTGCAACACCAAGAACTGGGAATCCACCAAGGATACCGCACTTCATAGCTTCTTCGATACCAGCCTGAACAGCAGGGATGTATTCACGAGGAATAGCACCACCAACTACAGTGCTTTCGAATTTGAATGTTTCTTCACCATTAACGTCCATAGGAGTAAATCTAACTTTACAGTGACCATACTGACCACGTCCACCGGACTGTTTAGCGTATTTAGAATCGATATCCACTTCACGTGTGATACCTTCTTTGTAAGCTACCTGAGGTGCACCTACGTTAGCTTCTACTTTGAATTCACGAAGAAGACGGTCAACGATGATTTCAAGGTGAAGTTCACCCATACCAGCGATGATTGTCTGTCCTGTTTCTTCGTTAGTAGAAACACGGAATGTAGGATCTTCTTCAGCAAGTTTTGCTAAAGCTTCACCCATCTTATCCTGACCAGCTTTTGTCTTAGGCTCGATAGCTACGTCGATAACTGGTTCTGGGAATTCCATGGATTCAAGGATTACTGGATGTTTTTCATCACAGATTGTATCACCAGTTGTTGTAAACTTGAAGCCTACAGCAGCTGCGATATCACCGGAGTAAACCTTATCAAGGTCTTCTCTCTTGTTAGCATGCATCTGAAGGATACGACCAACACGTTCTTTCTTGTTCTTTGTTGCATTTAATACATAAGAACCGGAGTTTAATGTACCAGAGTAAACTCTGAAGAATGCAAGCTTACCAACGAAAGGATCGGCCATGATCTTGAATGCTAATGCTGCGAAAGGTTCTTCATCAGAAGATTTTCTGTGAACTTCGTTACCATCTTCATCAACACCTTTGATATCAGGGATATCAGTTGGAGCTGGCATGTATTCGATAACAGCATCAAGTAACTTCTGAACACCTTTATTTCTGTAAGCAGAACCACAAAGTACAGGGATGATTTCAACTGCGATAGTTGCTTTTCTAAGAGCTTTCTTTAATTCTTCGTTAGTAGGTTCGTTACCTTCTAAGTAAGATTCGATTAAATCGTCATCTGTTTCACAGATAGATTCAACCATAGCTGCTCTGTATTCTTCAGCCTGTTCCTTCATGTCTTCAGGGATTTCACGGATTTCGATCTGATCACCCTTGTCATCAAGGTAGTAGTATGCTTTCATTTCGAAAAGGTCGATGATACCCTGGAATTCGTCTTCTTTACCGATTGGTAACTGAATTGGAACTGGGTTCTTTCCTAATCTAGTTTTGATCATATCTACTACGTTGTAGAAGTTCGCACCAGAGATATCCATCTTATTAACGAATGCGATTCTAGGTACGGAATATTTATCTGCCTGTCTCCAAACAGTTTCAGACTGTGGTTCTACACCACCCTTAGCACAAAATACACCAACCGCACTATCAAGTACACGAAGGGAACGTTCAACTTCTACTGTGAAGTCTACGTGACCTGGTGTATCGATGATGTTGATACGGTTTTCTGGAGCACCAGGGATTTTCTTATGTTCGAATTCCTGTGTCCAGTGGCAAGTTGTAGCCGCGGAAGTAATTGTGATACCTCTTTCCTGTTCCTGCTCCATCCAGTCCATAGTAGCAGTACCTTCATGAGTATCACCGATTTTGTAGTTAACACCGGTATAGTATAAGATACGTTCAGTAAGAGTTGTCTTACCAGCATCAATATGAGCCATAATACCGATATTTCTAGTTCTCTCTAACGGGTATTCTCTTCCAGCCAAGGATTTTTCCTCCTTAAATTTATTGCAGTGAAAAAACTGCGGTTTTTACAATAGTTTCTAGTAGCAAATATGCCAAGAAGATTCCAAAAAATCCCCTTGACCATTTGCAATAGAGGCATACTGCGCATGCACTCTACCGATATTCAAAATGAAGTGCAAATGGTAAACCAATTGCTGCAGAAAACTCTGCTGATTACCATCTGTAATGAGCGAAAGCTTTGTTTGCTTCTGCCATTTTGTGCATATCTTCTTTTCTCTTTACAGCAGAACCTGTGTTAGCTGCTGCGTCCATGATTTCGCCAGCAAGTCTGTCGATCATAGTCTTTTCGCCTCTCTTACGAGCGAACATTGTTAACCAACGAAGACCTAATGCCTGTCTTCTATCTGGTCTAACTTCGATTGGCACCTGGTATGTTGCACCACCGATACGACGAGCTTTTACTTCAAGAACAGGCATGATGTTGTTCATAGCCTCTTCGAATACTTCCATAGCTTCCTTACCGGATTTTTCAGCTACTTTTTCAAAAGCGCCGTATACGATCTTCTGTGCAGTTCCCTTCTTACCATCTAACATAACGTTGTTGATTAACTTAGTAACAACTTTGTTGTTGTATAATGGATCTGCCAATACATCTCTTTTCTGTATATGTCCTTTACGTGGCACGTTACTTCCCTCCTTAATAGCGACTGCATATTACGCAGTCATTAATTCTACGGTACTCACATTACTGTGTTCATGCTCAGTTTAATCTATTTTCAAATGAAACATACCGCAACCACTAGGCTTTGTTTAACTTTGAAATAAAAAATTAACCCGGCATTTATTAGATTGCTTATTACCGAAATACTAAGCTGTACCTATTAAATTAGTAATGAGAAATTGATTATTTAGCGTCTTTAGGTCTCTTAGCTCCGTATTTGGAACGAGCCTGTCTTCTCTTAGCAACACCAGCTGTATCAAGTGTACCTCTGACGATATGGTATCTTGTACCTGGAAGGTCCTTTACTCTACCACCACGGATTAATACAACGCTATGCTCCTGAAGGTTGTGACCTTCACCTGGGATGTAGCTTGTTACTTCAATACCGTTGGAAAGACGTACTCTGGCAATCTTTCTTAAAGCGGAGTTAGGCTTCTTAGGAGTAGCTGTTCTAACTGCTGTACAAACACCTCTCTTCTGTGGTGAGGATGTTTCTGTTGTCTTCTTGCTTAATGAGTTAAATCCTTTTTGTAACGCTGGAGCAGTAGATTTCTTCTCCATTGTTTTTCTACCTTTTCTTACTAACTGATTAAATGTAGGCATTAATTTTTCACCTCCTGATGAGTATTGGAAAATTCGTGGTTGCTTATGCAGATTTCTTCTGCTAAGTCAATTGTCGAAAATTGACATAATTATTGTGACGCACATCTAATGCACGCAAAGTTGATTATACTGCTTAAGTTTACGATTGTCAAGGAAATCTTTGCAGTTTCTAAATAATATTATTTAACACAAATGCATTATTTTATACACTCTAAATAAAATTTGGTTTTTATACGTGGATACTTTTTTAACTTTCCATTTCCTCCTTCAGAATGAATCTTATATAATATAGAAGAAACTCATTTTTTTATTTAAAATTTTACGTTTCTCTTTATTCTTAACTTAAAGTTTAATGTTCCTAGAATTCTTTTCTCCTTCACATAAATTCATTTATTATGGTCTATAATACTCTTATTATCTCTATTTTATTTTTCAAAAAATTTAGCAGCCGGATGATACCCCTTAACGCATCTGACTTGCTGATGATTATAGCTTTTACTTTCTGCACTTCCCTTTTTATGCTCCAGATCAGGCATGATGATATTCCCATCATGTCCGTGTTCGCTATAGACATGCCTTTTAGACTATAGTACAATAAAACCTGGTAAGTATGGAAATGGAAAGTTTTTTTTGTTACGCATTTATATTTCGAATAAACATATAATAAGGAAAGCAGACGAAACAGAACCTGACATTCTACAAAAAGATGTAGTTCCAATACATGATTATTTATGATATAATGCTACTTGGTGGTTTTTTCGCCCGAAAAGTATATACTGGAGGTCCATTCATGGAAGAACAAGTAAACATCTTTGAAGCACGATTAAAAGAACTTGTTGCATTTGCCAATGCAAACAAGGGTGTTATCGAAGTCGATAAGGTAAATGACTTTTTTAAAGAATTAAATCTGAACGTAAGACAGATTGACAAGATATATGAATATCTCGAAGCTCATAATATCGTTGTGTTAAATCCAACTGACGAAGATGAGCCTGATGATGATATATTATTAGAGTTAGAAGATGATTCCGACGTATTGAATGATGCAGAAGACTTATCCGCTATGGCGACTGCAATGTCCGACGATCCTGTAAAACAGTATCTGAAGGAAATCGGTGGCTATCCTCTTCTTTCTGTTGCAGAAGAAATCGAATTAGCAAAGAAAATTGAAAACGGTGATGAATATGCAAAACGAATCTTAGCAGAATCCAACCTTCGTCTTGTTGTCAGCATCGCAAAACGTTACGTTGGCCGTGGACTAAGCTTCCTTGACCTAATTCAGGAAGGTAACTTAGGTTTAATTAAAGCAGTTGACAAATTCGATTATAACAAAGGCTACAAATTCTCAACTTATGCTACCTGGTGGATCCGTCAGGCGATTACACGTTCTATCGCAGATCAGTCCCGTACAATCCGTATCCCGGTACATATGTCCGAGGTAATTAACAAAACCTACCGTGTATCCAGAAATCTGTTACAGGAGTTAGGTCGTGAACCAAGCGAGCAGGAATTAGCGGATGCTATGAACCTGCCAATTGAGAAAGTACGTGAAATCTTAAAAGTATCTGCCGATCCAATCTCTCTTGATACTCCAATCGGTGAGGAAGACGACAGCCACTTAGGAGACTTTATTAAGGATGACACAATCATGGGACCAGAAGATGCGGCTTCTTATGCAGTTCTTCAGGATCAGATTGCAAAACTTCTTGATACTCTTACCGAACGTGAACAGCGTGTATTAATCTTACGTTTCGGCTTAAAAGACGGACGCAGCCGTACTCTAGAAGAAGTAGGCAAGGAATTTAACGTTACTCGTGAACGTATCCGTCAGATTGAAGCAAAAGCATTACGTAAATTAAGACATCCTAGCCGTGCTAGAATGCTAAAGGGTTATGAAATTAACTAGCCTTTTATAGGGAGGATTATCTATGAAACGAATTGCATTGATGTTCTTAAGAAGTTTTTTCAACCTGCCGTTCTGGCTTTATACGCTCTTTAAGTACTGCAACATCGAGAAATATGATCGTTTTACAAGATATGCTTTTTTACACAAACATGTGCCTTTGATTAATAAAAGAGGGCGGGTTAAGATTGAATGTCATGGCATTGAGAATCTCCCGAAGGAAGAAGGGTACATTATGTTCCCGAACCATCAGGGACTTTTTGATGCCTTGGCATTTATCGAAACTCACGAACGTCCAATTGTTACGGTAATGAAAAAGGAAGTAAAGGATGTGTTCCTTCTTCGAAACGTCATTACCCTGCTACAGGCGGAGATCATCGATCGTGAGGATATTCGTCAATCCATGACGGTTATTAAGAACATGACAAACCGTGTGAAACTTGGTGAAAACTTTGTTATTTTTGCAGAAGGCACTAGAAGCCGAAAAGGCAATCAGATTGGAGAGTTTAAAGGGGGCAGCTTTAAGAGTGCCATGAATGCACACTGCCCGATTGTTCCAGTCGCTTTAATCGATTCATTTAAAGCATTTGACACAAACTCCATCAAGCCGATTACCGTGCAGATTCATTACTTAAAGCCTCTCTACTATGAGGATTACAAGGGCATGAAGTCTACCGAGATTGCTGCCCTCGTTATGCAGCGCATCACAGACACGATTGCCCAGTATGAACATAAATAAGAATATTTCGAATTGTACCGGCAGAAAAAGCTTCCGATTCAAGTCTAGCATGTTCGTCACAAGTTCGAGAAAAAGGGACAAGACCTCGCGACTATCATAAATATTTGATAGTCGCGAGGTCTTGTCCCTTTTTCTTTTATCCAGATAGTAAAAAGATTCCTTCCTGCATTCTAAGCTATCTGGATAAGTTATAGATGTTTCGATCTTCTATAAAGCTGGATGCATTATAGAGAACGAGGATATCCGTGATCTTGTTGGAACTGATGAATGTGGAGATTGGCATGCTAAAGTAACGGAAGTCTACCATATAGACATTCTCATAATGATTTGCCACAAATGGAGCAAAACAGTGCGCATAGGAGTCTTTTATAATTAAAAGGTTCCGGCCGTTTCCTACCGTGGAGTCGATTTCAACCAAGGCATTGTTTCCGCTTAAATAAACCGTGTATTTGTCTTTTGTTTCTAAACGGTCTAACGCATATAGGGTATCATGTTTAATCTTATCCATATTGTACTCAACAGTGTAGGTTTCATCGGTATCATAGATATACATTTCATCCGGCGCCACATTTACATTGACTTTGGAATAGATGGTTCCTAAGAAGTCGGAACTTACAAGTCTGATCTTGAATTCCTCTTCTGACCATGGAGTGAAACCGTTTGCTTTCGCCCATTCGGTGTAAGCTAGGTAAGCTCCTTTTACCGTCCAGTGGTGGTCGGTGCGGTAGTAGATGTAGTCATCTGCATGGGCACGCAAGATTGAACGGGTGTCTACAAACTGATTTCCAAGAACGCCTTGAATTCGGTCTAATAATACATCCTGGTCAAAACCAGTAGCAAAGGCCGGAAGCTTGTCTGTCAGGATTTCATAGGCGGTTGGAACAATCATGGCATGAACACGGTCTTCACCTAATTGTTCACCGTATTTTTGAATGAAATCCGTCAGATACGTTATATTCTTTTCCATCTGAGTCTGATCCACGTCTTCTTCTGATAGTTTTTCAATCAGATAGCCATCTTTGGCAAAATAAACGCCATTGATATCACGCTTTAGCAACATGCGCTCTACTCCGGTCTTTACACTGATCCAGGAATCACGGAATACGAATTGGTCTGTTACATAGGTTTCATAATCGGTGGCATAGCTTCCGTCAAAAAGAGATTCCCATGTAAAATCCGGTTTTGATGCCAGGACACGGTTCTCATTTTCTGAAAAGCCTTTTTCTGGTGCAAACAGACTGGCAACGGTAAATCCGTAGATCAGTACTAAAAAAGTGCTGATTACAAGAATGTCACCAAGTCTGGAATGTTTCCCTTTTCTCTTAATTGGAGGCGGATTCGGAATGCCGCTGCTTTTTGTTTCTTGCTCGTTCATAATATCTTTTCCGTCTCCTTTCTAGAATCTAAAGTATAGGAATGGGTTATAGGAAGCATCTACTAGATATGCTACGCCTAATAAGAAGATGACAACGACAAATAACATCTTGCTGATAGAAACGATGGTGCTCTCTTCCCTCTTCCTTGTAAGCCTTACTGCAATACGTTTCGGATAATCCGTAGATGCCAGTATTAAAATCACGAATAATACGGCATAGTTTAATAGCATGTAGATGGTCTCTGTACTTACGAATGCATTTCCATTTATAAAGAACATAGTCTTTAGGTAGCTCGTTCCTTTCGCCAGATCATCAAAGGCGAAGAGCACCCAGCCAATCCATACAAAGAATATGGTGTAGATATGAGCAATGATTGCTGGTGATTTCTTTAAGTATTTTAATAGCACAAACTTCTCGAATACTAATAGCACACCAAAATATCCCCCCCACATTACAAAGTTCCAGCTTGCACCATGCCAGATACCGGTTAACAGCCATACGACTGCAATGTTTCTAATCTGCTTTGCAAGACCGGCACGGTTCCCACCAAGCGGAATATAGACATAATCTCTGAACCAGCTGCCTAAAGAGATATGCCATCTTCTCCAGAATTCCGTAATGCTCTTTGACATATACGGATAGTTGAAGTTCTCAAGGAAGGTGAATCCGAACATATTGCCTAAACCAATTGCCATATCGGAATAACCCGAGAAGTCAAAGTAAATCTGAAATGCAAATGCGGTGATTCCCATCCAGGATAATAAGACGGTCATATTAGAAGAAGGCATTCCCTGAATGGTATCCCATAACAAACCGATATTATTGGCTAATAATACTTTTTTTCCAAGACCGGTCATAAAACGCATGATTCCGTATGCGAACTGGTCTTTGTTTTCTCTTCGTTCGTCTAGCTGCTCGGCAATTGTCTTATACTGAACAATCGGACCGGCGATCAGCTGTGGGAATAATGCCACATAAGCACCGAATGAGATAATGCTCTTCTGCACCTTTGCCTCTCCACGATAAATATCTACCGTGTAGGACATTGTCTGGAAGGTATAGAAGGAGATACCGATTGGCAGCGCTAAGTTTAATAGCGGAATGCTGCTTCCGGTAATGGCATTGATATTGCCAATAATGAAATCCGAGTATTTGAAAAATCCAAGAAGCGCAAGGTTGATGATCATGGAAGATGCTACTAACATCCTTGCCTTCTTTAAGTCGCCTCGCTCTTTGAACCGGTGAACTAACATACCGTGTGTATAATCCACCAGTGTGGAAAATAGCATAATCACTACATACACAGGCTCGCCCCACGCATAGAAGATAAGACTTGCGATAAATATAACCGTATTCCTTAACTTTCTTGGGACAATAAAGTAGATTGCCAGCACAAGAGGCAGATAGCGGAATAAAAATAGCAGACTGCTAAATACCATTGTGTGTTTCCTTTCTTAAATTACTGATTTATAAACTCCTGCACTCTATGACGGCTGCCAAGAAGGGATACATATACGGCTTCTCCCTCTTCCTCACCGGCATATAGATAAACATTTTCTTCTGTATCAAACAGCTTATAGTCATCTGCATCCACAACTCGTTCGATGCAAAAGATATCCTGTGCCCCTACATTCAGCGCATCACTCTCCTCTAATAAAGAGGAACGAGAAGTCTCTATCGTTACAACCTCTCCGGCAGAAAGCATGCCACTATAATCCGTATTCACCAAAAAAGATATCGTAATCTGCTCATCGGTAGTTGTCACATTCTGCACCACCCCTGAAACCCAGAGCCCTGCTTCGGCTGTGTATTCTGCCGTCGATACCCCATATGGTTCCGCCTGCTCCTCTGTCATTTCGGAAGCCCCTCTTGTACGGGATGCCAGATCTTCCTCTGCCATATCATTTTTATTAAAGATTCCTATGTTCTTCCCAATCAATACAACCGCAAACAGCGCACAGGCTGTCAGTCCTGTTGTGATAGCCGGGAAAATTCGTTTTCTAAAAGCTATTTTTTCGGTTGTTTCTTCCTTTGGCATATCCTGATACTTTGCTGCCTTTTCATAAATTCCATCTAAGAACTCTCTATCACTTTTCATCTAAGCATCCCTCCTTTTCTAATATTTTTGCCAATGCCTTTCTGGCACGATGGATTAAGATTTTCATCTGCCCATCTGTCTTCTTTAGTATCTTCGCAGCTTCCGCATATGACATTCCTTCTATGTCAATCAGGGAAATGGCCACCTGATAATCCATCTTCAGCTTTTTCATCGATTCGTGCAAATGCTTCTTCTGTTCTTCCTTAATCAGATTATCTAATAGCATTTCCTCCTGTGCATCTTCCGGATATTCTGCCACAAACACCATTCTCTCATTCTTCCGGATGTAGTCTACCGCCTTATTTCGCCCGATCGTATACAGATAGGTCTTAAAACTTCCTTTAAAATGGAACCTTTCCTTATGCACATATACTTCCACAAATGCATCCTGTGCCAGATCCTCTGCAATCGTTATATTATGTACATAACGATTTAAAAAATAAATTAATTTATCTTTATAGGATAATACCAGATATTCAAATGCTTGTTCATCTCCATCTAAGAATCTGGCGTAATATTCATTGTCGTTTTCAAACTCCGAAGACACTACCTTATTCTTTCTTTCAATCATCAGGATTTTTTCCTCCTGTCATAATAATGATTCTAGTCCATTCGCACATTTCGAAGTGGAGGACATCTTTTCGTAGTATAACATAGGGAAACGCCTGACACCATATCAAACGCAGAAACAGACTGTTTTTCATTTGTCTATTCGATAAAAATGGACTATATTGCATTCCAACAACATAGTCCATTTTTATAGTATTACCTACTCTATCGCTTTTACACGTTTTTTTCTGATTAATGAATTGGAATCCGATTATGCGCCAATTTCTTCTTTTGCGATATCAATTACCTGTGTATTGATTTCTGTATATGCATTGATTAAATCGCTTTCTTCTTGTTCCATGTCGTCAACATAGCCTATCATAGAAAGGAATACATAATCACCAACTGTTTCTACAACAGAACCCTGGATCTTTGCCACGTTCATTGGGTACTGCATAGTATCTGCTACTAATATATCACGATATTCATTTAATGCATTTGCTACGTTTTCTACGTTACCTTCTGTTGCATGAATTGCAATAAATTTATCTACATGAACACTCATTAATGGGCCATCTGCGATTGCTGCATCATACCAAGATGGATCAACACCAAATAATTCGGATAATGCTGTTGCATCATAAGGCATATTTGCTACATAGTTTTCTTCGCCTACAAGGTCGATTACTCTCTGGTGGATTGCATCTAATACTTCATTGCTTGTAAGAACGCCTGCATCTGCAGTGTCATCTACTGAAGCTTCTTCATCTGCTGTTGTATCATCTGCTGTAGTATCATCTGTTGTTGTATCATCTGTTGTTGTATCATCTGTTGTATCTGTTATATTTTCTTCTACAACTGGTGTTGGAGTTGCAGTATCTGCTCCGTTATCATTCTTGCTGCATCCTGTGAATGCTAAAAGTGCGATTAACGCAAGTGCTAAAAGTGTTGTATTCTTCTTCATCTTCAATTTCTCCTTTTTTCTTTCAGGAAATATCATAATACTCTTCCATAAGTAACGATATTCCGCCTCTTCCATTTTTCTTTTCTAGTTCAAATTTTCTTGTCGACATATATTATTCGCATAAACAAATAAATAGTTACACCTATTTTTGATTTTTTTTATTTTTTTGCTTATTCTGCATTTTTACTTTCCCGCAATCACAGCATCGATAGTCTGAATGGCAAGTTTATTATAATCTGCAACTTCCACATCCTCTCGATAACCTCCAAGCATTAAGAAAAATACATAGTCACCATTCTGATAGACAACCGAATTCTCAACTTTTTCTACATTCATCGGATACTGTAATGTTTCATTAATCAGGTAACTACGGTAACTTGTAAGCGCTTCTTTTACTTTATCCGCATATCCGCTTTTTGCCTTGATTCCTAAGAACACATCCACATGAGCACTCATCATCGGCCCTTCTCCCACTGCTTCGTCATACCAGGAGGCATCCACCTGATAGAGTTCTGAAATAGTCAGCTCATCAAATTCCATGACCGGCATATAATACTCTCCATATGCATTTTTCACTGCCTTATGAATATCCTTTACGGATGCTTCTTTTACTTCTGGTACCTTCGTCGGTTCTGGTGTACTAGTTGGAGCTGGTGTACTAGTTGGAGCTAAGGTTGGTGTCGGTGCTTTTGTCGGCTGCGGTGCCTTCGTTGCTTCTGGAGCTTTTGTCGGAACCGGGGTGCTGGTTGGTTTTACAGATGTTTCGGGCTTCTTTGTTGGCTTTGGTGCTTCAGTTGGCTTTACGGTTACTTCCGGAACTTTTGTCGGCTCTGGTGTTTTCGTTGGTTCTGTGGTTGGCTCGATTTCTTCTTTTGATTCTTCATTCGAGTCTTCTGTCATTTCTTCCGGATCTTCTTGTTCTAAATCTCCGTTTGAATTCTCTTCTGAATTTTCTTCTAAGCCCTCTTCTCCTTCCTCATATGCTTGGGATTCCTGGCTTTCGTTTGTTTCCTCTTCCTGACCATCCATCTCTTTGCCATCGCCTGCTACGATTTCCTCGGACTGCTCTGGCGTACTGTTTTCTTTCTTGCTGCATCCTCCAGCTACTGCTAACAGACAAATTATACAGATCATTAATCTTATATGCTTATGCAATTTCATTTTTCTCTCCTTATTTCATACATATTTCTTATTTATTAAAAGACTGCATTTCTTATTCGTATGTCCTTCCTATTTAGTTACACTTAATTTGAAAATAATACTATTTTTTATTCCACTTTTTTCATCTTTCTACTGCTCTATTTCAGGGCTTAGCAGGGTGGTTTTTATTATGAAAATGTTTTTTTCTCCTTTCTGTCTATCTTGTATAAATTTTTGTTTCATTTTTGCATATTTTACTTAAAAACACTTCATACTATTGCTATTACTTGACAATTTTCGCATTCAAGGTATAATGAAATTAACCGTATGTAAGCGTTTACATAACTGATTAGGAGGTATTTTATTATGCAAACGGTAGATTCCAACAGAGAATTTGATGCTCTTGCCCTTGGTGAGATTTTATTAAGATTATCCGCTCCTACAAATGAACGAATCGTTCGTGGCGATACATTTGAAAAATGTGCCGGTGGAGCTGAATTAAATGTCGTTTCTGGTATTTCCATGATGGGATTACGCACTGGTGTTATTTCTAAGGTTCCAAACAATGATATCGGTACGTACATAAAAAACCATCTTCGTTTTTGCGGCGTAAGTGATGATTGTCTGATTTATGATGACAGCAAAGATGCAAGACTTGGTATCTACTTCTATGAAAGTGGCGCGTACCCAAGAAAATCTTCTGTTGTATACGATCGAAGACATTCTTCCATCAATACAATCAAATTAAGCGATATTCCAGAAAGCACATTTTCATCCGCTCGTCTATTCCATACTTGCGGTATTACCTTAGCATTATCTCCACAGACACGTGAAGTAACAGAAGAATGCATTAAGAAGTTCAAAGCAAACGGAACCTTAATCTCTTTCGACGTTAACTTCCGTGCTAACCTTTGGGATGAAGCAACTGCAAAAGAATGCATCGAGCGCATTCTTCCTTACGTTGATATTTTATTTGTATCTGAGGAAACCTCCAGAAGAACATTTGGCAAGACTGGTGACATCAAAGATATCATGAAATCTTACACAAAAGATTACAATATCTCTATCGTTGCGACAACAGACCGTAAAGTAATCAGTCCAAAGAAGCATACTTTTAGCTCTACTATCTACAATGCAAAAGAAGATAAATTCTATGAAGAAGCTCCATATGAAAATATTGAAGTAATCGACCGTATTGGTAGTGGTGATGCGTATGTATCCGGTGTTTTATATGGCCTTCTTTCCACAGATGACTGCCAGAGAGCATTAGAAATCGGTAATGCTGCAAGCGCCATCAAGAATACAATTCCTGGTGACCTTCCATCTACTGATTTAGTTGAAATCAATAAGATCATCGCTTCTCATAAGAACATCGGTCCTCAGAGTGAAATGAACCGATAGGAGCAATAAAAAAAGCCATCCTGATCACGTTTTATGTAACTTTTACAGCTGCATAAAACATGACCGGGGTAGCTTTTTTTATACGCCTCAAACTTCCTGCATACTTTTTGCTTTCCTACCGGTATATCCGGCAAATGTCTGAAAACTACCTGCAAAATTCAAATCACTAATTGTTGTATTTGGGAATAAAAGCGTATATAATGGAGATGCTGTGGCGAAAACAGGCCTACCCTTATTTTCGTCTAAAACTTATTCAGGAGGATCAAATGGATACATCTCAATTAACCGGGCATAAAAAGATAATAAAAGAATATCTGCTTATTACCTTAGGTACTCTGCTTGTCAGCGCCGGTGTTTATTTTTTCAAGTTCCCAAATAACTTTTCGATCGGAGGCGTTACTGGTCTCGCGATCATACTTAGCAAATTAATGAATGGTGTTATTTCCTCTAGTACAATCGTACTTGTCGTAAATACCATCTTGCTAGTGATTGGCTACCTTGTCCTTGGAAAAGGATTTGGTTTGAAAACCGCATATGGAAGTTTTCTTCTTTCCGGCTCTTTAAGCCTGCTCGAAAAAATATATCCAATGAATCATCCATTCACTTCCGAACCTGTACTTGAGCTATTCTTTGCAGTTGCCCTTCCGGCAGTCGGTACAGCAATCCTGTTCAACCTTGGCGGTTCCACAGGCGGAACCGATATTGTAGCTATGATCTTAAAGAAACATACGAATCGCAATATTGGTCAGTCACTCTTCATTACCGACTTACTGTTAACACTGTTAACCTTCCCGGTATTCGGCATGCAGACAGGTCTTTTATCCTTAACCGGTCTTGTATTAAAATCAGCCGTTGTGGATAACGTAATTGAAAGTATGAATCTGTGCAAATATTTCACCGTAATCAGTGAAAATCCAGATCCAATCTGTGAATACATCATGAAAGAATTAAACCGAAGCGCTACCGTATGTAACGCGCAGGGTGCCTTCACACATCACCAGAAGCAAATTATTCTAACCGTTATGACACGTGCTCAGGCAATTCGTCTGCAGAAGTTCATAAAGCAGAATCATCCAGAGTCCTTTATGGTCATCACCAATACAAGCGAAATTATCGGCCGCGGTTTCCGCGCTTAATTATAGGTCGTACAATACCAT
Source organism: uncultured Lachnospiraceae bacterium (assembly GCA_945787565.1). GTDB lineage: Bacteria > Bacillota > Clostridia > Lachnospirales > Lachnospiraceae > Lachnoclostridium. Next base: position 15,018 of record CALZIE010000017.1, read on the forward strand.
TTCAGACAGACATTATTTCCTTATTAAATATGTCCATTCTCTCTGAAACGATATTGTACGACATTTCTTTTCCAGTTTATAAAAGTTTTACTTATTTTTTTATATCACATATGATACAATACTCTATAAAGTAGTTTTAAAAACCACATAAAACGTTATATACATAAAAATATGACAAGTAAGATATGATAAGACTAACGGTCATGCCGTTACATATTCAATTCCAACACAGAAAGGTTTTAGTTATGAAATACCAGATTATCAGTGACAGTTCCTGCGATCTTCCAAGTGATCTTGCAAGCAAGAATCAAATCGAAGTCGTTCCATTTTATGTATCTTTTGACAATTGTACCTATAAAAAAGAAGGAGTAGAAATCGACATCCGTGAATTCTATCAGCAGATGGTTGACAATCCAAAAGTCTTTCCAAAGTCCTCCCTTCCGTCCGTAGATGATTATCTTACGGTCTTTACTCCACATGTAGAAGCAGGCACTCCAATCATCTGTATCTGTATTACAACAAAATTCAGTGGTTCGTATAATTCTGCCCTGAACGCCAAGAGCATCTTATTAGAAACCCATCCAGATGCCATCATTACCATAATCGATGCAACCATCAATACCGTCCTTCAAGGACTTTATGTATTAGAAGCAGCAAGAATGCAACAGGCTGGCTGTACCTATGGTGAAACCGTAGCAAAGCTCGAAGAAATCAAATCTACCGGCCGTATCATCTTCACAATCGGCAGCATGGAATACCTAAAAAAAGGCGGACGTATCGGAAAACTTGCCGGCCTTGCCGCAGACACATTAGGAATCAAGCCTCTTATTATGCTAAAAGAAGGCGAAATCTTCCCAACCGGCATTACCAGAAGCCGTAAAAAAGGAAAAGAAAAGCTGATTGCCCAGCTAAAAGATCACTTTGAACAAATCGGCGAATCCCCAGATTCCTACTCCCTTGCAGTCGGTTATGGCTACGATTACGAAGAAGCCGTAGAATTCCGTGATGCCGCCCTTGCCTCCCTGTCCACCTATTCCAATATCACTGAGCTGCCAATCTACCAGATCGGTGCCACCATCGGTGTCCACACTGGCCCTCACCCAATCGGCTTCGGTTTAATCAAAAAATACGATGCGAAATAAACATTTGCATCGTATTTCCTAATCACATAGAAAGGAGGCTTCGCAGCCTCCTTCTTTTACTTTCTTTCACTTTCTTTTACTGCCTTCTTCTATCTGCTCTACATAAAATACCTCTATGTAAAGGGGGCGAACCCCCTTGTTTTCTATTTGAATGGTGTTTTGCTAAAACATTATTTACATTTCTTATCGAATGCTGGATTAAAGGAATAATAATTATTGCTATCTAAGTGATCCTGAACAATGCGAAGACTTTCGCCAAATCTCTGATAATGAACAATTTCTCTTTCCCTTAAGAAGCGAATCGGTTCACAAACATCATGATCATGAACCAGTCTTAAAATATTATCATAGGTAACTCTTGCTTTCTGCTCTGCTGCCATATCCTCATGAAGATCTGTGATTGGATCGCCTTTTGACTGGAATGTAGTAACGCTGTATGGTGTGCCGCTTGCTGCAACTGGATAGATTCCCAGAGTGTGATCTACGTAGTAATTTTTGAAAGGACTATTTTCAATCTCTTCTGCTGTCATATTCTTTGTCAGCTGATGCACGATTGCACATATGATTTCTAAATGTCCTAATTCCTCTGTTCCGATATCGGTTAATACGCCTGCCACTTCACGGTATGGCATAGCAAATCTCTGTGACAGATAACGTAAGGATGCTCCTAATTCTCCATCTGGTCCGCCAAACTGAGTAATAATGACCATAGCCAGCTCTGGGTTTGTTTCCTTAATATTTACCGGGTACTGCAATCTTCTTTCATAACACCACATCGATTAGCACACTCCTTCCCATGGCCATGGATACTGTGTCCAGTTCCATTCCGAACATTCACAAATTCCATATGAACTCATCGGTCCATACATTGCCGTATACTGTGCCACTAGTTGAGCACGCATCACGCTATATTCACGATACATTCCAAGTGCATCCTGATCACATGGATGAGTATCTAAAAACAGTCTTAAATCATCCATAACAAAACTTACTTCGCTGATTCGCTTCAGCAGGCATTCTCTCTGCTTATCCATTTTTAGTTACATCTCCTTCCACAAAAATCAAGATTCAGATCTGCGAAGATGGTACCTGCGTCAAATCCTTCCGCATCTTCATAAACATTCTGAAATGGCTGCCATGGAACATATGCCATTGCCAGTGAGAAATTTTGCATATTATTATTTACATAGCATCTTCTTTCCTGACTGCACTTACTCTCTTTCATACATCCACATCTATTATCCTTCATGCATCTGCCTCCTCTATTATCCATCATATAACCACTTCCATATCCCCCCTGCATTCCACTCATAGAAGGATAAGAACGCTCTGATGTCATTGGCATCATATCGGTCATTGGAGGAATTTTGCTTAAAGTGCAGTCACACTCACACTCTAGCATTGTTCCGGCCGGTACCATTCCTTTATATGGCATCTCTGACGGCATGTTGCTCTGGGATGGACGGTTTCCAGAACATCTTCCATAATACTGTTGTTGCCTACATTTGCTCATAGGTCGTAAAGCTCCTTTCATTTGCTTAACAAACTTTAACTAAGGATTCATCGTTGCGATGTTTCAATACTATACTATGAACAAAAGGAAAACAAAGTGTATGTCTTATTTTATAAAAGAAAAGAGCGGGCTATAAAAAGCAGATTCTACTTCTTTTATAACCCTCTCTTTTCTTATCGGTTCAGTCTGTAGACAGCCAAATTAAGCACTGACGCAAATAAAATCCAAATGAGATATGGAACCTGCAGATATGCTGCAAGCTTCTTAATGTGAAAGAACACCACAATCATAGCGATGACTGCCGCAATGAGAAATAAAATCCAGATAAATGCAGCCAGATAATTCTGAACATTGAAAAAGATAATACTCCAGAAGAAATTCAATAACAACTGGGTGAAATATATCTTCACTGCTTTTTCCTTTCTTTCAGACTCCGACTCTATGATTATGTAATAGGACACTCCCATCAGAATATATAAAATCGTCCAGACAATCGGGAATACAACGGCTGGCGGACTAAATGACGGTTTCTCCATCGTTTTATAAATCTGTTGTGCATCGCTTGTAAGGGCACCTGCCAAAAAGCCAATAAATAGCGGTATCATAACTGCAATCAGAAATGATTCGATTTTCTCTCTTTTCTCCATGTTACATCCCTCCCATAAAAGATATTCTGCACGCCTATCTTTTATAACCAAAACAAGGAGGGCACCCCTAACTTGCATTACTAAAAGGAATGCTTTAAAATAAAGAAAAAAGGAGGAGGGCCCTATGTATTATTTTATCATTAATCCGCATTCCCAGACCGGAAACGGGAATGTACTATGGGAAAATTTAAAAACAGCTATTCATCGTGAGGGCATCCGCTATAAAGCCTTTTTCACAAGCAGACAGCAAACTGGCTCTGATTTAGCTTCCAAGATCTGTGATTTAGACTCCGGCGTTAAGACAATTATAGTTGTAGGCGGGGATGGAACTCTTAACGAGGTCATCAACGGCATCCCTAACTTTGAACATATCCTCCTTGGCTATATTCCCACCGGATCTGGAAACGACTTTTCCCGCGGTGCAGGCATTTCAAGAGATCCTTTAAAAGCACTTGATGCCATCCTTCACCCAAAAAGCTTCCATACCATTGACTGTGGAATGGTTCAGGTAGACAAGCAAGAAAACAGACGTTTCTTAATCAGTTCCGGTATCGGTTATGATGCATCCATCTGCCACGAGGCACTGACTTCCCCACTTAAGACCACACTGAATCGTTTCCGCCTTGGAAAACTTACGTACATCCTGCTTGCAATAAAGCAGATTATAAAAACAGTTCCATTCGATGCCTCCATTCAGATTAACGGTAAAAAGACCATTCATCGAAAACAGGTGTTATTCTTAGTCGCCATGAATGAGCGTTTTGAAGGCGGTGGCCTGTTAATGGCTCCGAATGCTTCCGATCGTGACGGTCTTCTTTCCGTCTGTATTGTATCCGGTGTTCCCAAAATCAAAGTCCTTCTTCTGATGCCTTTGATCTTATTCGGAAAGCATACCTGGATTAAAGGAGTAGAGATTATCTCCTGCAAATCCATGCACATTCATGCTTCTTCCCCTCAGTATCTCCATACCGATGGCGAAGTACCATATAAAGCTTCTGACCTTAGCTATACGGTTGAAAAGCAGACAGTACGTCTCTTAAAGTAAGAATTTTGGAGCAGATAAAGACTCTTCTTTATCTGCTCCAAAATTCTTCTAAGATACGTTCCATCTGACTTTTCTCTACGATTTCATGCGGATACCATTCTCTAGGAAACAACTTCTGGTATCCACCTGTTAAAAACCTCTCGTCTAACAAAAGCACTGCTCCCTTATCCTCACTGGTACGTATCACACGTCCGGCAGACTGTAATACCTTATTCATACCAGGATACAGATACGCATGATCAAAACCACTTCCATTTCTCTTATCATAAAATGACTTAAATAATTCCCTTTCATTACATACCTGCGGAAGACCGGTTCCTACAATCACCGCTCCAATCAGCCGGTCTTTCTTTAAGTCAATTCCTTCACTAAAAATGCCGCCCATCACACAGAATCCAAGATGTGTCTTTATCGGCTCCTCCTCAAATCCAGCTAAGAACTCCTCCTTTTTCTCCTCCGTCATATTCGCTTCCTGCATGGTGATTTCACCAAGACGGTCCCTTCCTAACTCTGCCACCACATTCATCATCTGATAAGACGGAAAGAATACAAAGTAATTTCCTTTCTTGGCAGAGGTAAACGCCTCAATATACGAAACAATTTTTAAATATTCCTCTGTTGTCCTCCTCGTATACTTGGTGCTCACATCTTTTCCAATCATCAGAGCACGTTTCTCTGTGTCAAATGGTGACGGTGCATAAATGGCATAATCCTCTTTCGTCCCACCTAACTGTTCCTTATAATAAGTGATTGGAAGAAGAGTCGCAGAAAAGAAAATAGCCGAACGCCCTTTATTTAAGTATCCTAACAGATTCTTAGAAGGATCCATGCATAAAAGCTTAATCCGAAACTCCCCTTCTTCATCATAATCCGTATAAATGGTATAATTCTCATCGATCAGATCATGTACATATAAGAACTGCCTTACATTAAAATAAAGATTTAACAGCTCATCCTTTCCTGGAGGGGCATCATTTTCCTTAAAATACTCATCAAGCTCCGATACAAGACGAAGCAGATGAAGCGTAAATCCTCCGGTATTTTCAAGTACCTTTAAGGAATCGCATTCTCTCTTAAACTCTAATAAATCCCGGTTGCAGGCATCTAACTGCTTTGTCACCCGTCCACTGATACCGTTCACCTGTTTCTTTGCTTCCATGAACTCCTTCTTATAAAGAACGGCGCTATACATCTCTCTTGCCCGTTCTACCAGATTATGCGCCTCATCAATTAAGAACACGTAGTCCTGCTTCTTCTCATTCATAAAGAAACGTCTTAAATACACATTCGGATCAAACACGTAATTATAGTCACAGATGATAGCATCCGCCCATGTCGTTACATCCAGACACATCTCAAATGGGCAGACATTATGCTTGTTAGCATACTGCTCGATCAATCCCCTGCTGATTCTTGTCTCATTCGTCAGCATATCAAATACGGCATCATTTACCCGGTCAAAATGGCCTTTCGCACGTTCGCACGATCCCGGATTACAGTCTGGTTTGTCCAACACACAGATTTTATCCTTTGCCGTGATCGTCACGACCTTCATCTTAAGATTCTGTCTCATCAGAAGCTCAAATGTCTCTTCCGCCACTGTTCGGGTGATTGTTTTAGCGGTGAGATAAAAGATTTTTGACACCTTCTCCTCTCCCATTGCCTTAACGGTTGGGAATACGGTAGAAATCGTCTTTCCAACTCCCGTTGGTGCCTCAATGAACAGCTTCTTATCCCTTATAATGCTGCGGTATACGCCGGTCACTAAATCTTTCTGCCCCGGACGGTAATCAAATGGGAAAGTCAGTCCTTTTATGGAAGCATTCCTTGCTTCCTGCCACTTAATCTGCCATGCCGCCCATTTACAGTACTCTCCGATTAGGTTATCAAACCATTTCTTCAAAACCGGGAATGAAAATGTCTCCTTAAAATTCTTAATTGCCTCGGTCTCCATGTTGCAGTACGTAAGCTGGATTCCGATTCTCTCCTTCTCATACTTTACCGCATACATATACGCATAGCACATGGCCTGCGCACGATGGGTCGGAATCATTTCCTTAATAAAGGAAAGGTCGGCATAGACGCATTTGATTTCATCAATAATAATAGCAGGCTCTGACTCATCAATAAAACCAGCCATCAGATGCTCCAATCCAGGCTGTGCTAGGATGTCTTCTGTCTGTCCCATGCTCTCTTCCATCGTATCGGTGGTCACATCTTCCTGTGTTTTCTCAGGATCTGCCTGCGTTTTGTCCAGTTCTTCCTCGGAGCCTTTCTGACTTTCTTTTTCCTGTTTCTCGTCTTTCTTCGGAAGTTCTATCGCATTATTGATAATGCCGTCTGCCCTGCCTTCTAGTGTAATCTCAAAGCGGATACCGTCCCGTTCTCTTGGAATCGTAAGTGCAAGCGGTACTTCTGCACTATAATTGCTACCCATTCTTCTTTGGATCTTTCGATGCAGCCTGCTGCCTTCCTGCATGGCTTCGGTCTCCCTGCCGCCTCTTGTATTATCTAAATCCCCCGATCTCATAATAAACTCTACAAGATTCCGGACTGAGATCCTGATATTTGGTTCCACTGATAAAACACCCTTTCTACTGTATAATAACCGTTCTCTTCCTATCTTTTCATTATAGCATTCCTGCCAAATGAGAACAAGCGTTTCGGACTGCCTTACGCAATTACTCCTTGCTTTTTCCACCTGTATCTGTTATATTGAGCATGGACGTGAAAACGACCAAATAGTGGTTTTTCCACATCCGATCGAAGTATAGTCACTTATTTTTATGGCTATACTATCGGAATAACAAGAATAAGTGAGGTATCTTCATGGACAAACATGGTGAAAACTGTAATTGCGGAGAAGAACTTGATCACGATCAGGTTACATTAACATTAGATGATGGCTCCGAAGTAGTTTGCGATATAATCGCAGTATTCCCTTGCGGCGAAAAAGAATACATTGCACTCCTTCCACAGGATAGCGGTGAAGAAGGCGAAGTATATTTATATCAGTTCAAACAGACAGGCGAAGATGAAATCGATTTATCTAACATTGAAGATGATGATGAATTCGAAGCTGTATCTGACGCTTTCGATCAGTTCTTAGATTCTGCAGAATTCGATGAACTTTACGGAGATGACGAAGAATAATATTCTTCTATCATAAAGAGGCTGTGGGCCGAAACATGCATCTGCATCTTTCGACTCACAGCCTCTTTTTTCTATTTCCATAAAATCATCCGCTAACTTAAATTTATCAACTCTTACTACTTAGCTCTATATTTTCTACCTGCCCATATTAACGCAGCACCTGAAAGATCTGATTACGAATACAAAAAGACAGATCTAGCGTCTTTGGAAGAGGCGCCTTATCAAAACGAATTGTCACCTTTCCATTCTTAATCTGCATAACCGTTCCGATTCCATAAGTCTTATGCCGCACACGTGCACCTTCCGAAAGATCGGTTTCCGCCAACAAAAGCTCACCAACAAAGCGGGATGGAAACAGCTCTTTATTATACCGTTCCTTTACTGAATAAATACAAAGCTTCGACTTTGCTCTTGTCATCGCCACATAAAACATCCGTCGTTCCTCTTCCATATCCTCATTCAGCACAGCCTTTCGATGTGGAGTAATTCCTTCATTCGCATCGATAATATACACAATATCATATTCCAATCCCTTTGCCGCATGGAATGTCGATAGCGCCACACCATCCACATCCTTCTGACGGTTGCGGTCCATCTGCTGCTTTAATTCCTCTTTATAATTCTCAATATGATGAAACCAATCCTCATAAGTCGCATATTCCCTTGCACCTTCCTGAAGTTCACTAATCACATCATAAAGTTCTTCCACCTTAATCCGGCGAAAAGCAGCATACTCACTCAAATAATCATCATACCCCATCGACCGCCTAATATAAGTAATCGCCGCATACGGATTCACCTTCTTTAGCAGATTCAAATCATACTCCAACTTCTCAATGCGTTCCACGATATAAGGCTTGTCTTCTACCAGCTTCTTCATCCGCTCAAAATCCACCACTGGTTCATCTAAAATATCCCTTGCGATCGTTTTGGTCGATTCATAATCTGTAAAAACAGATTCCGATCCCTTGATCCCATTGCAATCTTAATATACGCGATAATATTCTTAGCAATCCAGTGCTCATAAATATTTGGAATCGCATCTCGCATCTTAAATGGAATATTATATTCCATAAAGCGTTCCACCAAAGCTCCCGGCTGTGTATTGGTCCTATAAAGGATAGCGATCTGAGAATAGGAATATCCCTTCCTTCTATAATCCGCGATTTCATCAAGAATCGCCTGATTCTCCTCGGGCAGATTCTTAAAACTCGCAATCCTTATCTGTTCCCCATCATCCTTCGTCGCCTTAATATCCTTCTCGAACCGGTTCTTATTATTCTTCACAACCCGAAGCGCCCCGTTCACGATATTCGCCTTCGAACGATAATTCCGGTCCAGAAGCACCCGTTTCGTCCCCTTAAAATCATCCGGGAAATGCAGCATAATCTCTGGCTTGGCCCCTCGAAACCGGTAAATACTCTGATCATCATCCCCCACAATAAACAGATTATTCTTCGGTGCGGCAAGAAGCTTCACAATCTCATACTGCACACGGTTAATATCCTGAAACTCATCAATCAGGATATACTCATACTTCTTCTGCCACATCGCCAGAATATCCGGTCTTGCCGTAAGAAGTTCATAGCAAAGCAGAAGCATATCATCAAAATCAATCAAATTCGCCGCTCTGAGTTTCTTCTCATACTCCTTATAAATCCTCTGAAAATTCTCCTCCGAGCAGTTAATCGAATAATAATGTTTCACATCCATCTTCTCGCCCTTCACCAGGCTGATTTCCGAGCTAACCCCTTCAATAAACTCCTTCTCGTCCTCGATCTCCAGTTCCATCTCCCCGATAATCTCTCTAAAATACCGGTACCGTTCCTCTTCCCTAATAATATTTGCCGCACTATAATTATAAGCAAACTTCAAAATCTTAAAAAACACCGCATGAAACGTCCCGAAATTCACATGTGTCTCAAATCCGCCCATCATCTTCGTAAAACGTTCCTTCATCTCCTCAGCCGCAGCCTTCGTAAACGTAATCACCAGAATCCGATTCGGCGCAATCCCATAAGACTCAATCAGTTCCTTCGTTCTCATCGTAATAACAAACGTCTTCCCTGATCCAGGTCCGGCCAAAACCATCATCGGCCCATCCTTATGCAAAATCGCCTCTCTCTGTGCGTCATTCATCTTAACCATACTCTTTTTCATCCCATCCTTACAAAAAAACTGCCCATTTAGGCCATCCGTCCATCTCATTCAAACTTCCCACTCATTTTACCACACCTTCTCCCACAAGAAAACCCTCTCTCCCCCGCCGCTTCCTTACCGCCCATCCATTCCTTCTCATCGCCACTTACACCTCGCCCGCCGCTTCCTTACCGCCCTTCCATTCCTCCTCATCACCACTTACACTTCACCTGCCGCTTCCTTACTGCCCTTCCATTCCTCCTCATCGCCACTTGCACTTCGCCCGCCACTTCCTTACCGCCCTTCCATTCCTCCTCATCACCACTTACACCTCGCCCGCCACACTCCAGCCATGGCGCCCACGCGCTCATGGCC
>CALZIE010000018.1 GCA_945787565.1 uncultured Lachnospiraceae bacterium
ATCGACTCAATATTCGGACTTGTTACACCGCTATCGGTTGCAAACAGCCGAAATCCGGTGGCTGTCAAAAGAAGTACGATTAATACAAGGATTGTTATCATCTTATTTTTTGTTCGTATCATTTGATTGTCACCCCGATTATCTTCTCATTTCTTGTACCTACAACAAGCTTATTACCAAAAATAGCAGGTGTCGCTTCTATACCGGTTCCAAAATTCATCTTATCAAGCACTTCTCCTGTGGCTGCATCCATTAATAACAGATCACCATTCTGGCATCCCTGAATCAGATAAGCTTTGCCGTCGTTTGCATAAATCACATCACCGGAACTCCAGGAATACATCGGAAGATCATGTCTCCAGATTTCCTCTCCAGTCTCTTTGTTTAATGCAATAATATAGCCGCTATCGATACTTGGAGTCTTTGATACGGAATAAATCACATAATCAGAGATTACACCTTTTCCTAAGATTCCGGTAGAAAGAACGCCTCCTGCAAGTCCTTTTACTGTATGGACTTCAAATGGCTTCTTCCAGATGATCTCGCCTGTCATGGCATTTAACTTAAAGATCGCAGCTTCCCCAATATAATGCTCATTGGTATTAAACTTTAAGGTGGTTGCTACATATAAGAAACGATTGCCGTTCTCATCTTCTTCTAAAATCGGTGTGGAGTTGACATCTTCCTCTACATTGCATGCCCAGACCATCTTCATGGTATTTAAGTCGATACAGCTTACGATCCCCCCATTATCCCCCATAAAGAGGTAGCTTCCCCATACTGTCGCGCTTGATTCTACGCCCCATGTATATTTGCTTTCAGAGGAACGTGCTGCACTATAGGTATACTGTACAAATTCAGACGGATCCACCGTTAATGTTCCTTTTTCCGGATCATACTCTGTGTTAAGTTTCAGTGTATATAAAACGCCGTTTTCACCTGGATAAATAAGAGTATCCGTTTCCTCATGGATAATTGGAGAACTGTCATAAGCATGCCATACACGAGGTGCCGTTTCATCATCTGCTCCAAACTCATACAGAAGCGTTCCATCAATCAGACTGTAAATGTAGACGCGAGGGCTGATGCTCTCCCCATACATACCGGTCTGTGCATCTCCAGAGCCACAGATGACCATTGGGATTCCGCCCGGATGAAGGGATGCAGTCCCTTTGAATGTCATCCCTACATTAATGGCATCTCTTGTTGGTTTTCCTGTATCTAAATCTAAGAAATGAATGAAACCATCCATACCTGGATAAATAACTTCCACTAAATCTTTCTTATTCTTTGCTTCTTCATACAGATTCATGATCTGCTTTGTCTCTTCATCCCACTTTACAACAAGCGGCTGACCTGTCCAGCCATTACCAGACCAGTAGTTGACACCGTCACTTTTTAATACCTTGCCGGTTGAGAATGACCAGTAATTACGGTCAAATGCCTGCTCTAAAATAGATGCAGTCCCATAGGACTGTAAGTTTCTATAATAGTTACCTCTAAATGTAATAATTCCTTCTACATCGGTAAAGTTATTTAAAAGGTCCGTGCTAAAATAAATCGGATCTTCTCTTGTATAATTATTTACCAGCTCTCCATCCACATAAAGAGCAGATGTGATATCTAAATTATCTGGATTTGTATCGCTTGTTGCACTGGCTACAAGCTGGTTTGCTCCTTCTGCATTGGAAAGAGACTGTTCTACCGGAAGACTTCCTCTTGTGCTTACAGTATAGTTATAGATATACTTGATATTTCCAACCTTCATTAAAAGTCGGAATACAACAAGCCCGCCCATAAGGATTATGAGCGCAAGTAACGTAAGCAGTATCTTGCCAAAATTCCGCTTTAAAAATGACCCTTGCTTTTTCATGGTATCTTGCCTTCCTTCCTATTTCTCGCAGTTCCTTGCTATCCCTTTTCTATTCTTCTACATTTTTCATTGGTTATTCTCTATACAGACTTACAAGTGCTGCCCACATCTGCTTATTTCGCTCCCAGATGGAAGGAAACTCACTGATTTCAAGCGGACACGCCCCAGTTCCGATCTCCACGGTAGCAGATGGAATCTGTTTTTGCATTACTGCCCAGTCGCCATATCCTGCTGCATCCTGCTTATCACTGGCTGCATATTTAATCTCATAGCCCGTCACCTGATGAATCATTTCTACTAAAGATAAGCAGTCCTCACGAAGAGTACCAGTCTGCCCATAATCCCAGTAAATAACCGATCCGGTCGCATGATAGCTGATTGCCGCAACGGGACTAACACGGTTTGTCAGATCCACAAGTGCCTTTGCTTCTGGTTCACATGCTGCATAAGTTCCTTTGTATTTTTCCGCTCCTGGATTGCTGCTTCCCACAAACTCCTCAAACCCATAATCAAAATTACGGTTTAAGTCTACGCCGTTTGCATTTGCCTTCCAGCGCTTCATATAGGTTTCTAATGTATTCGTTGTCACGCCATTTGCCTGATCTCTATTATACCAGCTCTCAATATCTGACTTGATTTCCTCGCTATGCACACCGTCTAAGCCAAACTGACTGATTGCGATGCCATCCGGGTTTACCATTGGAACAAGATGAATAGCTACATCATCAAAGAGCGTTTCATAAGATACACCATTGTAACTTGCCGTTTTCTCCTGTTCTAAGTAATACTCTAACTGTTCCATTGCAAGGAGACTTGTCATATATTCTCTGGCATGAATGCCTGCATGAATAATATAATGCTTTGTCGCATTCTGATTTCCAAACACCGCTTCATATACATTGTTGCCATCTCTTGTCGTCGCTAATACATTTACGGTAAGACGATCCGGATATTTTTTTGCTAGAATCTCCAGATCCTCTTTCATCTCCTCGTAGGTATACTTCTGTTTTGACGTATCCACAATATCCCCCATTTCCACTGTGGTCTGATTGGACTCCTCTGCCTGCTCTGCTTTTTGCATATCCATCATCTGAGAATCCGTATCATTTTCCTCGATTTCATCGTCCATACCTTTCATTTCATCCTCTGCCGGCAAAATCGTCGGCGAAGGATTTTCCCCGCTTCCAGTCGGACTGCTCGCTATATAATTTCCATCATCCTTTGGTGCGCCCAAACTGCCGCATGCAGTCATAGCCCCCGTCAGTATCATGATGCATAATAAAAATACCAGTCTTTTTCTATCCCTTTTCATCCTGAATCCTGCCCTTTACTCCATTATTATACCGACTAAATGCATCTCACTCAAAATTTCTACCTTAAAACTCCTATATTTCTTCACATTTGCCAGTGTTATCATAAATTTATTATCTCTAATTGTCAATAGCCATAACCTTAAGATATTCTTAAAGCGCCCATCTAAAACACTCTCCATTAATCATGGAAAAGGGCTGAAAAACCGGATTTTTCCGGCCTCTCAGCCCTTTTCTTATACATGTTCTATCTCTCTTTTATGATCTCATCGATCCCTTCTAACGCTTCTCTATGAAGGGCAATGGCTTCTTCGAGGCAATGTATGGATTCCTTCATCTGTTCTTCCTCATTTAGAACGGACTGAAATACCTGCCCTAATTCATGGATGCTCATAGTCTGAGAAACAACAAGTTCAGAAAGCTGCATCAGTTTTGCTACATCTTCCTGTTCCATGACCTCTCCATACTTTGCTTCCATAACCGCCATCGTCTCTTCAATCTCATAGCAGACTGCTTCGAAATTCGAGATTAGCTCGATAGACTTTCCTTCACTTTCCCGAAGCATGTTATATACTTTATCCTGCCCATTGATTGCATCAACTGCATTCTGCTCTACAAGCTCCTGGGATCTTTCCAGCTGTTCTAACACAGCGTCTACTTTATCTTCTGCATTCATATAACTCCTGTACCCTTAGCGTAAATGATTAATGAGTTCCTTTACATTGCGGATTCCAACTAACTGAATTCCTTTGACGTTCAGATTTTCCTTGTTCACATATGGAAGAATACATACTTCATATCCAAGTTTTGCGGCATCTGCCACTCGCTGTTCGGCTAAGTTAACGGCTCTTACCTCTCCAGTAAGACCCACTTCTCCGAATGCGATGGTTCTCGAGCTTAACGCCTTGTTCTTATAGCTCGATAGAATTGCAAGTACGATTGCTAAATCTAAGGCCGGCTCATTGATTCTCATACCGCCTGCCACATTGATATAAGCATCGCAGAAAGAAAGCTGAATTCCAAGACGCTTCTCAATAACCGCCATCAGTAGGTTTACACGGTTATAATCTGTTCCAGCTGCCGTTCTTCTTGGCATATTGAAGTTTGTCTGGCATACAAGCGCCTGTACTTCTACTAAAATCGTACGTGTACCTTCCATTGAAGCAGCAATTACACTTCCCGGCTCATCTTCTGGCTTGCCCTTAAGCATATATTCCGAAGGATTCGTCACCTCAGAAAGTCCGGAGTTCTTCATCTCAAACACTCCGATTTCATTGGTAGAACCAAAACGGTTCTTTACCGCGCGAAGGATACGGTAAGAAGCTGTGTTCTCCCCTTCAAAATAAAGCACGGTATCTACCATATGCTCTAACACACGCGGACCTGCTACAACACCTTCCTTTGTCACATGTCCTACGATAAATACCGTAATGCCCATTCCCTTTGCGATATGCATCAGTGCACCAGTCGTCTCCCTTACCTGACTTACGCTTCCTGGTGCAGCCGTAATTTCTTCTCGAAACATAGTCTGAATGGAGTCAACTACCATCACCTGTGGCATAACCCTTGTGATTGTATCGGTGATCAGATCCAAATTGGTCTCTGCTAATAATAACAGATCCCCCTTAAACGATCCGAGGCGCTCGGCCCTCATCTTAATCTGTCGTAAGGATTCCTCCCCTGAAATATATAAAACCTTCGTATCTCTCTCTACTAACTGCTTGCAAACCTGCAAAAGCAGCGTGGACTTTCCAATGCCTGGGTCCCCTCCAACTAATACTAAGGATCCTTTTACAATCCCGCCTCCTAGCACACGGTCAAATTCCTCGATGCCAGTCAGCTTTCTTTCGCTGTCTTCTGTTAAAACCTGAGATAAAGATTCGGGTTCTGCACGTTTTAGTCCTTTGGTGACTGCCATGGAAGATGCACTCTTTTTTACTACCGGTTCTTCGGTAAAGGTATTCCACGCCTTACATCCCGGACACTGTCCAACCCACTTTGATGATTCAAACCCACATTCTTTACAGAAGAAAACTGTTTTGCTTTTTGCCATTGTTTCTCACGCTGCTCCTTTACCTGATCTGTTCTATGTAGTTTCGATACCAGCTAAATCACTTAGCACTTCACAACGCGAACAAATGCTTCTGCATCTTGGGTTAATTCTACACTTAAAACAAGCTTTCCACCCAGATTCGTCTTCATCTTTCCTACGTTTGTGTCATTGATAAAAATTTTGTATTCTTTTTCTGGCTCTAACTCTAATGTGATCTGCACATCTTCATTCGCCTTTACTGCAAAGGAAAGTTCTCTCTCTTCTACACTTAAATGAGAAACGAAAGATCCTGGAACAGATTCATAGATAAACATGCCATTCTTCTCTAACTTCGTAATCTCATTATAAGTCTTAACTTTATATAAATCCCCGTTAAACTCGAAATCAGATACTTTTGATTTTGTCTCGAGGGTATAATCTCCAAAACTGATTGTTCCATCATTCTCTTTACGAATTAAAGTTTCACACATAGCCATCTTTTTTTCCTCCTGGTTATACCTAGTAACTGATTTTATAAATCGTTCCGTGATAATCAGCTTTTATTCTGATTATGCCTTTCATTATATAATAAATCTTTCCTTATTGCTACTAAAATAATCTATTTCTTTCTAAATATTTGGTGAAGATAATGTAAAAATGGCGTCGAAAGAATCGGTATTCTCCCGGCGCCATCGTCTAAGCATTCTGCTAATTCGTTACTAGCTCTTCTGTCTTTTTCACACGTTTTTTTCTTGCAGTCAGCTTGATTTTTTCGTCTTTATAATCAATCGTCACAGTATCTCCAGCTAAAACTCTGCCTTCTAATATCTCTTCTGCTAATTTATCTTCAATATAAGACTGGATTGCACGGCGTAATGGTCTTGCTCCATACTTCTGATCAAATCCTTTTTGGGCAATGTAATCACATACTGCATCGGTCACTTTAAGAGTAATATCCATCTGTGCCTTGCTACGGCCTTGGATTGTCTTTACCATGATCTGTACAATCTTCTTAATGTCTTCCTTGGTTAAGGAATGGAATACGATGATCTCATCAATACGGTTAATGAATTCTGGCTTAAAGATTCGTTTTACTTCATCCATCACGCCTTCTTTCATCTTCTTATAATCCGCCTCTTCATCTGTCTTTGACATAAAGCCTAACTTCTTCGGAGCAATGATGCTCTGAGCACCTGCATTGGATGTCATAATGATGATTGTATTCTTAAAGCTTACCTTTCGTCCCTGTGCATCGGTAATATGCCCATCATCTAATACCTGCAATAAGATATTGAATACATCCGGATGTGCTTTTTCAATCTCATCAAATAAGATAACGGAATATGGATTCTGACGTACTTTCTCGCTTAACTGACCACCTTCATCAAATCCTACATATCCTGGAGGGGAACCAATCATTTTGGAGACAGAGTGTTTCTCCATGTATTCGGACATATCAACACGAATCATGGAATTCTCATTTCCAAACATGGCTTCTGCAAGTGCCTTGGAAAGTTCTGTCTTTCCGACACCAGTTGGTCCTAAGAATAAGAACGAACCAATTGGACGGTTCGGATCCTTTAATCCTACCCTTCCTCGTCTGATTGCCTTAGAAACCGCAGTCACCGCTTCTGTCTGTCCTACCACACGTTCATGCAGGATTTCTTCCAACTTCAATAAGCGTTCGCTTTCTTCTTCCTTTAACTTCTGAACCGGAATCTTTGTCCAGCCAGAAATTACATCTGCGATCTCATTCTCTGTTACGATTAGTTTCTTTTCTTCTTTTTCTTTTTCATGAAGAAGGGTCTGACGGTTTAAGCTGTCCTTTAACTTATCCTGCTGTTTCTTAATCTCGCCAGCACGTTCAAATGCCTCACTCTTAATGGCTAATTCTTTCTCTTCCTCTAATTTTGCAATCTTCTCTTCTAATTCCTTCATCTTTGGAGAAGCAATAAAGGTACTAAGACGCACTTTGGATGCTGCTTCATCCATAACATCGATTGCCTTGTCCGGAAGATAACGGTCATTAATATAACGGCATGACATCTTAACTGCTCCAGTCAGTGCCTCATTGGTAATTGTCACATTATGATGTGCTTCATAGCTTGGGCGAAGTCCCTTTAAGATTAAAATGGCTTCCTCTTCAGAAGGCTCTTCCACTACAACTGGCTGGAATCTTCGTTCCAATGCCGCATCTTTTTCAATATACTTGCGGTATTCTTCTCTTGTCGTTGCACCAATTAACTGAAGCTCTCCTCTTGCTAAGGATGGTTTTAAGATATTCGAAGCATCAATTGCTCCTTCTGCTCCACCCGCTCCGATAATCGTATGAATCTCATCGATAAATAAAAGTACATTGCCATCATAGATGACTTCGGCAATCACTTTCTTGATACGCTCTTCGAATTCACCACGGTATTTGCTTCCTGCCACCATTCCGGATAAATCTAAGGTCATGACACGTTTGTCCTTAATGGTGTCTGGAACGTCCCCTTCCACAATCTTCTCTGCAAGTCCTTCTATAATGGCTGTTTTACCTACTCCAGGCTCACCTACCAAGCAAGGATTATTCTTAGTACGGCGGCTTAAGATCTGAATGACACGTTCAATCTCTTTCTCTCTTCCGATGACCGGATCTAACTTTCCTTCCTTGGCATATTCGGTAAGATTCCTGCTATACTGATCAAGGGTCGGTGTCTGGGATTTTCCCTTATTCTTGCCCTTATTCATATTCACTTCATTCTTTGCTGCATTTAAGTCCACGCCGCTTGCTGCCAAAATATCCATATACAGTTTCTGAATATTGATTCCAAGTGTATTTAAAAGGCGTACGGCGATACAGTCCGCCTCCTTGATCAGTGCAATCAGGATATGTTCGGTACCAATATATTCCGCATTCATGCGTCTTGCTTCCTTCGCACTCTGCTCAATAATACTTCTGGCTCTTGTTGTAAATGTAGACGCTTCCTTTGTACTGACTGTCGTATTCGGTGCGATTAGCTGATTCACTAACTCTAATACTTTCTCTTCATCCACACCATTTTCTTCTAATACTTTCGTAGCAACCCCATCTACCTTTAGTAAGCCGATCAGTAAATGTTCGGTTCCAATATAATTATGGGCTAATCGGTAGGCAACTTCGGTTGCAAAATTAATAGCATCTCTTGCATTTTGCGTAAATCTATCATTCATAGTCCTTATCCTTTCCTCTGTCTGGTTTTGCCAATGCATGACGCATTCGCTTGTTACGGTATGATATCTACCATCTTCTGATTTAAGAATTCTGCACGATAACGATCTCTTTCCGTGCCGGTGATATTCTTACCTAGCATTCTTTGAAGATTTGCCGGCTGAATCTCCATCATCAGCGTATGCACATCAAATTCTTCTTTTAACTTGATCAGTCCGGCATCCATCCCCAGTTTTAACTGCGCAAGCAGCATCATGGCATCCACTGTATTGAGTCTCTTTGCATATTTTAGCACACCGTAGGAACGGTATACTTTATCTTCAATCTCATCTCCATTCATGGAAATCAGATATTCTCTGCGTTTTCGTTCCTGAATGATGGTCTGTTTTACGATCTGATTCAGGTTATCAATAATCTCTGGTTCCGAGCAGCCTAATGTCTTTTGATTGGATATCTGATAGATATAGCCTAAGCTCTTTGTCCCTTCTCCATAAATACCACGAATCTCAATTCCATACTTACCGACTTCATCTGCAAGTCGCTGAATCTTTCCTGCCATGGTAAGTGCCGGTAAAAACACCATATATGATGCCTTAAGTCCGGTCCCCACATTGCCTGGGGACGTAGTCAAGTACCCAAATTTATCATCAAATGCATAAGGAAGCTCTTCGCTTAAGATATCGTCAATTTTATCCGCTTTCTCTAGTGCCGCATACATATCCATGCCAGCATGAAATACCTGAATGCGAATATGATCTTCTTCATTCACCATGATGTTTATACTCTCGTCATGTGAATACAGTAATGCCGTCTCCTGCTTTTTTTCTGCTAATAATGGACTGATGGTATGCCACTCTACTAAGGATGCTTTCTCCACCTCTGTAAGTCTGTTCACCTGACACAATTCAAATGGCTGAGAGCTTTTCTCTCCAAGAGTCTTTGCGCAGCCGGATATGGTGCCCACAAGTTCTTTTGCATGTTCATCATCCAGACACACGGAGAAATTATAATTCTTTAAATTTCTGGCCAGACGGATTCTGCTTGATAATACAACATCCAAATCATTGTTTGTCTCTTCATACCACTTTGGCATCTTTAAGCCTCCTCTCCGGAAGTTACTCTATGCTCCTCGTTTTTTCTTAATTCTCGGATCTGATCCCTTAATTTTGCCGCTTCTTCAAACTCTTCCTGCTCAATTGCCTGTTGCAACTGAATCGAAAGTTTATCAATCTTCGACAGTTCATTCACAATCCGGTTCGTCTCACTAACATAGCCTACTGGCTTTTTGCCGGTATGAGAATCCCCTCCATGAAGGTTTTTGAATGTCTTCCCAAGAAGTCTGCCAAATGCCTGATAGCACCCGGCACATCCAAACTGTCCTTTTTCTAAAAATTCCTCATAGGTCGTGCCGCAGTTCTTGCATACAATCTTTTCTTTCTCTTTTTCTTCCTCTTTTGTTGCCGCCGGTCCATAGGAATCTAAGATTCCCGATAACAGTCCGCCTAATGAAAATTCCCTGCTGCTGAATGGATCTTTTAATCGGAACGAAGTGTGCTCTGCCGCACACTCTTCGCATAAGTGCTGCTCTTTCTTCTTCCCATTAACGATTTCTGTATAGTAGATCTTTGCTTCCCTTTTTCCACAAATATCACATAACACTTGCCATCCCTCCTATCAAGAATCGAAGCCCGAAAACTCATTCAGGATTTCATCCATTATGGCATGAATCTCCTCACAACTTATGTTTTTACAGATTGCCTGCGCCAAAATCATTCGCATCCGGCCTTTTAGCTCTTCAATTTCCGCTATCTTATTATAGTCCAACGCGATAACTGCACCTTTCCTTCTGTCCAGCTTCACATAACCTTCCTGCTTTAATATAGTATATGCCTTATTCACGGTATGCATGTTAATGCCTATATTATCCGCCATTTCTCGGACAGATGGAAGATTGTCTCCTTCCTTTATCTCAGCTGTCGCAATTCCTAGAATAATCTGGTTGCGCAGCTGAATATAAATTGCTTCATCACTGTTAAAGTCGATGGATAAATACACACCTGTCACCTCTCTTGCTAATTTCTATCTATCGTTTTATTTCTTATACCAATAGTTATATCTGTTATAATAATACTATAACAACATTCTCCATTTGTCAATACTCCCCTTTATATGAGGCTATTCCCATTCCTGGTCTCTTTTTTTCTTTCTTACACGTAAAATCAAACTAATTGCGATTCCGGCAAGTCCCATTGTAAGACCAGCCACAATCAGTCCCAGGCGTTCTATGTTATCCTGATATTTCTTTGTAAGTTTGGCAAGCTGAACGCGTAATTCTTCCACCTCTTCGTCTAATGTGACTGTGAGGATATCATCACTTACTCTTTGTATCGTCTTTTCCATCCGGTCATAGCGGTACAGATTTACTTCGCCTGCCTCATTTTCTAAGACTAAAAGCATGGTACCTAAGTCTTCTTCTCCTTCTTTTACATAAGAAGGGATCATGATCCCATTTAATAAAAGGACACTTTCTTCATAGCCATCTGGAATTCTTACTAATCCTGCATCTGATACGATGCGATACTGATACTGTCCTAAAATAAGTGTATCTGCATCTTCTTTATATGCCTGAATTCCATTTTCACCGGTGATATCCATCCTATCTGATATCTGATTTTCTTCTGTACCTTCATCATTCAGATTCTGGTCGTTTAAATCTTCCTTATTATTCTGAATATCTGATGTCCCATCTAAATTCAACATCCCATTAGAATCTGACTCTTTTGTTACATAAATAGTATATACCCTTGTTGCTCCTGATTTTGCTGTGACTTCAATATAAACCTCATTCATCCCGTCTTTTAACGCATCCTGCCCGATTACTGTAACCGTTGCATCTTGGTCATTTGGCAATGCGCTAATGGAAAGCTGATTCGTATTACTATCTACACTTGTATTATACTCCAAAATGCCTGCTTCAAAACTTGGTGAAAGACTGCCAGGATTGATTTTTAATATCGCAAGGGACGCATCGTCTGACATGCTTTTTTCATCTGCAATCGATAACATATATGTACTGCTTGAAACCGACATCTCATTTCCTGTCTCATATTCATATGCTAAAAGCGTACCTGTCGCAGCTAGCCTTGTCACTCCACTTTGTAACGTCCGAAAGGTCAGGGCATATCTTCTTACTTCTGCACTTTCCGATGCACCGATATCAGATAAGGTCAAGGTTCCGTCTCCTCCGCTTACGCAGGCCGGTCCAGATACAAATTCTAAATAAGCTGGATCATAGGAAATATCCGATTCAAAATCGCCAAGACTTTCATCGGTTCTAATTACTAAATAAATCGTCATCTCCTGACCAGTTACGGCTTCTGTCGCCATTTCTTCAAACCCTACCGATGCACTGGCTGCATAGACGGTATGAGTCTTTGTGTTTCCTATGCTTCCAAAAAGCAGTAACGCAAGTACAAGCACTGCCATTCGTATTTTCTTTTGTTTCTTTCTATTATTTATAGTTTCCTTTAATTTCATTCGTAACCTCATTCCATGCTTTGTTCCACTATATTTTACTCTAATTTAAAATGCTTGTACAGTGCCTTTGCCGTTCCTTCTATGCAGTTTGCTACTAAAAATGGACGACTATGGTTATTTGTTTCAATTCCATAGTCGTCCATCTTTTATTTGGATATTTTTTTGCTATATGTATATCCTGCTAATCGATCTTACTTCTCAAATCAGGTACGCTTATATGCTTTTTTCGTCCGATTAAAGACATTTTTCTACTGACGGATGATTGTCAGTTCATAGGTTCTCACATCACCATTCTGAGCGGTCACCTTAATGGATACTGCATTCTCGCCTTCCTTTAGCGCAACTACACCACCGCCTGCTACGGTTGCCTTTGTGCTGACTGCAGTTGCAGATACATTCACAAGATCGATGCTGTTATCAACGGTTACAATGTACTGCTGATCTGCGCTACTATTAAATTCCGGTGACATAACTAATTCATTTCCATTAACATCCGTAACTAAAATCTCTTTTAGCCAATTGTTTGGATTGTATGCGGTAACCGGTGCACTAACTGGCTGACTTGGCATATTTAAATAAACCGGTATGGAAAATACCAGTGGAAGCGAATTGATATCAGTATAACCTGCATACACTTTTTTCGCCTCTGCATATGGTGCTTCTACATTCGCCATATACTGATGAGAATACGTAGATACCGGTGTCACATTAAATTTCTGTAAATAGATGGTATCCTGTCCTCGGTTGATATAAGAGCTTCCAATAATAAAAGCGCCTCCGACAATTGCACGGTAACGATTTGACCATGGAATCATGGAATTTGCATTTAACGTTGCATCGGTACTACCATTTGCGGCATATTTTAGACCGTTTGCGATGGCACCTCCTGCTACTGTGGAATGATAAGCACCAATATTATAGAAGTTATATAATCCTTCAAAACCTTCTACAGTACCGGAAACGCTGTTACTTAACGAAGTGGTTCCCGTTACGACTTCCTGTTTTACACGAGAAGCCAGATGATATGGGCTGACACCGGAATATTCCGCTGCCTTCATAAATGTCTCCGCATAGGTAATGCTCTGCTCTACTCCATTATCATCGGTATACGTATAGCTTGTCTTATATAACGGCGTATACTGAAGAATATGCTCTACCCCATCTAGATTCTGATAAGATGGTTTATACGTGAGTAGTTCAAACTGGAATATTCCTTTTTCATCTAAGAAGTTTCTTGGATCCATATAATAGGCATTTGCATCTCTTGATGCTGTTACCCATGTGCTTCCATCATATACAATGAAACTATCGGTGTTCCAGTTATAAGCACCGCTCTCTAAGGATTTCCATTCAATACTTTTTGAATTCGTAATTAAATTCTTTCCTACTGCACTTTCATTATCAACTGCGGTATTCCAGTCAAGACCGGTATGATATGCTTCAAACTCCCAGTTCGGATATAATGCGTGAAGCTTTCTTAATAAGACCTTATAACTTTCTGGGAATCCCTGTGCAGCAAGCTTTGTCTCAAAATCTGCTGTGCTTGTAGAACCAGATGTTCCAGGTGTTGGTGTCGGTGTTACCGTTGGTGTTGGTGTCACAGTCGGTGTCTGAGTTCCTGAACTGCTAGAAGAAGCAAAATTAAGCTGGGATGCTAACACATAACCCTTTACTGTTTCATTCTTATATACTGCTGTAACATAGAACCATTTTACTCCGTTAACTGTCTGCTCTTTTGTAATCGCTACCGATGTTCCCTTTGCCAGAGATACAACTGCACCGGCTGAAGTCTTCACGGAGCTAGCACTTGTACTTGCTGTTGCTTTTAGGTTCACACCTGCTACATCGGTTACAGCCTTTACTGCTTCCTTTAAGGTAAGCAACACATAATTGCTGAATACGTAACCAGTTACTGCTTTTCCATTTAACGTAGTGTTCACCTGATACCATGTGTCACCAGATGAATCTACTTCTCCGATGATGGTAAGCGCTGCCCCCCTCGTTAAGGTTCCAAGTTTCGTTCCACTTGTTGTGGCACTTTGCCTGATATTCAACTCGTTTGCATTTACCGTAGCCGGAATCTGATAACCTGTTGTACTTCCACCTGGTGTTGGTGTCGGCGTCACCGTTGGTGTTGGTGTCGGAGTCACCGTTGGTTTTGCTGTCGGAGTCGGTGTTGCTGTTGGCTTTGGCGTCGGTGTTACTGTTGGAGTTACCGTTGTGTACGTATAGGTTCCTACTAAATACAGCTCACTCGCCTTTACATAACCTCTTACGGTATTGCCATCAATCTTAAGACCAACATAGAAATATTTTACGCCGTTTACGGTCTCTTCCTTTGATACCCACACCTCGGTGCTCTTTGCTAAGGAAGCGGTCGCACCGGATGCTGTCTTTACGGTTTTAGAAGAACCTGCGGCTGTTTTAAGAGTAACACCTGCTGTGCTCGTCTTTGCGTAAAACCCGTTCTTTAATGTCATCTTTACATGATCACTAAGAACATATCCAGTCACCGTCTTTCCACTAACGGTAGCAGTAACCTGATACCATTTCTGGCCTCCACTTGTCTTCGCTCCAATCACAGTCACTGCGGTTCCTTTTGTTAAGGTTGCTAACTTGGTTCCAGATGTACCTGCCGTTGTTCTTATATTCAATCCGGATGCAGTTACCGTAGCTGGAAGTTTTAATACCGCTTTCTTTGTAGTTGTACTTCCTGTTGAACCGGATGGTGTCGGTGTTGGTGTCGCCGTTGGCTTTGGAGTTGCCGTTGGTTTTACGGTCGGCGTCGGTGTTGCAGATACCGTAACCTTCTTTCCTAAAAGCTCAATTTCTGTAGCCTTTACATAACCTCTTACCTTCTCTCCTTTATAGGTAAGCCCTACCTTAAAGTACTTCACACCCGATACTGTGGACTCTTCCGATACCCATACAGCGGTTGCTTTGTTTAAAGATACAACCGCTCCTGTGCTTGTCTTAATCCCTGCTTTATTCTCTCCCGCACTTTCACGAAGGAGAGTACTATTTGCATTCACACTAGCATAAAAACCAGTGGATAATGTCAGGGTAATATAATCACTTAAGACATAACCGGTTGTCTTCTTTCCATTTATAGTCACAGAAATCTTATACCATTTATCCGTTCCATTATAAGTCTCACCAATTACCGTAACCGATGTGCCTTTTGTAAGTGCGCCTAGTTTCGTAGAGGTAGCAGATGCTACTTTTCTTACATTCAAACTGTTTGCACTTACCTTTGCCGGCAGTGAAAGACTATATCCAGTTGTGGCAGATACAGATGGTGTCGGCGTTGGTTTTACGGTCGGGGTCGGTGTTATGGTAGCCCCTACAGATGGAGTAATATAAGTTGCGGATGAATATCCGGTCACTTCCTTTCCATTAAAGGTAGCTTTAATCTGATACCAGCCATTCTCTTCCCCTAATATAGTTACCTGCTGTCCTTTTACAAGATAAGCGGTCGTTCCATTCACAGTCACCTGTTCATAGGAAGTAGCCGGTCCTTTTCTGATATAAAGTGTTGTTGCCGTACAGATGCCTTCACTGGCAGCATAAACAACCGCTGGATTTCCAACTGCAACCGCACACTGCGGAGCTCCCAGGCTAAACATCAATGCAAACAATAAACACTTCTTATATCGATATTTTCGATCTTTCATTCCCAAATCCTTTCCTTCTCACTCGCTTATTTAGTTTTCATGAAGTTCCCACTATTTCATGAATTTACCTTTGATGTTATGGTATACTTATGGCACTTATGTGGCATGCTTTTACATTGTATCATTAAAAGTTATCGTTTTCTACACGTTCTCTCATTTTTTGCATGAAAATTACAGAATTTGTATGTATTATTTTCTTGGTTTTTATACTTTTTCCATTCCGCCCCACTTAACCCATAATTGCCAAAAGCCGCACCGTTCTTTGGCTATCAGATCTTATCTTTCTCTCTGATAGCCGAAGAACAGTGCGGCTTTTGGCTACTCATACATAAAAATATTAAATTCAGTCTAAAACACATGCCTAAGAATTTCGTTTAAAGAACTTACGCTTCTGCCTTCTAGCTATGCTTCATCAATCGCATGCCCAATATCATTACGCATATATTTATTATCAAACTGAATCCAGGATGTCGCCTCGTAGGCGTTTTGCCTTGCCATCAAAAGATTGCTTCCAGTCGCGGTCACCCCTAACACACGGCCGCCATTTGTCACAATCCCTTCCTCTGTCTTTTTTGTTCCTGCATGGAATACAAAATAGCTGTCCTTGTCCTGGAATGCTTCTAATCCAGAAATCACCTTTCCTTTTTCATAGCTTTCCGGATAGCCTGCGGAAGCAAGAACCACGCATACGGCTGCATTATCCTCAAATTCTAACTTAATCTGATCTAATCTTCCATCGATGCATGCTTCCATTACTTCCATGATATCATTCTTCATTCTTGGAAGCACAACCTGAGTCTCCGGATCACCAAAACGTGCATTATACTCTAACACCTTTGGTCCATCCTCTGTTAACATCAGCCCGCAGAATAAGATACCAGTAAATGCTCTTCCTTCTGCCTTCATGGCATCCATCGTCGGTCTGTAGATGTGCTCCTGACAGAATGCATCAATTTCTTTGGTATAAAACGGACTTGGTGAGAATGTACCCATTCCCCCTGTATTCAGTCCCTGATCACCGTCTTTTGCTCTCTTATGATCCTGAGCGCTTGTCATAGTCAGAATATTCGTTCCGTCACAGAATGCCAGCACGGATACTTCTCTTCCCGTCATAAACTCCTCAATGACCATCTTATTGCCAGCCGCACCAAAATGCTTATCTAACATAATAGACTTTACGCCTTCTTTTGCTTCCTCTAATGTATTGCAGATTAAAACACCTTTTCCAAGTGCAAGCCCATCTGCTTTTAAAACGATTGGGAACTTAGACTGTTCTAAGTAAGCTTCCGCCTCATCTGCATTATCAAAGGTTTCATAGGATGCAGTCGGAATATTATATTTCTTCATCAGTTCTTTCGCAAACGCCTTGCTGCCTTCAATAATCGCTGCATTCTTTCTTGGTCCGAATACCCGAAGGCCTCTTTCTTCGAATACATCCACGATTCCGCCTACTAATGGGTCATCCGGTCCGATAATTGTTAAATCAATCTGATTCTTAACTGCAAAGTCAGCTAATTTTTCAAACTCCATCACACCGATTGGCACGCATGTTGCAATCTGTTCGATTCCTGCATTTCCTGGTGCACAGTAAATCTCGGATACGCTTTTGCTCTTTGCCACTTTCCATGCAATTGCATGCTCTCTTCCGCCGCCGCCTACAATCAGTACTTTCATTGCTGCCTCCAATCTATTCCTTTACCGTCGCTATGGAATCCTTCACCGTCACTTTTCCATTTGCGATTAAATCAATTGCCTTCGGAAGAATAATCCATTCCGCCTCTTCCATAACTCTTTTCTGTAATATCTCAGGAGTATCCCCATTCTTAACTTCCACTGCTTTCTGAAGTAAGATTGGTCCCGTATCCGTTCCCTCATCTACAAAATGAACGGTCGCTCCGGTCACCTTATTGCCTCTCTTTAATACCGCCTCATGCACATGAAGTCCATAAAATCCAGCTCCGCAAAAAGACGGAATTAGGGAAGGATGAATATTGATGATCTTATTTGGATACTTATGGATCAATGCTTTTGGAAGAATCACTAAATATCCTGCCAATACAATCAAATCCGGTCTCAATTCATCAATCGCGGTAACTAGCGCCTGATTAAATTGCTCCCTTTCGGCATAATCCTTTGGAGAAATACAGATGCCTGGTATGTTATGATTCTCAGCCCTTTTTAAGGCATATGCATCCTTCTTGTTGCTGATTACACCTACTACTTGGGCATTCGTTATCACCGACTGATCGATGCTATCTAAAATTGCCTGAAGGTTTGTGCCTCCGCCTGACACTAAGGCCACTATTCTTAGCATAATTCGATTCCCTTCTCACCTTCCATGATTTCACCAACCAGATATGCCTTCTCACCTGCTGCTTCAATCAGACGAATTGCCTTATCTGCTTCATCCGCACTTACTGCAACCATCATGCCGATTCCCATGTTATAAGTATTGTACATCATCTTTTCTTCAATGCTTCCATCGGTTGATAACATATGAAAGATTGGTGGAATTGGATAAGAATTCTTACGAATGATTGCTTTTGTGCCCTCTTTTAGCATTCTTGGGATATTCTCATAAAAGCCGCCGCCTGTGATATGACTGCATGCCTTAATCTCTACATTGCCGGTCTTTAAGGACTGAAGTGCTTTTACATAAATCTTAGTAGGAGTTAAAAGTGTCTCCCCAAGGGTAGCACCTAAACTTTCGTAATAAACATCTAAGGCTTCCTTTTTCATATTAAATACGCTACGCACTAAAGAATAGCCGTTGCTGTGAATACCAGAAGAAGCAATACCGATGATTACATCTCCTGCCTTTAAATTCTCCCCAGAGATCATTTTTTTCTTATCCACGATACCAACCGCAAAACCTGCTAAGTCATATTCATCGACTGGATAAAATCCAGGCATCTCCGCTGTCTCGCCACCGATTAATGCTGCCCCTGACTGCTTGCAGCCTTCTGCCACACCACTTACGATTGTAGCGATCTTTTCTGGTTCATTCTTTCCACAGGCAATATAATCCAAGAAGAACAATGGCTCGCCACCTGCACACGCAATATCATTCACACACATTGCCACACAGTCAATACCAATTGTATCATGCTTATCCATTAAAAATGCCAGTTTTAACTTTGTTCCAACGCCGTCTGTACCAGATACTAAGGTTGGTTCTTCCATATCTTTAAAACCTGCTAATGAAAATGCACCGGAAAAACCGCCAAGTCCGGATAATACTTCTTTTCTCATTGTTCCCTGTACATGTTTCTTCATCAGCTCTACAGCCTTATATCCTGCTTCAATGTCCACGCCTGCTTTTTTGTAATCCATTGGTATCCTCCTAAGATCTGTCTCATTTCCAAATTTCATTACTTTTTCTTAGGCTCATTTTATCATATCCTTCCTTTTTTGTCCTTAGTTTTCCTTTCTCAATTTCTTATGGTATTTATAAATAGACCTAATATAGAATGGTTCGTAACATAAACTACATACCCTTTAAACTTAATTCCCTAAAAATCAAAAAACAGAGTGGTTTCCCACTCTGTCCGCTATGTAAAAGTGTGTTTTCACGCACACTGACCGTAAAATAACGCCGGCTAGATGTCCATTCCTATCTAAGCCACTTCAAGAAGCCAGCGTTCGAACAAGCGAAATCTTCGCCACGCATCTTACGGTATACGGATTCATCGATCCGTTCTATATTTCTTCGCTTTCTTTACCTTCTAAGCAGCTTTTACAATTCTGCTTTCCAGTTCCTCACGGATTGCGTTGTATTTCTGTACTTTGTCTGCATTCTTTTCATCAATGCCTATGATATTGCCGACAACATTTAATTCTGCTTCGCTCCATTCAGCGACTGCTGTCCCATTAAAAAATTCTGCTCTCATTCTTGCTGTTGTGCATGCGATAAATTTCTTCAATAACATAATATCAACCTTCCTTTCTGACTGCATAGAAACGTGACTTGTTTCTACTTCGATATACAGTCCAAAAACTCTCTTTCTTTTGTTTACACGTTGATATTACCATCATATTCCACACTTGTAAATGCCTAAAACTTACGAAAAAACTCCCTAATTCCAAAGAAAAATCTGCATTATTCCAAACCAAAACTGCCTTATATTTAAGCACTCTAAAATGGTTTTGGCTATTTTTAATACCAATTTCCATTTTTCTTCCTGAAATGGGAGCAAAATGAACAATCCTTTCCTGTTTTTGCGCCGGTTATTCCCTTTTTTTATTGTCATAATCCACCATAAAAAATACGATGCACAGAGGGTAAAAATTAAGAGAGGACGGGCATGCACCGTCCTCTCTTAGTTCATTACTATTTGTTCATATATTCTTTGTAGCCAACTTTTTCGAGTCGTTCCTTCTTTGCTACAACGCCGTCTTTTAATTCTTCCTTATATGCCTTTAACTTCGCTAAGATTTCCTTATCTGACATTGCTAACATCTTAGCAGCTAAAATACCTGCATTCGCTCCCCCATCAATTGCAACCGTTGCAACCGGAATACCGGATGGCATCTGCACGATAGAGTAAAGGGAGTCCACACCGCTTAATGCTTTAGAATGGATTGGCACACCGATTACAGGAAGAGGGAAAATAGCCGCTGCCATACCAGGAAGGTGAGCCGCACCGCCTGCACCTGCAATAATCACCTGAAATCCCTTTTCCTCTGCTGTCTTTGCATAGTCAAAGAAAATATCCGGCATTCTGTGAGCCGAAATCACGGTCATCTCATAATCAATTCCAAACTTCTCAAGCATCTCTGCTGCCTTGCTCATTACTGGAAGATCCGAGTCACTTCCCATCACAATACCAACTTTAGCCATATCAAATCCATCCTTTCATCAAAAACGTTTCCTTTATGATACCCTATCATACCATCTTTCCCTTTAAGATTCCATAACGCTGGCTATTAAAAATACTTATACTATTTATCAGACATGGCTGCGAATTCGCGACTTATTATTTATGACTTCCCCCATTCTGCTTTCTATTTTCTTTCCCTGCATTTATACAAAGTCCTTTTACTTCTTCATCTGCTCTTTCATATCAAAAAGCTTCTTTCACTTCGCTATTATTTTCAAATACAGCTTTGCCATGTAAACGGATCCATGCATATACGGAAACTTAGTATCAAAAAGATACTATTATTTAACACATTCCATGACTACTTAATCTGGTGTCATCCGTCCGCCTGTCCTCCTACTTATCTAGCGCTTCATTAAGAAGTTCTGCACCTGGTAGGACGAAACGGCCGTTTTCGATGATAGGGATGCGCTTGCCGTCTTTTGTGTAAGCGGCGATTTCAGCAATTTCATTATATGGAATTGTAATATCGGTATGGCAGTTGTAATATGCGTTCTCCATATCGGTCTTACGAAGGATCGACACCTCATTATCGCGTGCCACGATTTCCTTGCCATTCGCATTATAAAGTTTGTGATCCTCGCTCATCTTATAACAGGTATCGCCCACTGCAAAATGAGGTCCAGTCTTTTCGGCAATCAAAATTGGAAGCTTTCTCTGAATACCATACTTCTGTCCCATCATGTAGGCAGTCGTATTCGTTCCAATTGCAAATTCTCCTAGTGCCAGTGTCTCATGATTCATCATCAGATTCTCTTTTATGAACTTCTCGTTCTCACTCTTCTCTTCAAAGTTAGAACAAGTATATTCCTTAATCTTTCCATCCTCAAAAGTCAGATATAAATTTTGATATTCCAGACCATTTAAATAAACCTGACTTACATGAAGCGTTCCACAAGTACCGGTTAACTTTGGTGAAGTAAACACTTCTCCAACCGGAATATTCACATCTGCGGTACAGTTCTCGAAAATGGTCTCCTTCTCTGGATCAGATAATTCATAAAGCATAACCTTAATATCCGTCTTGTTTCCATCCTTTCCAAGAACCTTCACATACTCGCCCTGATCAAGCGCATCAATGATTGTCTGCTGTACCTGATGGTACACGTCATTTGGAAGGGTATTTACTTTAACTGTCTCTGCAAAAATCTCTTTAAACTGGTCTCCGATTGTCGGAAGCGGATATGCGATGATTGTAAATGAGATTTCTTCGGATTTCATATATTCTGAAACTAATACATTCATCTCTCTTGCGAGTTCCGTATTTAATTTCTGTTGCTTCTCATCTAAACGGATTGCCTCTTCCTTATTAACTGGAGCAAAATCTGGTTCTCCGAATGTTTCAAGAACAGCTGGTCCTGCATAAGTAGCCGCTTCTACCTTATATTTTTCATAACCAAGACGGGATACTGCGAGAATACGTTCTTTCATCATCTTGTCAAAGAACAGTCCTTTATCAAAACGGTGGTCATATTCATACTGAAGATTTGGGCTTGTCGCATAATAGCCTACTTTTCTGCCTGGCTTCTTATTGATCACATCAAGTGCCACACGGTATACCACTAACTTTTTATTAATCTTTTTGAAATTCTCAAATGCATAACGCATCATACGTTCAAAACCGATACAGGTACGGATGCCCACGATTTCCTTCTTAGAAAGGTCTGCTCCCATTACATCAAAGCCACGAATATAACCTTCTGTATACGTATCTGCCATCGCTTTTACGTCTTCTTCCGGCATCTCATTTAAAAATGCTGCAATCTGAATCTCATTGTCTGTGATATAATCACCAAAACGATAGAGGTAGCGAAGATCACTTAAATCTTCCTCCATAATGATATCCTCTGCAAAGGTATAAGTCGGATCAAGTGTCTCACGCATTCTGTGTTCTACATAATCTTCCGCATAATCATGTGCAAAGTAATAAATTGCGCGTTTTACATCCTTAAACGTATATTCATTCTCTTCTTCAAAATAATTATAAATCTCAATGACTAATTCCGCGGTAACTGTTACCTCGAACAAACGGTATTCATAAACAGCCGGAATCAGACTTCTTACTTCGGTATATAAAAAGGATAGTAAAGAACCGTACTGTCCTAATTCCTTTGCCGCATAAGTTGGGTTCGCATAACTCATCTCGTAGTGCTCTGGTAAAATGTCCTCATATAAGGAATGATTGATTGCTTTCAGTTCCTCAAATGTCTGGTTAAAATAAGTGCCTTCCTTTATCTTCCCTGCGATCTCATTTAACTTTAGGATAAATGTTGCAAGGTAACGAAAATACGCCTGATAAGGTTGTTTTACGGTTTCTTCCTGTAAGATTCCTTCCATACGCTCCATTACAAGCTCTAATCGTTCCATAACTGCTTCATTTTCTTCTCTGATTACTTCCATGCTTCTCATACGACAGATCCTTCTTTCCTATTTTTCTTTTTGTACTCCGTTTAGACCATAATTTGCCCTTTTCTATGATAAAATTCCAATCACATATAGCGTAAATAGTACCACCATCATGATTCCATTGCTTCCAAGTCCGATAACCGGAGGCACATAATAGATATCTTTATCCTTAAAACTCTTGATTCCAAATAAAAATCCCCAAATGGAAGCCACAAAGCAGGTTAAGCCAATTGCCCCAAGTCCCATGACTCCATTGCCGCCTGCCTTTCCCGAAAGAAAGGAAATGATAAAAAAGGTAATTACGACAAGGATTCCAATCCCCATGGAGATTAATCCATATTTCGAATGTGACCTTCCTTTAAACATATAGGAACTTTTTTTAAGTATCATCTTGTCTCTCTCCTTACCTTCTTTTACGTTTCTTCAATTCCATAAAGGCTGTCCCAATCTTATAAATCAAATAACCGAGAACGCCTCCTACGGTGTTCATTACTAAATCATCCACATCAAAGATTCCAATCTGATAAATTAACTGGATACTCTCAATAGTCAGACTGAAAAGGAATGACAAACATAATACCTTAAAAAACGTAGTCTTTTTGATTCTGATTAATGGGAGGCAAAAACCAAATGGTGTAAAAGCAAGTACATTTCCAATAATATTAACGATAAATCCTTCCAGACCAATCTCCTTGCGGTATGTAATAAATCGTCTTATTTCTTGAAAAAATACAAGGTTATAGCGATAACCCCCGCTACCTTCTGTTCTTCCATAACGTTCACTGAAAAACAGGAAGTAAGAAATGGCAACTAAATATACAAGAAACAAGATCCAACTAAAAAAGCGTGTCCATTTGTTAGTACTTTTCTTCACTTTACTTCTCCCATTCTGCTGTTACAATAACTCCGATGACTTTCATCATCGATAGGCTCTTATCATTATACACTAGGCTTTCCTTAGTTTCAAGGCATCCACAGTGTGTCAAAAGAGTATTTTTTCCGCTTTTTTCTTTTTGTTTTTCTTCTGTCTCCTTTGGCTTTCGTAACATTTCTCTTTCCTTTGATATCGGAGAATTTGTTGCGATCACCGGGAAAGCGAAAGCGATAAAAGTACTCTTTTAACTGTCATCAGTGGATTAGACAGCTACGAGGAAGGGAACTGTCGCACTAAGAGAGGGCGGCGCCTTACGCATCATGTTTCCCGGATGTCCGGCTCATGACGAACAAAAGTGGACTTATTCTTTAAATAGCAGACAGTGTTTTTCTGTCTGATAGGTAAAGAATAAGTCCATTTTTGTCCGCTCATGCGTCCGAACATTGGAAAACATGACGCGTAAGGCACCGCCCTCTCTTAGTACGACAGCTCCTTTTTATTTTAAAATTAATTCAAATAAATTAGTATGACTTTATGATGCCGATTGGTGTATTTAGATTAATCGCTGCTTCATTTCCATATAAATCCACTAAGTTATTCTCTGTAAACATTAAGTAATAAGAAGAACCTGTAATTGGAGTATTTAAGGAGATATAAAGAATATCACCACTTACCATACAATCAGTTGTAATTAAAGTACCGCCATTATTTACAACAACTGT
>CALZIE010000019.1 GCA_945787565.1 uncultured Lachnospiraceae bacterium
TATCACACTCTTTTTTTGCGAATGGGGGTCAGGCTTGGGAGTGGATTCCGGGCTTGGGGGATTGCATCCCCTTCACGATCTGCCATCCCCCAAGCCTCAGCTGGTCGTAACAGAAAAATAGTGAGACGGATGGCGGATTGAAAAAAACTTTGGGGAGAGAAAGCAAAAGAAAAAGCTTAAAAGTGAAAGGCGAAGAAAGAAAACCTAAGGCCAAAAAGGGGAGAGAGAATAGGGCTTTTCAGATATGTAAAATAATGGTATAATCAGGGAATATAGTGATTATTTGTATGAAGTATATTTATGTTTGAAGGCAGTGATAGATTCGTTGGAATCACAAGGGATTTTAATGTTTGAAAAACGGAGGATGTAGATATGGGTATCACGAAGAAGGAGTTTGGCCTTACGAAAGAATCAAAGAGCGCCAGTCTTTATACGCTTGAAAATGATAATGGCATGAAGGTGGTATTTTGTGATTATGGAGCAACGATTATAAGCATTTTTGTTCCCGATCGAAATGGCAATATTGCGGATATCGTACTGGGGTATGATACTATTGAGGCATATGAAGGAAATGCTCCGGGATATGGTTCTTTTATTGGAAGACATGCCAACCGAATCGGAGATGCCAGATTTGAATTGAATGGCGTGACTTATGAACTGGAAGTGAATGATGGAAAGAATAATCTACATAGTGCCTCACGCAGTTATAATAAATATTTTTATGATGTAAGACATTATGCAGCGGATGGTGATATGAGTATTGAATTCAGTCGTTTAAGCCCGGATATGGAACAGGGATTTCCGGGGAATCTAGATGTATCCGTGACATATACGCTGACGAAGGAGAATGAGCTCGTTATCGAGTATTATGCGAGAAGTGATAAGGATACGATCGTGAATTTTACGAATCACTCCTATTTTAATTTAGCAGGACATGCAGCGGGATCTGTCTTAGATCATATTGTAACGATTAATGCGGAAGCATTCACCCCAACAACGGATGATCTGATTCCAACCGGAGAGATTCGAAGTGTAGCTGGAACACCAATGGACTTTAGAAAATCTAAGACAATTGGCAGGGATATCAATGCTGATTATCTGCCATTAAAGCAGGCAGCGGGGTATGATCACAATTACGTTCTTACAAAAAAGACAAATGGTCAGGTAGAAAAGGCAGCTGATTTGTATGAAGAAAAGAGCGGACGTTTTATGGAAGTATACACAGATCTGCCAGGAATGCAGTTCTATACAGGCAATTTTATTCCAGGTAACGAAATCGGAAAAGACAAGTATATCTATAAGAAGCGGGATGGTGTATGCTTCGAGACTCAGTACTATCCAAATTCCTGCAATATCAAAACCTTCCCATCCTGCCGTCTTGGTGCATCTCAGGAATACGATTCCGTAACCATTTACAAATTCTCCGTCAAATAAACCAAACTATATTCTCATTAGGTACAAAAAAATAACCCGTTCTTTACCAATCAGACCGTGTATTTCTGTCTGTTAGGTAAAGAACGGGTTATTTTTTGTGCGGTCATGCGTGCAAATATTCGAATGAGTATCCCTTTGGTCCAACACCTCTTACGGTTTTAGCCTGTCTAGGATTTTCTATACGAACTATTTTGTTCCGTAGATACGGTCGCCGGCGTCACCGAGGCCTGGGAGGATGTAGCCATGTTCATTTAGGCATTCATCCATAGCACCGATGTAGATATCTACATCTGGGTGTGCTTCCTGAAGTTTCTTTGTTCCTTCTGGAGAAGCGATTAGGCAAAGGAAACGGATTTTCTTAATGCCGCGTTTTTTGAGTAAGGTAATAGCTGCAATCGCAGAACCACCTGTGGCAAGCATAGGGTCAACAACAAAGATTTCACGGTCTGCTGCGTCAGAAGGAAGTTTGCAGAAATATTCAACAGGTTCCAGTGTTTCCTCATTGCGGTATAAACCGATATGTCCAACCTTTGCATTTGGAGTCAGGATTAGAACACCATCCGCCATATGCATGCCTGCACGTAAGATAGGAACAACACAAAGTTTCTTGCCTGCGATTTCTTTCACAGTAGCTTTTACTAACGGTGTTTCGATCTCTTTGTCTGCAAGAACAAGATTACGGCTTGCTTCATAGTAGATCAGCATCGCAACTTCGGATACAAGATCACGAAATTCTTTCGTAGAAGTCTGCTTCATACGCATGATTCCGATTTTGTGCTGAATTAATGGGTGGTCCATAACATAAACTGATGACATTTTATTACCTCCAAAGTAATGATAGCATAATTGCATCTTAAAATTTCTATCCATCATTATAGCAAAGGAGGACAAGTTTTTAAAGCCTCTATTTTAAAACTGCAAAAAAAGTTGTAAAATGTGGATTATTTTGGTAATATGTTAGGGGTTTAAGAGGGAACGCATTGTTTCTGTTTGGATAAATATAGACAAAAGTAAAAGGGAAGAAGGAAAAGAAGGATGCATCAGACGATGAAACAAAGGGTGGAACAGATTGAGGAAAGCAGCAGAAAGTGTTTGAAATTAATTCAGCTTTTGCTCAATAGTGCAATGGCGATTCTATTTTCTTGTGACATATATTATACCTTTGAGGTTATTTATATGTATGCGACAAAAACAGTGGCAGTGGATTTTAATCAGGAGCTTTTATTCACCTTATTCTTATCTGGATGCATCATTTTTTTAATCTATCGTGCAAGAGAGAATGTACAGTATTTGTTTGATTTTATAATGCAGATACAGGCACTTTTCATTATTGATTGTGAAGATGACATAAAAGAAGATAGAAGGAAGAAACAGACTGCATATGGGCAGGAAAATGATAGGAGCATACAAGAAAACAAGGTAGACAGCCAGCAAAGAGATATAGAGAGGTTAGAGGATTCTGCAGAAGCTAAAATGTCTGTACTTATTATTGATGATAACGCTGTCAGCAGGATAATCCTTAGAAATATGCTTGCGAGTCAGCCCGTAGTGATTGAAGAAGCGGAAGATGGACCGGCGGGCATAGAAATCTTAAAAAGTAAGAAGATTGATCTTGTTTTTCTCGATTATAAACTGCCAAAGCAGGATGGACTAGAGGTAGTAAGGGAAATCAGACAGAGCAAAGAAGCATGGTCGGATGTGAGAGTAGTAGGACTTTCTGCTTGTGAAGAAGAGTGGCTAAAAGAAGCTTTTCAAAAGGAGCAGGTGGAGTGTCTGATCAAAAAACCATTTTCCTTAGAGCAGGTGCTGGCATGCATTTCACCACAAACCAAAGTAGAAGAGATAGAACTCACAAAAAAGGATGCACATCTTTTTGAGGAAGCAAGACAAAGAAAGAAGTCGGAATGCAAGGAGAGCATAAAGTTTGTAGGGCAAACAGAGCAGCGCGAGAACATAGAGCAGAGCGAGGAAATAAAACCCGATGAGAAGATAAAATCGAGTCAGAAGACAAGACTGCAGCAGATACTTTCTTTCGTAAATGGATTGCAATATGAAGATGGAATGAAATATTCTATGGGAAATGAGGAACAATATGAGCAGATTCTAGAACTTTCTATATCATATATTAAGAAGTTTATATTGGAAGTACCTCAGTATGTAAAGGGAGAAGATAAGGAAAAGATTGAGTACGAGCTTCATGCGATACGAGGAATCTTATCGCATATCGGAGCAGGTATCCTGCACAAACAGGCAGAAGAAACTGAGGAACAGATAAAAATACAAAAGATTATGCCGGCTGCTTTAATAGAGCATTTCCTTTGCCAGATAACAGTCTTTCAATGTGAACTCGAACATGCGATTTGTGCATATAATGGTAGTGAAAGAAAAGACGTAAGAATAGCGATAGACGAAAAATCAGAAGATGAGATTAAGCAATTAAAGGAACAGGCAGTTTTTTATGCAAATAACTATGAGTATAATGAAATGATGGATATGCTTAAACTGCTTCAAGGAGCAGGAAAGCCAGAATGGAAGAAATCAATTGATCAGGCAGTCGCTGCTGCGAGTATCTTTGATTATGAGGCAGTAAAAGAAATGCTTTCTGACATCCATTAAAAATGGACAGAGGAGAAGCCCGGTAGAGGGGGAGGGTAACTGCCGGGCTTTGTTTTATGAAAAAAATTATCTTGTAAGCAAATTATTAAGATAAAGTATAGCTTGTTTTGCTTTACTTTATATTGGTATTATAATTGACATTTATGAGTATAGTATGGCTAAGTTATGAACAAATTGTGAATAGTTGCTTTCAATGTTGGATATAAGTAGGTCAGGTAGAGCGCAAAGTCATGGTTGAAAAGAATCATACAAAAATTACAAGATTTGATTATCGTACTTGGCAGATACTAAGGAAAGAGAAATATCCGCGGAAGGAAGTGGAGTAATGGCAAGCGTTTTTAAAAGATTAATACGGAAGGAGCTGGGAGTAAACAGCTATAATAAGTATTTTGCATACATTCAAAAAAACATTAAAAATAAATCACTCGAGAGCAAAGACGTATATGAAGATATCTATGAAAAACTAAAAGACAGAGATATTGAGTCAATTGCGAGAATGCACGACCGATTAAATGATGCGATGCTTTTAGCATTTCGAATCAGTAGGACTTATGTTATGGCATTTATCGCATATCTGGCAGCTTCTATTTTTTTATTGGTTCGAGGATTGAATCCGGCTATTACAATTGTCGCTCTGTCCTTGATGAGCGTTTGTTTTATAATAAAGACATATGAATTTGTGGTAAACAAATACTGTTATGTGGATGCACAAATTGTACTAGTCTATAAGGCAGTATTGGAAAAGATTATTTTAAGTCATGTGAAGAGTAAGAATATTTAAGCAGAAAATAAGGGATACAGGGCAGTGGGACAAATAAAATGGAAAAGCTTATGGGCTGTCCTGTATTTTTATCGAATATATTTATTGGTTTTACAATAGTTTTCCTTGCTATTTAGAAGAGAATTGTATATAATTACTTCGACTATATGGTGCTTAACAAGTTAAAAGGGAATATGGTGCAAATCCATAGCAGCCCCCGCTACTGTAAGTGGGATGAACGCTGAAGATGTCATTGAGAAAAGGAAGTCAGCCGCAAGACGGCCTTTTTTTGAGAAGACTCAGCAAGTAAACCGATCACGAGTCAGGAAACCTGCCATATGGGAATGAAAATCTCATCTTCGGGAGGGAGATGAAGAAAAAGGAGTATACCATGAAAAAGTTTAAGAAGTTATTAGCAGTATTATGCTTAATGACGATGGTACTTGGCTTAACAGCATGCGGCAGCAACCAGGACCAGAATCAGGCAACACCAACACCAGTGGTGACAGAGGGAGACAGCGTTACCGTTACACCAGAACCAACAGAAGAACCAGCTGAGAGTCAGGCAGAAGGCCAGGTAACCTACCCAATAACGATCACAGATTCCAATGGAACTGAAATCACATTTGAAGAAGAGCCACAGAAAGTGATTTCCGTAGCACCAAATGTTACAGAAATGATATATGCGTTAAGTGCAGAAGATAAGTTAATCGGACGTACGGATTACTGTGATTATCCAGCGGAAGTGGAACGTGTTGAATCCATAGGAACACTTAGAAGCCCAAATGTAGAAAGAATCATCGAATTAGAGCCAGATGTAGTAATCGCATCCACTCATTTTACAGAAGATGTAGAAAAACAGTTAACAGACCTTGGAATCAAGGTAGTTGTTCTTTATGAAGAGCATGATGTGACTGGTGTTTATACAATGATTGAAACAATGGGCACTATGTTAAATAAAGAAGAAAATGCTGCAGAAGTGGTAACAGACATGAAAGACAGCATTGCAGAAACAGAAAGTCTTGTGAATGGTTTAGAAGCACCAAGCGTATATTATGTAGTAGGATATGGCGAAGGTGGCGATTATACAGCAGGTGGAGATACGTTCGTATCCGGTCTTATTACAATGGCTGGTGGTAATAATATCGCAAGTGATGTATCTGGTTGGTCTTATTCTTTAGAAAGTTTAGTAGAAGCGGATCCAGATATCATTGTTGTAAGAACAGGTGAAAAAGAAGCATTTTCATCCACTGATACTTATAAAGATTTAACAGCAGTGAAAAACGGTATGGTTTTTGAAATCGATAACAATATGTTAGACCGTCAGGGGGTACGTAATGCCCAAGGCATTCGTGCGTTAGCAGAATTATTCTACCCGGAAGTTTTTGAAGATAAATAATGATAACCTTTTTAAACACTTCAGTGGACTGTATGGTCCCTGAGGTGTTTTCTAAATTCCGGTGTCATAGATGGAGGAACCAAGATGGAAATAAGAAAGGACAGTGCCTTCTGGCATCTTGCATGGCTGATTCCACTTCTTATACTATGTATGCTGATCTCCTTATCAGTGGGGGCATCATCGTTATCCGTTGTGGATAGTCTAAGGATTATGTTGGCAAAGATTCCGTTTTTAAGGAAAGTTGTGGATATCTCAGATATTCGAACGGCATATATCACAATTGTGTGGCAGGTCAGACTGCCGAGAATTATAATGTCGGCTCTTGTAGGAGGAGGACTAGCCATGGTTGGCGCAAGTTTTCAGGGATTATTTCGTAATCCATTAGCGGACCCACATATACTAGGGGTTTCTTCCGGTGCAGCAGCAGGAGCAACGATTGCCATGCTAAGCGGAATCACGCTTTCCATTGGAGGACTTAGCGCAGTGGGGATCTTCGCTTTTATTGGAGCCCTTGTTACCGTGTTTTCGGTATATCGAATCGCATGTGTTGGAAATAAAGTAGCGGTCACTAATATCTTATTGACCGGTACTGCGATCTCATCCATGCTGTCTGCTGTGATTTCCTTATTGATGAGCTTAAATCATGATGACATTGAAAAAGTATATATGTGGACATTAGGAAGCTTTTCCGCAGCAACCTGGAAGAAAATCCTGTTCTTAGTGATTGCAATTGTAGCAGGGGGGATTATTTTACTTGTCTTTGCAAAGGAACTTGATCTGATTGCCACAGGAGAAGAAACCGCGGCAAGTCTTGGCGTGGATACGGCGGTAGTAAAAAGAAGCATAATCATTGCCGCGTCTTTATTAGTAGCAGCCTGTGTATCGGTAAGCGGTATCATCGGTTTTGTGGGATTGGTCATTCCACATTGCATTCGTTTCTTTTGCGGACCAAAGCACAGCAGACTCTTGCCGTTATGTATGGTGGGAGGCGCTATCTTTATGGTGATCTGTGATACGATAAGCCGTACGCTGATTGCACCATCTGAAATTCCGGTAGGAGTTGTGACCGCTTTATTTGGAGCTCCTTATTTTATCGTTCTATTGCAGCGAAACAAAAGAAAGGCGGGATATTAGATGGAAAATCGTATTTTTGTACAGGATCTTACATGGAAACCATCTGAGCAGAAAAAGCCGGTATTGGATCATATTAAAGCATGCATAGAGCAAGGTGGATTTTATGGCATATTAGGGCCGAATGGTTCTGGAAAGACTTCTTTTTTACGCCATCTGCTTTGCTATCTTCCAATCGAGGAAGGAAGCATATGTCTAGAAGAAAAGGAGCTTTCTGCTTATTCTAGAAAAGAGCTTGCCTTACAGTTTTCCCATGTCCCTCAGAATACCAATGTAGATGCTTCTTTTTCTGTTTATGATATCATTATGATGGGAAGAAGCCCATATCAGAAACGATTTGGCGGTATTACAAAAGAAGATAAGGAAAAAGTAGAGAACGCAATGAAATTAATGCATTGTGAAAATCTAAAAGATAAAGCAATCACAACATTAAGCGGTGGGGAGGCACAGAGAGTCATAGCGGCCCGTGCGATCGCACAGGATACCCCGTATCTGTTTTTAGATGAGCCAATCTCTCATCTGGATATCCGTTATCAGATTGAGCTGATGGAAGCGCTTAAAGTGTTAAATGAAGAACAAAAGACTACGATTATTGCCGTTCTTCATGATATCAATATGGCTGCGAAATATTGCAAACAGATTCTGCTTATGAAGGATGGAAAAGTATTTGCAGCAGGAAAAACCGAGGAGGTATTAACGGTTGAGAATTTAGAAGCGGTGTATGAGATCCCATTTTTTGAATCCGTTCATCCCTTTACGAATACCCCTTATTTTATTCCACAATAGCATATCCAGAAGAAATCAAAGAAACAGTCATATTTCATTCATAAGTTATCGGACCAACAATATATTATTATTGATGCATGATCAAGAGGTCTATCATATGGAATGGAATCGAGAGAAGTTATTACGTTTTTTTAAGTCAGGGATCATTGTTTTATCCGCCCTTGTGCTGATCGCATGCGGGATCCGGTTCCTGCCTGGTGTTGTGGAGACAATTAGCAATCAGAAGAAAGAGCTACCGATTTATTGCGTGAATACCGATAAAAAGCAGGTGGCTCTTTCTTTTGATGCAGCCTGGGGAAATGATGATACGGCAAAGATTTTAAAAATCTTAAAAAAGCATAATGTAAGAGTTACCTTCTTTATGACCGGGGGCTGGGTAGCAAAGTATCCGGATGATGTGAAGGCAATAGCGGCAGCAGGCCATGACTTAGGAAATCACTCTGAGAACCATAAGGAGATGTCAAAGCTATCAAAAGAGCAGTGTGTGGAAGAAATTATGTCGGTACATAAAAAAGTAAAGGAACTGACCGGAATCGATATGCAGTTATTCCGGGCACCATATGGGGATTATAATAGTACGCTGATTGAGGCGCTAAAGGAGAATTCGTATCATTGTATCCAGTGGGATGTGGATTCTTTGGACTGGAAGGATTATGGTCCAGATCAGATTGTAAATCGAATCGTAAATAATGATCATCTTGGTAATGGTTCTATCATTCTTTGCCATAATGGAGCGAAGCATACAGCGGAGGCACTGGAAACTGTCATTTTAGGATTACAGGAAAAAGGATATGAGATTGTTCCAATCTCAGAGCTAATTTATAAGGAAAATTATTATATGGATCATGAAGGAAGGCAATTTGAAGAATAGTAAAGATGAACACTAAAAATTAAAATAAAATATAAATATGATTAAAATTCCCAATAAAGTAAAACAAATAAAGGAAATATACTTGACAAAAACCGACAAAATTTGCTACATTTATGTAGCGAAGGAAAACGAATGAAGAGGTAGAGAGTATGAAAAAAAGAAGCAGTTTAGGAAAGAAGATTTTTTCGTCTTTTATTATTCAGCTATGTGTATGCATTCTATTTGGAGCGGGGTTATTTGTGAATCTAAAAGGAATGAAAGATAAGGGCGAAGAGATGATTACAGATCGTATTTCAGATGTGAGGGCAGTGTCTGATATTCGAATTCAAATGGCAACTTTTCAAAGTGTCATATATCGATATTGTTATGCAAAAGACAGCCAGGTTCAGGAGCAGCTCTTAACATATCTGGAAGAAATGAGAACAACCTTAGATCGTACATATCAAGAGTTTTTAGAAACTCAAAATGAGAACATAAAAAGTCAGTTTGAACCAATTACAGAGAAGTTTGAAGAATATCTTGGATTCTGTGATACATTAGATACCGCGAGAGTAGGGTATGCATCTGACAATAAAATTAGAGAGTACATAGAAAAAATTGAATCAGTGTCAGATGAGCTGACTATTACATTTCTTGATTTTGATGAATCCAATCAGAAAGCAATGGATCAATCCGTAGCAGCGTTTAGAGCTGCATATAATGGAGTAACTGGAAGCGGCTATGCCATTTTCTTAAGCATCATAGTAGTGCTTATCTGCTCTACAATTCGAATCGGAAAGACCGTTATTCATCCGGTGAGACAGGCAAAGAGGGAATTAGATGAAATTATCATTGGCCTAAAAGAGGATAGATGCAATCTCTCTTCACGTATTTCTGTTTCTACGCATGATGAGGTTGCAGATCTTGTAGGAGGAATCAACGTATTCTTAGAGACACTTGAACAGGTGATGAATAA
This sequence comes from uncultured Lachnospiraceae bacterium, assembly GCA_945787565.1. GTDB lineage: Bacteria > Bacillota > Clostridia > Lachnospirales > Lachnospiraceae > Lachnoclostridium. The sequence goes on from CALZIE010000019.1 coordinate 9,953, forward strand.
GATTACAAAGAGTGCCGATGGCCTTCAGGTAAATGTAAGCGATGTAAATAAAAATGTAAGAATGGCAGACCAGAATACCAATGAAATTTCTGCTACGATGGAAGAACTGTCTGCAAGCATGGAAGAAGTAGCGGCTACCATCAGTACGGTGAAAGAACATACCGTGGAAGCAAAACAGGATGTGGATATGATCAAAGACGGTACCATTGGTTATCTGACTTATGCAGAAGAGATGAGACAGCGTGCCGAGAAATTAGAAGCAGCAGCTGTTGAGAGTCAGGAAAAAACAAAAAATATAATTGATCAGATGAGTCAGGTTGTAGGGCAGTCTTTAGAGAATACGAAAGAAGTATCAAAGATCAGTGATTTAACTAATCAGATTCTTGATATATCCGGTCAGACTAATTTATTAGCGTTAAATGCTTCTATTGAGGCTGCTAGAGCAGGAGAAGCTGGAAAGGGATTTGCGGTAGTTGCAGATGAGATTCGTGTCTTAGCGGATACAAGCCGTAATACAGCAAACAACATTCAGAGATTAAGTGATTTAGTATTAAGCGCATTCTCAGAATTATCAGAAACAACCAAAAACATAGTAAGTTACATTCAGAGTTCTATTTTAGAAGATTACGAAATGTTTGTGGAGAATGGAAAACAGTATAGGGATGATGCCGTGAAAGTAGATTCTATCATGCGTGATTTCTCTGAAAAAGCAACAGGGGTAAGCAGTACAATGGGTACATTTGCAGATGCTTTCGAAGGAATCGTGTCTGCGGTGGAAGAAAGTACAGGAGGAATCACGAATGTATCAGAATCCACAGCCGAATTAGCTGCAAGCATGTCTGTCATCCAGTCAGAAGTAGAAAGCTGTAATGCAGTAGCAGAAGATTTAAAGAAGGAATCCGATAAGTTTGATGTAACATCCTTAAATGCATAGATTTATCACCAGTCAAAATGGTGCTGTCGACTAAAGCGGCAGCACCATTTTTTAATTCCAAGAATGCATTTTAAGCTTATGAGAAGTAAGCTAAGTTCTGCGAGCGGTTAGCATAGTTTAAAAGCACAGAGGTCGGTTTAAACAAGCCAAGATTGAAAATAAAAGGGAAAAAGAGTATAATAGGTAAGAAAAATAAGAAGTGAATTGTATTCGAGAAAAAAAGTCGCGGATACCGAAAGACAAATCAGACATAAAATTGCTAGAAAGGCATAGGTATTACAATGAAAGATATACTAGATCTGCATACCCATACATTAGCCAGCGGTCATGCATATAACACCATTTTTGAGATGGCGAAGGCGGCTTCGGAAAAAGGGCTTGAGCTGTTAGGAATCACAGAACATGCACCGAATATGCCGGGAACCTGTCATGAATATTATTTTTGCAACCTGCATGTTGTGCCAAGAGAGTTATACGGAGTAAAACTCTTAATTGGTGCAGAGCTTAATATTATGGATTATGACGGACATGTGGATCTTCCAGAAGATGTGCTAAAGAAGCTTGATTTATGTATTGCAAGCATTCATCCACCTTGCATCAAGGCAGGAACGAAAGAAGAGAATACAAGGGCTGTGGTTAATGCAATTAAGAATCCGTATGTATCCATTATCGGACATCCGGATGATGGAAGATTTGAGCTTGATTATGAGATAATCGTGCAGGCAGCCAAGGAACATCATGTGCTGTTAGAATTAAATAATTCATCTCTGGCGCCGAATAGTTTTCGTCCGAATACAAGAGAAAATGACATCAGAATGCTAGAACTTTGCAAGCAGTATAAAGTACCAGTTATTATGGGAAGCGATGCACATATCACATTGGATGTAGGAAGACATGATAATGTTTATCCACTGTTAAAGGAATTAGATTTTCCAGAAGAACTGGTAATGAACTCTTCGGTGGAGAAGCTGATGGAATTTATCAAAAGAAAACGCGGATAATTGACAAAAAGTCAATATACTGTTAATATGTACCAATACGACAAAGGAGTCTTTCCAGGCTACCTTTGTCTTTTTTTATGTGAGCAGGTTAGGAATAAGGAGAGAAGAATAATGAAACATTACACGAAACAGGATATTCTGCGTCTAGTAGAAGAAGAAGATGTAGAATTCATACGTCTTCAGTTTACAGATATTTTTGGGCATTTAAAGAATGTAGCCGTTACAACGAGCCAGCTTAACAAAGTACTTGATAATGAATGTATGTTTGATGGTTCTTCCATCGAAGGATTTGTACGGATTGAGGAATCTGATATGTATCTATACCCGGATCTGGATACGTTTGAGATATTTCCATGGAGACCGCAGACCGGAAAAGTGGCACGTCTGATTTGCGATGTATATCGTCCGGATGGAACTCCATTTGAAGGGGATCCAAGATACATCTTAAAGAGAGTCGTAAAAGAGGCAAAGGAAATGGGATATAGCTTCCAGGTAGGGCCGGAATGCGAATTCTTCTTATTTGATTTAGATGAAAACGGACTTCCAACAACAAATTCTAAGGAGAAAGGCGGATATTTTGATGTAGGACCTGTCGATTATGGTGAGAACGCAAGACGTGAGATGGTCATGACATTAGAAGAGATGGGCTTTGTGGTTGAGGCATCCCATCATGAGGTGGCTCCTTCCCAGCATGAGATCGATTTTAAATATTCCGAAGGAGTAGAGACCGCTGATAACATTATGACATTTAAAATGGCGGTATGCACCATTGCAAGAAGACATGGTATGCATGCGACCTTTATGCCAAAGCCAAAGTCAGGAGTAAACGGATCGGGTATGCATATCAATATGTCACTAAGCAAGGATGGAAAGAATGCTTTTTATGATCCGGAAGATAAGCTTGGATTAAGTGAAGTGGCATATCAGTTTATTGCAGGTGTTATACATCATGTGGAAGGAATGGCTGCCATTACAAATCCGTTAGTGAATTCCTACAAGAGATTGGTACCAGGCTATGAGGCACCGGTTTATATTGCATGGTCTGGAACAAACCGCAGCCCATTAATCAGAATTCCATCCCCTAGAAAGGAAGGAACAAGAATCGAGCTTCGTTCCCCAGATTCTGCAGCAAATCCATACTTAGCACTTGCTGTATGTTTAGCAGCAGGTCTAGAAGGCATTCGAAATAAAATGGTTCCGCCCGCAAGCGTTGACTGCAATATATTCACCATGACGGCGAAAGAAAAAGAAATGGCAGGCATTAAGAGTCTTCCTGGAACATTAGAGGAAGCAGTACGCTTTATGGAGAAAGATGAACTTATCAGAAGCGTGTTAGGAGAGCATGTATTCCAGAAATATATTGAGGCAAAGAAAGAAGAATGGAATAATTACCGCACGCAGGTAACAAAATGGGAGATTGATGAATATCTAAATCGCTATTAAATCTTACTAATGCGGAGGTGATCGGATGTGCTAAGTATAATTATTGCTTTTCCAAAACTAGAAGATGCCAATCATATCAAAACCATTCTTAGCCGTAACGGTTATACCGTAAATGCTACCTGTACAACAGGTGTTCAAGTTATTATATTAGCCAATGAACTCGATGAGGGGATTGTTATATGCGGATACCGTCTGCCAGATATGATGTACCGGGAACTAAATAGCTATTTGCCAAAAGGATTTGAGATGCTCCTTATGGCTTCGGCAGCTAAGATATCAGAAGGAACAGATGGAAATGTGGTCAGTTTAAGTATGCCGATGAAGGTACAGGATTTAATCAATACCTTGCAGATGATGACATACAATTATATGCGCAGGAAAAGAAAAGAGAAGAATCAGCCAAAGAAGCGTTCTGAGAAGGAAAAAGCCATTATAACAAAAGCAAAGCTTGTACTGATGGAACGCAATAATATGTCAGAAGAAGAAGCGCATCGTTACATACAAAAGACGAGTATGGATAGTGGGACCAATATGGTAGAAATGGCGGAAATGATATTAAGCATGCTATGACTTATTGCATTTTTTGGATGCATACGAGTATAATAGAGGAATACTAGGCATAAGGGAAAGGAGCTAAAGAATGATTAGATTTACCAAAATGCAGGGATGTGGGAATGACTATGTATATGTGAACTGTTTAAGTGAAACAGTAGCAGATCCGAATACACTAGCCATTAAGGTAAGTGACCGTCATTTCGGAATCGGTTCCGACGGACTGATTTTAATTAAGGAATCAAAAGACTATGATTTCACAATGCATATGTACAATGCCGATGGCTCTCAGGGAGAGATGTGTGGAAATGCGATCCGTTGCGTTGGAAAATATGTATATGAACATCATATGACAGATAAAACAGAATTGAGCATTGAGACATTAGGTGGGGTGAAATATTTAAGCCTTACCATAAACGATGGTATTGTGACAGAAGTAACCGTAGATATGGGAGAACCTGTTTTAGCACCAGCTCAGATTCCTGTATTGCTAGATGGCGAACGTGTGATTGACAGGGAAATTCTTGTAGAAGAAGAAAGCTATAAGATTACCTGTGTTTCTGTTGGAAACCCACATGCTGTCGTATTTGTAAAAGATACGATGAGTCTGCCGCTAAGTGAGATTGGACCAAAATTCGAGAATCACTCCTTATTCCCACAAAGAATTAATACGGAATTTGTTGAGGTTTTAGACCGAAAGACGATAAGAATGCGTGTATGGGAACGTGGTTCCGGTGAGACATTCGCATGCGGTACTGGGGCTACAGCGAGCGTTTATGCATGTATTCTAAATGGTCATACAGAAGATGAAGTAACTGTAAAAATGCTTGGAGGAGATCTTCGGATCCGTTATGACAGGGAAAAGAATCGTCTGTACATGACAGGGGAAGCAGTAACAGTATTTGAAGGCACATATTTTTAGGGAAAAGGAGAGACATATGTTTAAGATAAATGAGAATTATTTGAAACTTCCAGGAAGTTATTTATTTTCCACAATCGGCAAGAAAGTAAAGACATTCACAGAAGCAAATCCAGACAAGAAGATCATCCGTCTTGGAATTGGTGACGTTACCCTTCCATTAGCACCAGCAGTTATCGAGGCGCTTCATAAGGCGACAGAGGAGATGGCAGCCAAGGAGACATTTAAAGGATATGCTCCGGATTTAGGATATGAATTCTTACGTTCTGCGATTGCGAAGAATGATTACAAGGCAAGAGGTGTGGATATCGCGATTGATGAGATTTTTATCAGTGACGGTGCAAAGAGTGACTCTGGTAATATCGGGGATATCTTTGATGTAAACAATAAGATTGCGGTATGTGATCCGGTTTATCCTGTTTATGTAGATACGAATGTTATGGCAGGCAGATGTGGCGACTATGACTTTGCGACAGAACGCTGGAGTAATGTAATCTATATGCCTTGTACAGAGGAGAATAATTTTGTGCCAGAACTTCCAAAAGAGACACCGGATATTATTTACCTGTGCTTCCCGAATAATCCAACCGGTTCTGCAATTACAAAACCAGAACTTCAGAAATGGGTGGATTATGCGTTAGAAAAAGGCGCTGTCATTATTTATGATGCAGCTTATGAAGCGTATATTTCCGAAGAAAATGTACCTCATACCATCTATGAATGTGAAGGCGCAAAGAGATGTGCGATTGAGCTTCGAAGCTTTTCTAAGAATGCCGGATTTACGGGAACAAGACTTGGTTTTACAGTTATTCCAAAGGAACTAAAGAGTGGAGATGTCATGTTAAACAGCTTATGGGCAAGACGCCATGGTACGAAATTTAATGGTGCGCCTTATATTACCCAGAGAGCGGGAGAGGCAGTTTATTCCGAAGCTGGAAAGAAACAGACCCGCGAACAGATTGCTTATTATATGAATAATGCAAAGGTAATCACAGAGGGACTTACCGCAGCTGGATATTCGGTATCTGGTGGTGTGAATGCACCATATATCTGGCTTAAGACTCCGGATGAGATGACAAGCTGGGAGTTCTTTGATTACCTTCTTGAAAAGGCAAATGTTGTAGGAACTCCAGGTTCCGGCTTCGGACCAAGCGGCGAAGGTTATTTCCGCCTGACCGCTTTTGGATCCTATGAGAGTACCCTTGAAGCTATCGAGCGTATTAAAAGACTGGGATAGATGATAGACGGACGGCCGCCAAAGCAGGAGCGGGGCGGACATGGCGGGATGGGTATTCCAAATGTTCGGACGCATGAGCGGACAAAAAGACGCCGCAGTTTTTGACTATCAGACAGGAAAGCACTGTCTGCTATTCAAATACTGCGGCGTCTTTTTGTTCGTCATGAGCCGGACATTTCGGAATACCCATCCCACCATGTCCGCCCCACTCCTGCTTTGGCGGCCTGTTTGGTGAAACGGAAGTAGGCATGATATCAGCTCGGCAAGGGAGAGGCTGCGGAGGAATCAAGTGGGGGGGATATGGAGGAATTGAGGAGTAATGTGAGAGGTTGCGAAGGAATGGGCAGTATTAAGAATGGCAGGGATGAAATCATGGTGGGATAGCAGCACGGGTTGTATTTTGTAAGGAATGTGTTATAATTGTGTAAAAATATGGAAAATACAGAATGGTGAGGATAGGGGAAGAAAAAAGGACTAGTTTGATTGGTGACGAGAAAGATACTAGTTTTTTCATATTTTCATAGAATATAGGGAAGAGGTTAGGGGGTATGAAGAGTATGATGGTGAAGTGGAAGGAAAGATGGGAGAGGGCATGGACCAACGGTGGAAGGAAGCTGTTTGGGGGGATGGCTTTTTTGCCAGGAGTGTTTTTGTATGAGGAGATGATGTTTCATCTGCTTGTGTATCATAAACTGGAGGCATACTGTGTGTACGGGGCCGGATTCGGGATTGCAGCGGGGCTATTTTTTACAATGATTGTGACGGCACTGCCCGAAAAGGCTAAGAAGTGGGCGGGGCGTATCGTGACAGCAGGGGCATGTCTTGTGTTTGTGGTACAGCTGGTATTTCATTCGATTTTTAAGATTTTTTTGTCAGTTTATGCAATCGGGGAAAATGGAAGTGATGTGCTGGAATTTTGGAAGGAAGCGTTAAATGCGGTCCTTAGGAATATTCCGGGGATCCTCTTTTTGTTTTTGCCGTTTTTTTTATTGCTTGTTTTGCAGAAGAGAGGATTTGAGTTTGTTCAGTTTTCATGGCCCAAAATCGGAATTGTAGCGGCGTTATGCGCTGGGGCTCATCTCATAACACTGATTCTTTTGTTGGTTCCGGGAAAGGAAATGTACAGTCCGTATGATCTTTATAATCATGAGTTTGTACAGGAGTTAGGAGTAGAGAAGCTTGGACTGCTGACTGCGGTAAAGGAGGATATCAGACAGGTGTTCTTTGGGGGGGACAGCCTTTCTTTGGATGATTCGGTGTTCCTTGCAATGACGGATGAAGAAAAAACGGGGACAGAAGAGAGGAAAGAGCAGGAACAAAAGAATGGGAATACAGGGGAAGATTGTAATACCCAACTGGAGAGCAATACGGAGGAAATGCAGGGGAATAAAAGTGTAGGGGAAGGAACAGATTCAGAACCATCCATTACACCATCACCGACACCGACCGAGATTCCCCTAGATACGTCTCCAAATGTTTTGAATCTTGATTTTGAAGAGATGGCAGAGAAAGAGGATAATGACACGATAAAAAAGATGCATGAGTACTTTGGCAAGGTGGAGCCAACGAAGAAGAACGAGTATACGGGGATGTTTGAAGGATATAACCTGATTGTGATAACCGCGGAAGGGTTCTCGCCTTGGGCTGTGGATGAGGAAGTGACCCCGACTCTTTATAAGCTGACACATGAGGGCTTTGTGTTTGAGAATTTTTATACTCCGATATGGTGGACCAGTACAAGTGATGGGGAATATGTGTCGTTGATGAGCTTGATTCCAGGAGGCAGCAATAGTTTTTCAAAGTCAGCGAAAAATGCGCTTCCATTTTCTTTAGCACACCAATTCTTAAAGCTTGGATATACGGCGAGAGCGTATCATGATCACAGCTACACGTATTATAACAGGGATGAGAGTCATCCGAATATGGGGTATGATTATAAGGGGGCTGGTGGTGGCGGTCTTACGTTAAAGGAGACATGGCCGGAATCCGATGTGGAAATGATGGATATCACAGTGCCGGAATATGTGAATGATGAGCAGTTTCATGTTTACTATATGACGGTAAGCGGGCATTTAGAGTACACATTTGGCGGAAACTATATGGCATCAAAGAATAAAGAGTACGTAAAGGATTTACCGTATTCGGATCATGTGAAGGCTTATATTGCCTGTCAGAAGGAGTTTGATTTGGCGATGAAGGATCTGATCGATCAGCTGACAGAGGCAGGGGTAGCGGATAAGACAGTAATTGCAGTCAGCGCGGATCATTATCCATATGGGCTTACCAATGAGGAGATATCAGAGGTGGCAGGACATCCGATTGAAGAGAACTTTGAACTGTATAAAAATCATTTTATTTTGTGGAATGCGGCAATGGAGGAACCGGTTTATGTGGATAAATACTGCAGCAGTCTGGATATTATGCCAACGCTTTGTAACTTATTTGGTATCTCTTATGATTCCAGAGTGTTTATGGGGCAGGATATTTTTTCAGATGCTTCTCCACTTGTGATGTTTGCAAACCAGAGCTTTATTACAGACCTGGCTTCTTATAATTCAAAGACAGGGGAAGTTGTGAACTTTAGCCAAGAAGATTTACCCGAAGAATATATTAAGAGAATAAATTCAATTGTAAAGAATAAATTTAATATATCTGAGAGTATACTAAAGTATGATTATTATTCTTATTTGGTCCCATATTTAGAAAATTAGGTCAAAAAATGAAAGTTTTTAAAATTGGGGATTGCAACCAATAGGAAAATATGGTAGTATAACAAAAATAGCAAAGGTGCTAGTGAAAAACAACACCTTTGCGTTTTTTTATACCTAAATAAAATAATAGGAATCAGCGAAGAAGGAGACTTTAATGTGTGTATGCATGGAACGACAGGAACGGCGTGTCACCGACTGAGAGCATGCCCAGCGTGATAAGCACATTACGGAACACTCTGGAGCCCACGGATTGAACTTAAGTAGATTCGTGCGTAGCACGCGTTAAGTGCCTTTGAGAGGGAGTACTTTTTACAGTAGCTCCAACGCGGGTGGTACCGCGGGAAAATTCAAATTTCTCGTCCCGGAATATTAATTTAGTTAATGTTCCGGGGCTTTTTTTATTCTTTTTTACACGTTTAGCAAACACGTATTTATTTTGCAGGAAAGAGCAGGGCACGTTTCATTGTGTCAGACATCGTTTAGGACCAAAGATAGACAGTTGCTTCCTAAAAGATATCGAAAGGAATGAAAGCAGATAAAGCAGAATGATGGCGGCCGGAACAGTGATAGAAAAAGGAGGATTTATAATGATGCAGTATGTGACAGGAGTAAAAGAGGAACGAAGCTGTTCGATCGCTGAACTGATCGAAGGAACAAAGACAGGAGAAGTTGTTATAAATGGGGCTGTTCATGTAATTCGCGACATGGCGGATTTTATGTTTGTGATCTTAAGAAGATGGGATGGTTTAATTCAGTGTGTGTTAGATCCAGAGCATATGCCTTCTTTTGATCATCATCTTTTAAAGGAAGGAATGACAGTAAACGTAAAAGGCGAGCTTAGAAAAGAAGCGCGTGCACCACATGGATTTGAACTTGTGCTCACAGATGTTCAGATTTTATCGTCCCCTGCAAAAGATTCTTCCATGCCGATACCAATTGGAAAATGGAAGCTAAATACCTCACTTGAAACAAAGCTTTCCCTTCGTCCGATTTCTCTTCGTAATATTCGTGAAAGAGCAATCTTTAAGATTCAGGAAGGACTGGTAAGAGGATTTAGAGACTTTTTATATGGAGAGCATTTTACCGAAATCCATACGCCAAAGATTGTAGCCGGCAATGCAGAAGGCGGGGCGAATGTCTTTAAGATGGAGTATTTCGGGAAACGTGCTTTTTTAGCACAGAGCCCTCAATTTTATAAACAGATGATGGTAGGGGTATATGACCGGGTGTTTGAGACTGCACCGGTATTTCGGGCAGAGAAGCATAACACAACAAGACATTTAAATGAGTATACAAGTCTTGATTTTGAGATGGGTTATATTGAAAGCTTTTATGACATTATGGAAATGGAGACAGCGATGCTAGCCTATGTATTTAAACGGTTAGAAACGGAGTATAAGGAGCAAATCGAGCTTTTAGGAATTACACTTCCAGATGTAGCAAAGATACCATATGTACGGTTCGATGAGGCAAAGCAGCTTGTTTCTCAAAAATATAATCGGCCGATGAGAAATCCTTATGATTTAGAGCCGGAAGAAGAAGTACTGATTGGTCAGTATTTTAAAGAGGAGTGTGGTTCCGATTTTGTATTCGTTACCCACTATCCAAGTAAGAAGCGCCCATTTTATGCGATGGATGATCCAGAGGATAAGAAGTTCACATTAAGTTTCGATCTGCTGTTTAAGGGTATGGAGATTACAACCGGAGGTCAGAGAATTCATTCTTATGAAGAGCAGGTGGAGAAAATGGAGAAGCGCGGGATGGATATCAGTGATTTCTCGAACTATCTGATGATTCATAAGCATGGGATGCCGCCACACGGAGGTCTTGGAATCGGATTAGAGCGTCTTACGATGCGGCTGTTGGATGAAGCAAATGTAAGAGAGACGACGTTATTTCCAAGAGATGTGACAAGGTTAGAACCATAGGAGGAGAGAGTCATGATTATTAGCGATGAAACGATTGCATATGTAGCGGCACTGGCAAAGATTAAGCTGTCAGATGAAGAAAAGATACGCGCTAAGAAGGATTTAGGAGAGATTCTTGGATATATAGAGAGGATGAACGAACTAGATACAGATGGGGTGGAGCCAATGTCTCATGCGTTTCCAGTCTCAAATGTGTTTCGGGAAGATGTGGTTACAAACGGGGATGAACGGGAAGAGATGCTTAAAAATGCACCAAAGCAGAAGGATGGATGCTTTGTCGTGCCAAAGACCGTGGAATAAAGAAACGAGATGAGGTGATAAGATGGAGATAACGAAAAAAACAGCCTGTGAGCTTGGGAAGATGATAAAAGAACGGAAAATCAGTGCAGTGGAGGCGCTAACGGAGCAGTTAGCAGTAATAAAAAAAAGAGACCCAGAGTATCAGTGCTATCTTACAATCGCAGAGGAAGAAGCATTAAAAGAAGCAAAAAAGGTACAAAAAGAGATTGATGACGGGATGTATGCAGATTCCTTACTTGCCGGAGTACCAATTGCAATTAAAGATAATATCTGTACCAAGGGCATAAAGACGACTTGTGCTTCTAAAATGTTAGATGACTTTATTCCTCCTTATGATGCCACTGTAATGAAAAGGCTAAAAGAAGCAGGATGCATCACAATCGGGAAGGTGAATATGGATGAGTTTGCAATGGGAAGTACCACGGAGACTTCTTACTTTAAACAGACAAAAAATCCTTGGGATGTGACGAGGGTACCTGGCGGGTCATCCGGTGGAGCAGCAGCTGCAGTGGCAGCGGAGGAGGCATTTATCGCATTAGGATCCGATACTGGGGGGTCCATCAGACAGCCGAGCTCCTTTTGTGGAGTGACCGGGATTAAGCCAACTTACGGAACGGTATCAAGATATGGGCTGATTGCGTATGCGTCTTCTCTCGATCAAATCGGACCGATTGGAAGAGATGTGACAGACTGTGCCACTCTTTTAGAGACAATCGCTGGTGGGGATCCTTATGATTCCACCTGTGTTGCAGCAAAGTCTTCTTCTTACCGGGCGGCATTAAAGGATGATGTGTCGGGAATGCGAATTGGTATTCCAAACGGGTATTTTAAGGAAGGTCTTGATTGTGAAGTGAAAGAGCAGGTTCTAAAAGCCGCCGAAGTTTTAAGCCAAAAGGGGGCTAAAGTAGAATTTTTTGATCTGCCGGCTTCGGAGTATGCAATCCCAGCTTACTATGTTATTGCTTCGGCGGAAGCAAGTTCTAATCTGTCTCGGTTTGACGGGGTGAAATATGGATATCGGACTTCGGAGTTTGAGAATTTAAAAGAGCTGTATGAGAAAACAAGAAGCGAAGGATTTGGAGATGAAGTGAAGAGAAGAATGATGATCGGGGCCTTCGTATTAAGTTCAGGATACTACGACGCTTATTATAATAAGGCGCTGAAAGTAAAAGCGACCATTAAGAAAGCATTCGATCAGGCATTTGCAAGTTATGATATGATCTTAGGGCCGACGGCTTCGACGACTGCACCGAAGCTTGGAGAGAGTTTATCGGATCCGCTTAAGATGTATTTAGGTGATATCTATACGGTATCGGTCAATTTAGCAGGTCTTCCGGCAATCAGTATTCCATGCGGAGAAGACAAAAAGGGAATGCCGGTTGGGATGCAGTTAATTGGAAAGCCATTTGAAGAAGCCACTATCCTTCAGGCGGCATATTCGTTTGAGCAGACAAGAGGATACAAGCGGCCGATGATAGATGAAAGAAAAATAAGATAGCGGATGAAAAAATTATATGAACGGGATAAAGAAGTTTGAAAGAAAGGAAGTGTGTTATGAAAACATATGAAACCGTAATCGGCTTAGAAGTTCATGTGGAACTAGCGACAAAGACAAAGATTTTCTGCGGATGCACGACCGCATTTGGCGGGGCACCGAATACGCATATATGTCCAGTATGTACTGGAATGCCGGGAAGCCTGCCCGTATTGAATAAGAAGGTTGTAGAATATGCCATGGCGGCAGGGCTTGCCTGTGGATGTGAGATTACAAGAAAGACGAAGTTCGATCGAAAGAATTATTTTTATCCGGATCTTCCAAAAGCCTATCAGGTGTCGCAGCTTTATCTGCCGATTTGCAGGAATGGAAAGATTGAGATTGAAACGGCAGCAGGAAAGAAGACAGTTGGAATTCATGAGATTCATATGGAAGAGGATGCTGGAAAGCTTGTTCATGATGACTGGGATGACTGTACATTAATCGACTATAACCGGTGTGGAGTCCCATTAATTGAAATCGTCAGTGATCCGGATATGCGTTCGGCAGAAGAAGTAATTGCATACCTGGAGAAATTAAGGCTGATTTTAAAGTATGTAGGAGTATCGGACTGCAAGATGCAGGAAGGTTCCCTTCGTGCAGATGTGAACTTATCTATAAGGGAAGTGGGGAGTACCGAATTTGGAACCCGCACGGAGATGAAGAACCTAAACTCTTTTAAGGCAATCGCAAGAGCGATTGAGGGAGAAAGAAAACGCCAGATTGAAGTGTTAGAGTATGGAAAGAAGGTTATTCAAGAGACAAGGCGATGGGATGATAATAAGGATACGAGCTTTGCCATGAGGACGAAAGAAGATGCGATGGACTATCGGTATTTTCCGGAACCGGATTTGGTACCTGTGGTGATTAGTGAGGAGTGGATTTCTTCTATAAAAGAGAAAGAACCAGAATTGCGGGATGCAAAGATAAAACGGTATCAGACAGAATATGAGATTCCGGCTTATGATGCGGGGATTTTGACTGCTTCGAAACGAATGGCAGATTTATTCGAGGAGACAATTGCAATTTGTCAGAAGCCAAAGGAGGTATCGAACTGGCTGATGGTGGAGGCGATGCGTCTTTTAAAGGAAACGGAACAGGAGGCGGATGAATTGATGCTTTCGGCTAAGAAGTTAGCAGAGTTGATTGAAATGATTGATTCGGGAAAGATTAATCGGACGGTTGGGAAAGAGGTTTTTGAACATATCTTTAAGGAGGATGCAGATCCACTGGAGTATGTGAAAAAGAATGGACTTTTGATGGAGCAGGATGATGGAAGATTAAAGGAAGTGATCCGGATTGTGATTCAGAGCAATCCACAGTCGGTATCGGATTACCACTCCGGTAAACAAAAAGCCATCGGCTACCTAATCGGCCAAACCATGTCCCTCCTCCACGGAAAAGCCGATCCATCCAAGGTAAGAAGCATGATGGAGGCGGAGTTGTAGGGGCGAG
>CALZIE010000020.1 GCA_945787565.1 uncultured Lachnospiraceae bacterium
CGCGTGGGGCTGCATGGTTTCCGATGTTCGGACGCGAGAGCGGAAAAAGGGGGGAAAATTCTCCGACTATCAGACAGCTAAAAACTGCTGTCTGCTATTCAGAGAATTTCCCCCCCTTTTTCCGTCTCGAGCCGGACATCCGGAAACCATGCAGCCCCACGCGACACCGGGCAGGACAGCGATACCCTCCCTAGCCCTGTTCGGATTCACCGTCTGCCTGAGTCTGAACTTCGGCCTCAGCGACAGGAGGGGCTATGATGGAGTCCATGAGGGCCCAGATTTCGTCGCGACCCTGTTTCGTGTGGGCAGAGAATGGAAGGATGATGGTACCTGGCTTTACATTAAGGCCTTCACGGATCATCTTTAAGTGTTTATCCTTCTGGCTACGGTTAATCTTATCAAGCTTTGTTGCAATGATAACCGGCTTGAAGCCATGGTAAGTAATCCAGTCGTACATCGTCTTGTCATTTACAGATGGTTCATGACGGATATCAATTAATAAGAAAATGCATTTTAACTGATCCGATCCCTTTAAGTATCGCTCAATTAACTTGCCCCATTTTGCTTTCATTTCCTGAGATACTTTCGCATAGCCGTATCCTGGAAGATCCACGAAATATAAAAGTTCGTTGATATTATAAAAGTTAATGGTCTGTGTCTTTCCTGGCTGCTGAGATGTTCTTGCATAGGATTTACGGTTCATTAATGCATTGATTAAAGAGGACTTTCCAACATTGGACTTTCCTGCAAATGCGAATTCTGGCATCTGGTTCTTGGGAAGAACGCTGGTAACGCCACAAACCGTCTCTAAATTTACTTTTGTTACATTCATGTTCTCTTCTCTTTTCTTTTCATTCCCGCCCTTTAAAAGGGCGGATTTATTATGCTTCTACAAAGGCTTCCTTTAACACTTCCTGCATCGCAGATACAAAAGTGATCTTAATTCCGTCTTTGATTTCTTCTTCAATCTCTTCCACATCACTGCGGTTCTTTGCAGGCACTAATACCTGTTTGATCCCGGCATTCTTAGCCGCTAAAATCTTCTCTTTTAAACCACCGATTGGAAGCACTCTTCCCCGAAGGGTAATCTCACCCGTCATGGCGATATCCGCTCTGACCTTAGTTCCGGTAATTGCGGATAATACTGCAGTGGCCATAGTAATTCCGGCACTTGGGCCATCCTTTGGAACAGATCCTTCCGGAATATGAATATGGATATCATGCTTTTTAAAGTAATCTTCATGAACTCCGTATTCGGATGCAATGCTTCTTACAAAGGTAAATCCGGTTCTTGCGGATTCCTTCATCACATCACCAAGCTTACCGGTTAACTCCATAGCACCCTTTCCTGGAAGAGCATTCACTTCAATCTCTAATGTATCACCGCCTACGCTTGTCCAGGCAAGACCACGCACAATGCCGACCTCATCGGTCTCATTTGCCATGTCTACTGTGTATCTTTCTTTTCCAAGATAATCCTTCACATTCTTGTCGGTAATCTTAACTTTCTCTGTACCATTTTCCAGGCATTCTCTTGCTGTCTTTCTGCAGATTTCAGAAAGCTTGCGTTCTAAACCTCGCACACCGGCTTCTCTTGTATATCCAGAAATGATTTTTTCCAATCCTTTTTGGGAAATAGAGAGCATATCCTTTGTCACGCCATTCTTTTGCATCTGTTTCTTTAACAGATGATTCTTCGCGATATGAAGTTTCTCGTTTGCGGTGTAAGAACTTACTTCCACAATCTCCATACGGTCAAGAAGTGGTCTTGGAATCGTGCTAAGGCTATTTGCTGTAGCAATAAATAAAACCTCGGATAAGTCAACTGGAAGCTCTACATAGTGGTCCACGAATTTCTGGTTCTGCTCTGCATCAAGTACTTCTAATAATGCAGCTGCTGTATCACCCTTATAATCAGAACTTACTTTATCAATCTCATCTAGTAACATTAATGGATTCTTAACGCCTGCATCTTTAAGTCCAGCAATAATACGTCCTGGAAGTGCACCTACATACGTTCTTCTGTGTCCACGGATTTCCGCTTCATCCCTTACACCGCCAAGACTAATCCGCACATATTCCTTCTTTAATGCTTCTGCCACAGAGCGTGCGATGGAAGTCTTACCGGTTCCCGGAGGTCCCACAAGACAGATGATCGGACAATTTCCTTTTTCGGTTAATGCACGAACGGATAAGAATTCTAAGATTCTGTCTTTCACCTTCTGCATGCCATAATGATGCTTCTCAAGAACCTTCTTTGCATTCTTAATATCATTATTATCGATGCTTTTTTTATCCCATGGAAGATCTAATAATGTCTCTACATAGCCGCGCACAACTGCACTTTCTGAAGGGGACCCAATTACATTCTTAAGATGTTTGATTTCCTTCTCAATGCGTGCCTTCACTTCTTCTGAAGCTTCTAATGTCTCAAGGCGTTTGGTATAAGTATCGATATCTGATGAAGAATCACTGTCACCAAGCTCTTCCCGAATGACTTTCAACTGTTCTCTCAGTATGTAGTCTTTCTGGTTTTTATCGACTTTATCCTTTACCTTGCCGGATAACTCTTTTTTAATTCGAATGATTTCAATCTCATTGGCAAGAATTACGCACAATGCTTCATAACGTGCTACAAAATCCGTGATTTCTAAAAGTTCCTGTCTTTCCTCTGTGGAAAGCGGAATCTGCACTGCAAGCTGCTCTGTCACATGTGCTACGTCCCTGCTATCAAATAACTGCTTTAATGCTTCTTTATTCGCCTTCGTATTCTCAGTCATATAGACTTCAATCAGATCATGAAGGCTTCTTACCATCGCATCTTGTTCAATGGCAGTTAACTCTGTATTGGTATCTTCTATTGTATGAATATCCCCATATAAATATGGTTTATCCGGATAAAGGCATAACAGCTTGGCTCTTGATACACCTGTTACCAGTACACGGATAATGTTGCCTGGAAGCTTAATGATCTGACGAATTGATGCAATCGCGCCAATCTCGAATAAGTCCGTAATCTCCGGTTCTTCTACATCCATTTCTTTTTGTGTTACAAGAAATATTTCCTGATTTGCGCGCATCGCTTCTTCCACTGCTGCAATGCTGAATTTTCTGCTTACATCAAAATGGACTAGCATGCCCGGAAGAACTGTCACATTACGAAGCGCAACAATCGGCATCTGTTTTGTACATTCACTCACCCTGTCATCCTCCTGTTTCTCATTTTTTCTTTCTATGAAACCACAATAACGTACTCTTTGTCAAACTCTTCTCTAAAGTGCTTGCTTTTAAGCATTCTTTCCTATCATTATGATTCCCTGATAAACCAAGAAAATCTGCCACCGCACGAATATGCGTACCGATGGCAGATTCCCTATTATCCAATAAAACAGCTTACGCTATCTCATTATTACTTTTACTTCTTGTTTTTTTCTGCATAATCTTACGCTGAGAGCCATCATCTGCACAGATTAATTTTGGTTCTTCTTTACCCAGCGCAGCTTCCTTCGTAATCACGCATTTTAATACATTGGTATCAGTTGGTACTTTGTACATGGTATCCATCATAACGGATTCCATAATGGCACGTAAGCCTCTAGCACCTGTCTTTCTTTCGAAAGAACGCTTCGCGATCTCGTAAAGCGCCTCCTCGTCGAAATCTAGTTCCACACCGTCTAATTCAAACAGCTTCTTATACTGCTTTACAATTGCGTTACGTGGCTCTGTCAAAATACGTACTAACGCTTTCTCATCTAGCAGATCAAGAGGAGCGGTTACCGGTACACGTCCAACAAATTCAGGAATTAAACCGAATTTGATTAAATCCTGAGGAAGTACCTGACGGAATAAATCCCCTACATTAATGTCCTGTCCATGATGTGCAATTTCCGCATTAAAGCCGATTGACTTCTGGCCGATTCTGCCTTCTACAATCTTCTCAAGTCCATCAAATGCACCGCCGCAGATAAAGAGGATATTCGTTGTATCAATCTGAATAAATTCCTGATGCGGATGCTTTCTTCCACCTTGTGGCGGAACAGATGCTACGGTACCTTCTAGGATTTTAAGAAGTGCCTGCTGTACACCTTCACCGGACACATCTCTTGTAATGGATGTATTTTCAGATTTTCTTGTAATCTTATCGATCTCATCTACATAGATGATACCGTACTGTGCGCGTTCGACATCATAATCTGCAGCCTGGATGATCTTAAGAAGGATGTTCTCAACATCTTCACCTACGTAACCAGCTTCGGTCAGTGCTGTCGCATCTGCGATTGCAAACGGAACATTTAAGATTTTTGCCAGTGTCTGGGCGATATATGTTTTACCGGAACCAGTAGGACCAATCATTAAGATATTACTCTTCTGAAGATCAACATCTAGATCTTTCTCAGAAAGTACTCTCTTGTAGTGATTGTATACGGAAACAGCCAAGACTTTCTTTGCTTCATCCTGTCCGATTACATACTGGTCTAAGAATTCCTTTATTTCAACCGGCTTTAATAAGTTAATGCCAGTGTTTGTTTCTACTACATCATCATCTTCGAACTCTTCTTCTACGATTTCGTAGCAAAGCTCGATACACTCATCACAAATATAAACGTCATTTGGGCCCGCTAACAGCTTTCTTACCTGTTCCTGTGTCTTCCCGCAGAAAGAACAGCGCAGCTGCTTTCTATCGTCCGTTCTATTAGCCAATTCACTTCACCTCTCTTCTCCCTATTATAATATTCCCGTATCTAAGTCCTTACTTGCTTTTTTATAAAAAAATTTAAGTTTGATTTAAAACAGGTTTATTATAACCTAATTAACGACTTGTAATAATGCTGTCGATTAAGCCATACTGTAATGCTTCTTCCGCATCCATGTAATGATCTCTTTCGGTATCAACTTCCACTACTTCAAGTGGTTTTCCTGTATTTTCAGCTAAAATTGTATTTAATTTCTTTTTGATCTTTAAGATATTTTCAGCAACGATCTGAATATCTGTTGCTTGTCCTTTTGCACCACCGCTTGGCTGATGAATCATGATTTCTGCATTAGGAAGCGCAAATCTCTTTCCTTTTGCACCACCAGCAAGTAAGAAAGCACCCATGCTTGCTGCCATACCGATACAGATAGTAGAAACATCACTCTTAATGTAGTTCATGGTATCATAGATTGCCATCCCAGCAGTCACGGATCCACCTGGGCTGTTAATATATAAGCTGATGTCCTTTCCAGGATCTTCTGCTTCTAGGAATAATAACTGGGCAACGATAACGCTTGCACTTACATCTGTTACTTCTTCACCAAGGAAGATGATTCTTTCCTTTAATAATCTGGAATAAATATCGTAAGATCTTTCTCCACGACTTGTCTGTTCAATAACATAAGGTACTAAACTCATAGATCCACCCTCTCCTTTTTTCTTCTATTATGACATAAGAGGCTGTTGCAAAGCAACAGCCTTATGAAAATTTCTTATACTTCTTTTGCCTGGTCAGCAACAAGGTCAATTGCCTTCTGTACTGCCATATCCATTACGATCTGTTCTTTTTCTTTTTCGCCAAGTAATTCTTTTAACTTATCTGCTTCCATCTTGTATGTTGCAGCCATGTTTTCGATTTCCTTGTTTACTTCTTCATCAGAGATTGTAATGTTTTCTGCTTTTACAACCGCTTCAAGAACTAATCTGGACTGAATTCTCTTAAGTGCCTGTGGAGCAACGCTTTCCATGAATGCGTTAGCATTAAGGCCTGTGTACTGGAAGTACTGTTGTAAGCTTAAGCCCTGCATCTGAAGTCTCTGAGCGAATTCTTCTGCCATCTGACGCTTCTGAGCATCAACCATAGCTTCTGGAATTTCCATTGTTGCATTTTCAATGATCTTATCAACTACTGCGTCTTCTTTTGCAGTCTTAGCAGCTTTTGCTTTCTTTTCAGAAAGAGACTTCTTTAAGTCTTCTTTGTATTCTTCTACTGTTTCGAATTCAGATACGTCCTGAACGAAGTCAGCATCAAGTTCTGGTAATTCTTTTACTTTGATGCCCTTAACAGTTACCTTGAATAAAGCTGGCTTTCCTGCAAGTGCTTCTGCATGGTATTCTGTTGGGAATGTTACGTTAACTTCTTTTTCTTCACCGATCTTAGCGCCGATTAACTGTTCTTCGAATGTATCGATGAATGTATGAGAACCGATTGTTAATGCGTAATCTTCACCTTTACCGCCTTCGAAAGCAACGCCATCAACGAAACCTTCGAAATCTACAGTT
Source organism: uncultured Lachnospiraceae bacterium (assembly GCA_945787565.1). Lineage (GTDB taxonomy): Bacteria > Bacillota > Clostridia > Lachnospirales > Lachnospiraceae > Lachnoclostridium. The sequence continues at coordinate 6,257 of CALZIE010000020.1, forward strand.
GCAATATCACCGTTTTCAACAGCTCTGTCTTCTACTGTGATTGTTCTAGCGTTCTGTTCTCTCACTTTATCGATTTCTTTGTTTAATTCTTCTTCTGTTACTTCAGTTTCAACTTTTTCTACTTCGATTCCTTTGTATTCACCAAGAGTAACTTCTGGCTTAACTGCTACAGTTGCAGTAAAGATGAAAGGCTTTCCGGATTCAACCTGAACAACATCGATTTCAGGACGAGATACGATATCAAGTTTGCTTTCTTCTGCTGCTTTTTCGTAAGCAACTGGGATAATGTTGTTTGCTGCTTCTTCAAAGAAGATGCCTGCACCATACATTTTTTCGATTACGGAACGAGGAGCTTTACCGTTTCTGAATCCCTGAACTTTTAATTTTCCTTTGTTTTTCTGATAAGCTGCTTCAACAGCTGCATCAAATTCTTCTGCTGTAGCTTCTATTGTAAGCTTCACCATATTCTTTTCTAATTCTTCCACTTTATAACTCATTTGTTGTTTCCTCCTTAAAATATCGCAACGTATATACCTTCATATACTGCACTTTTCACTCATGTAAAATCATGATTCTCCGGTCACTCAGCGCATTTTAGCTAACTCCGGCTCTTTATCCGAGATGAAATGCTTTTTACGATTCATCCGGTAAAATCTACTATCTGCATTTTACAGCTTGACATTACTCTATTATATCATGTCATTCCTTTAAATGCTATATTTTTTTTCAAATGTAGTGATTTTTTTACACTATCTGTCTACCGCATGACCATTGGCTTTTAACACATCAACTACCTGGTTTGCATACTTACTACATTCTTCACTTGTCTTCGCTTCCACCATAACACGAAGAAGCATCTCTGTACCACTTTCTCTCACTAAGATTCTTCCATCATTTCCAAGTGCTTCTTCTACTTTCTTTACCGCTTCCTGTACCATCTGATCTTCTCTTGCTGCCTTTTTGTCATCCACTGGCACGTTGATTAATAACTGAGGATAAAGTTTCACATCACGTAACAGCTCAGAAAGTGTCTGCTTCTTCTCTAACATGACTTCCATCATCTTTAAGGATGTTAAGATTCCGTCACCGGTTGTAGCATGTTTACTGAAAATAATATGTCCGGACTGCTCTCCGCCGATTGCATGGCCATTCGTAAGCATATTCTCATATACATACTTATCGCCTACAGCTGTCTTCTCATACTGGATTCCTAACTTATCGAATGCCTTATATAATCCGATATTGGACATAACCGTTGTAACGACTGTATTATTCGCAAGTTCCCCATGTTCCTTCATATAAGAACCACACAGATACATAATCATATCGCCATCAATTTCATTTCCAAGCTCATCCACAGCAAGACAGCGGTCTGCATCACCGTCATAGGCAAACCCTACATCCAGTCCATTTTCTACAACAAACTGACGAAGTTTATCTAAATGTGTAGAACCACAATCACGGTTGATATTCGTTCCATCCGGCTCCGCTCCCATCACATAAGTCTTTGCTCCAAGAGCATCAAATACTCCTTTTGCAACCGTAGTCGCAGAACCATTTGCAAGATCAAGACCTACCTTCATATCTGCAAAGGATCTAGTTGCAAGAGAAATCAGATGACCAATATAGCGATGTCTACCGATACAATAATCGACAGTCTTTCCGATATTCTCTCTTTTTGCAAATGGAATCTCTTCCATCTTTCCGTCAATATAATCTTCAATCAGATCTTCTACTTCTTTTTCTAACTTATATCCATTTCCGTTGATGACCTTAATGCCATTATCATAAAATGGATTATGACTTGCAGATATCATGATTCCACAGTCAAAGCCTTCGCTTCTTACCACGTAAGAAACACTTGGTGTTGGTGTTACATGTAACAGATACACATCCGCACCACTTGCCGTAAGACCTGCAACCAAAGCATATTCAAACATATAACTGCTTCTTCTTGTATCCTTCCCGATTACGACATTGGCTTTATGTTCTTTCCCATAATAATGACCTAAAAATCTACCTACTTTATATGCATGCTCAACTGTCAATTTGACATTGGCTTCTCCACGGAATCCGTCAGTACCAAAATACTTACCCATAGGACAAATCCTCTTTTCTACTAATAATTATGAATCTTATTCGGCAACTTATACAAGCTGCACACAACCTTTTTTCATCGTTGTGTTCCTAAATCACTGTTCCCATTGTAACACATTCTACAGCTATTGAAAACCCAGCCCCCCCTAAATTCGCCATACACTTCTTCCTTATCAAATTATGCGTAAAAAATACATATCAGAACAAAGCGCTTTAAGCCTATTGCGCCTTACGTTTTGCAAACAAAACAAAAAGCTGTTGCAGGAACAGCTTCTTATTGATTCATATCTTCTTATGAATAAGAAACGCACTGCAACAGCTTCCTTTATTTGATCATGCTACAATCTGTTTGGTTATTTGCTTGAACCAGAAATGTTCTGTTCATACTGCTGAACCATTTTTCTAACCATTTCACCACCAACAGAACCATTTTGAGCACTAGTTAAATCTCCATTATAACCTGCTTTTAAAGGCACACCAAGTTCAGATGCTACTTCCATTTTAAAACGATTCATTGCTTCTTTGGCTTGTGGTACTTCCATTCTGTTAGAGCCTGAATTGTTACTTGCCATAAAATTTCACCTCCGTGAGTCTTATATCGTTATGGGCAGTCTTTCTTACTGCTCCTTCTACTAATGCGATAAGTGCTTACTCGACGTCACTTATCGATGCTACCAAGAATAACTTGACGGTTTATTGCTCACTACAAACACCGTAATCCAGGACCCTTACTCTTACGCGTTCTAAACATCTTGCAATCAACTTGCTTTAATTACGAATACGTTTTACATTTCTGTAAATATCTACTATTCATTCTTATGATCAGTTTTTCTACGTTTTTAGACTTTACTATCTTCAGGCGATAAACCCAAACCATTTTCAAGCCCGAGCAAGTACGCTTCCGCAAATCCCATTGATTAAAGAAATTCTAAATGTTTCATTGAAAGATTTGTTTTTCGTCACTTATCTTGGTATTATTATTGTCCGACTTATCTTTAATTATTATGGTAATTTTTGAGACTTCCACATACAATACAAGTAAGAACACAAAGCATCTTTAATTTTAGGGAGAAGGGATGTTTATGGAATCCATCTTAGCATTTATCAAATCGATCAATTCTTTCTTGTGGGGCGGACCAATGTTAATCTTGCTCTTATTCACCCACCTTTACTTCACATTCCATTTAAAATTCATTCAGAAAGATATCAAAAAAGCAATCCGCTTATCCGTAAGCACAGATTCCGACCACTGTGGAAATGCCAGCAGTTTTTCCACCCTTACCACAACACTTGCCGCAACACTTGGCACCGGTAATATCGTCGGAGTCTCCACCGCCATAGCCTTAGGTGGTCCGGGCGCCGTTTTCTGGTGCTGGATCACTGGAATCTTTGGCATGGCAACTACCTATGCAGAATGCTATTTAGGCATGAAATACCGCCAAAAAAAAGCAGATGGGACTTATATAGGCGGTCCTATGTATGCATTAGAATATGGACTCCACAATAAGCCTCTTGCCATCTTATTTAGTCTTGCCACCCTGCTTGCTGCATTTGGCATGGGCTGCTCCACGCAAGCCAAATCCATTACCGATGCCACATCTGAAATCGGTCTGTCTCCCTATATTTCAGGCATCCTGACCGCTCTTCTCATTGGGCTCGTCATTGTAGGAGGCGTAAAATCCATCCAAAAAATCTGCATGGCGCTAGTACCCGCCATGGGAGCTTTCTACATAATAGCATGTATTATTATCCTGTTTTTAAACGCCAAATATCTGCCTGAAGCCTTAAAAGTAATCGTCACATCCGCATTTGTCCCGAAAGCGATTGCCGGAGGTTTAATTGGCGGCTCGTTAAAAACAGCCGCACGCTATGGCATCTCAAGAGGATTATTCACCAACGAAGCGGGCCTTGGCTCTGCCGCTATTGCAGCTTCCGACTCCCATACCTGTGATCCAAAACAGCAGTCCCTCGTCTCCATGAGCGCCACCTTCTGGGACACCGTAGTCATGTGTGCGATTACTGGCCTTGTCATCATCACCACCATTATAAAATCCCCTTCCTCCATTGAAGGCTTATCCATGAGTGAACTAACAAATGCTGCCTTTGCACAGATTCCTCATGTTGGTGTGCGACTTTTAAACATTGCTTTAATCGCTTTTGCTGCGGCCACACTAATCGGATGGTCATATTTCGGCGAAAAAGCGGTAGTATACTTAATCGGTTCGAAAGGATTAAGTATCTACCGCCTGGTTTATATTCTTATGATTTTCTTTGGATCGATTATGACCCTTGACTTAGTCTGGGAATCCGCAGACCTAATCAATGCACTGATGGCCATCCCAAACTTGATTGTGCTTCTGCTTCTTCGAAAAGAAGTAAAAAGCTAGCACTATTTTGTCGTAGGTGTACCAGTCACAGTAGGCGCAGGAGTTACGGTAGGAGTAGCTGTCGCATTACTTAAGCCTGTCACTGTAATCTTCATCGGAAGAGAAGCTACGGAGATCTCTCCAGTTGCTGTATCCTTATGACTTGCAAGACGTACATACACAACGCTTCCGTTTACCGTTAAAGCAGAACCAAACTTTTTAATAGATACCCCTTTTGTTGTCGTAACCTTCTTCCATACCACTTTTGAAATATCGAATGCCTCGTTAGCAGCAAGAATCGTATACTCATATGGTTTCTTTGTAGAGGCATCCGATATTACAAGAGTATCATTTGTCAATTTCACCGTAGCATTGGTTGGTGCTGGCTGCTGTGCCGGAATGTGAACAAGACGAATCGCAGAGGCAAGTTTATTCTCAGTGGCCTTAGTACGAACTTCGATGTCCCCTTCTTTTAACAATGTTGTTGTCTTATCTACCGTTCCATTGGCAGAATTAAGTACCGTATACAAGTCAAGAAGGGCTGCCTGTCCGGATAACACACTAAAAGTAGTCCAATTGCTAGCAGTACTTAAACGATATTCCATTGTACCGCTCTTTAATCCTTTTAAATATAAATCAGAATAATCCACAGATATGCTTGGTGCTGTAGGTTTCTTTGCAATCTTTACGCTTACAATCTTTCCAGCTCGCTTATCTTCCGTTGCCTTTGTACGGAACTGAAGCGTAAATCCAGTATTCTCATAACGTGCCGTACTAAAGGTAGCTGCATCATATGTGATCCAATTACCATTTGTACCTTTTCTATATTCAACTCCTGTAGTCACACTCAAGTTCAGCTTTCCACCTGTACTTGTAACGACATACTTAGCCGTCAGTGTCTTCTCCTCTTTTGGCAGTTTCAAAATCGCATATGCATCTTCTCCTGCCTTCTTAAAATAAAGCTCCGTATCTGCAGTTTTCAGGTAACAAGCTAACTCCAATTCCGTCCCTTCAATAAGTTCCCATGTCTTACCCTTATTGGTACTCATATAAACCTTTTTACCGCCATCTCCAGAAACTGTAATTGTCTCCTTCAGATAGTTAGCCTTCACTGTCAGACTACTTTTAGATGTTGTACTAGAAGAACTTCCTGTCCCCGTCGTAGCACCTGAATTTATTGTAGTAGAAGATGCATATACCAGACTTCTATCCTTGTTTCCCTTTACTCCTTCTGCCGCGCACACAAACATTGCCGCTAAAGCAGCTGTCACCACTATTTTTTTGAAAAACTTTCTCATTACTGTCCTCCCTGACACAAAAATGTAATCCTTTTTTTAATCTTAACGGTACTGAATTCCCTTTCCAAGTCTTTCAGCCGTTTCCTGATCCTTAAGTTCCGCAATAATTTTCAAACCGAAATCAATTGCAGTCCCCATTCCCTTACTTGTAATGATTTTTCCATCTACCACAGTCGAAGTCTCACCCGGAATTGCACCTAACAGCTTATCTTCAAACCCTGGGAAGCATACTGCCTTCTTTCCTCTCAGCATTCCGTTCATGCCAAGAACTGAAGGCGCCGCGCAAATTGCGCCAACATACTTATCCGCTTCCTGATAAGCCATCAACAAATCCCGTAATCCATCATGAGCCATCAAAGCATTTGTCCCAGGCATTCCGCCAGGAAGTACGAGCATATCTCCATCAAGATACTTCCCTTCCACAAACACCTCATCAGCCATAACCTGAATCTTATGAGCTCCTCTTACCAGTTCATTCCCTGTAATGGAAACCATTCTAATCTCTATATCGGCTCTTCTTAACAAATCCACAACCGTCAGTCCTTCAATTTCCTCAAATCCATCTGCCAAAAAAATATAAACCTTAGCCATAATTACACTCCTTTTTTTGCACATTCCATATCATATATTTTCCTTATTATACCCCACTTCCACTTTCCTGTGCAAGCCATCCCTTACTTTCAATATTCTTACATTTTCCTTACACAGACTTTTTTCTGTCTGCCATCTCTCCCTTTTCTTTGATTTATTCCATCCCCCATCTATCTTTCATTTTTTTCTTTGTCTTCCACTCATTCATCCATCAAATCCACTCCCCATCTTTTATCTTTATGTTTTATCTTTTCTCCCCCCGCCCAGTGAGTCATTCACAATGCGTTTCAAAGAAACGCATTGTGATGGCGCACGCAAAGCTCCCCACGCCTCGGTCAATATGGGTTCCGGATGTCCGGCTCGAGACGAACAATGGCGCGGAAATCTTTGAATAGCAGACAGTGTTTTCCTGTCTGATAGTCGAAGATTTCCGCGCCATTGTCCGCTCTCGCGTCCGAACATCGGAACCCATATTGACCGAGGTGTGGGGAGCTTTGCGTGCGCCATCCCCCGGATACAAAAAAAGACCTTACGGTCTTAAGGAGTCGGGGTGACAGGATTCGAACCTGCGACCTCTTGATCCCAAATCAAGCACTCTAGCCAAACTGAGCCACACCCCGGTCTTGAAACATGCTGTCCTTTTCGTTTCAGTCTTTCTCGTCTGAACCGTGTCAGCGAGTTATATTATACATCATCGAAAACTCTTTGTCAACACTTTTTTTATTTTTTTTGCTTTTTTGACTTTCGCTCTGAAACTTGATTTCTTATCTCGTTTCCGTTGAGCCGTTGTCTCAAAGGCAAGATTTATTATATATGACGAAAAAGAGAATGTCAACACTTTTTTTAAGTTTTTTTGTTGCCACTTTCTTCCATCGAAAGTGGCTTAAAATAAGGAAAAATTAGGGGTTTATTATCCCAGATTGTCATCTGCGAAATTCAGTGTAAAATGGGCATCTCCATTCCGGTCTAACTCCATTATAATAAAGGTCGGGATTCTTCCTAGCTGCCTTGGTGCAGTAATGCTTCCGGGATTGATTGCCCAGATGGTATCATCCGTCAAATCAATCAGCGGATGATGGGTGTGACCAAACATTACAATATCTGCTCCATTTAGGCTTGCAATATATTTGATATGATCGGTTCCAGAATTAACTCCGTAACGATGACCATGCGTTAACATAGTAGTATACTTCCCAATCTGAATGATTTTCTCTCTGGGAATTTCTGAAAAGTAATCATTATTTCCGGATACAAACTCAACCGGACATTCAGCAAGGGCACGAATGTACGCTTCGTCCCCTTCTAAATCTCCCAAATGAATCAATAAATCAATTGGCTTCACTCTTCTTAATGCACGTTCTAAGTAATAACATCTCCCGTGAGAATCCGATACAATCAGAATCTTCATTCCTCTTCTAGTCCTTTCAACTTTTCTTTCATCAGATTCAGTGCCTTCGCACGATGACTGATCTGGTTTTTCTGTTCCATCGTAAGCTCTGCTGTGCTTACTCCAAACTCTGGCACATAAAAGATTGGATCATATCCGAATCCATTCTCTCCTGCCATTCTCTCTCCAATTCTTCCTTCAATTGTCGCCCTTGTAGTCATCACGGTTTTGTCCGGAGCACAAAAAGCAATAGCACATACGAATCTGGCACTTCTTTTTTCTTCCGGAACACCCTTTAACTGATCAAGAATATACGTATTCTTAACTTCATAGGATGTGTCCTCTCCTAAGAAACGTGCAGAATAGATTCCTGGTGCCTTATCTAAATAATCAACCTCTAACCCTGAATCATCTGCTAATGCCATTTCTCCTGTCATCTCTGTGATGGTTTTCGCTTTGATTATCGCATTTTCTTCAAATGTACTGCCATCCTCTACGATATCCGGATTTAGTCCTACTTCCTTTAAAGATACTACCTCATATCCAGTATCCTTCATAATCATGCGAATCTCACGCATCTTCCCTTCATTTCCTGTTGCAAATATGATTCGTTTCATCTTATTCATCCTCTTCTTCTCTTTGCTCTAATCGTTCAAAAGCATCTTGTACAGCCTCATAGAGACCCTCTGCTGCCTTTTTTTGATAATATTCATTGGACAATACTGCTAAATCACTTGGATTCGACATGAATCCTACTTCCACCAGCGCAACGGGCATGTTGGCTGCCCCCACAATATAAACATTGGAACTCCTTGGTACCAGTCCTCTGTTCTTTAGCGACAATTTTCCATTCGTATGTTCTAAACAAATCTGCGCAAAATCCTTCGATGTAAATGTACTTGTTCCATCCTGCTTCTCATTATAGAGCACTTCCATCCCCTGAATCTGTGTATTCGCATTAGAATTGCAGTGTACACTTAAGAATAAATCTGCCTCCAGATTATTCGCAAGTGCTGCCCTCTGCTTTAACGTCGGAAGCACATCTTCCGTTCTTGTCGTATATACTTTAATTGTGTCATCTTGCTTTAGATATTCTAGCAAATGCTTTACAATCGCTAAATTCACATCTTTCTCATAACACTGCTCACTGCTTGGGAAGGTTCCCGGATCATTTCCTCCATGACCTGCATCTACTACAATAATTTTATCGTATCTGTCTTTTGCCCGCAATAGCGAGATATAGTAATAGCCATCATCCTCGTATAGTTCATACGCATAGTTTGTATCAAGCGTAATGGTAATATGTGCTCTTGCATACTCCTCGTCCAGCTTTTTTTCCTCTGCAATCGTCAAAAACTGAACCATATCGCCTTCCATGGCTGCCGCGCTTCCATAATAAATCTCTTCCCCATTTACCCGGTAAATGCTATCTTCCGACAGTTCACCGGTGTGAATGCCTTCTATATGTAATATTATTTTCTGCTCAATTGCAATTTCCTCAAATGCAACTGTGGTCACCTCACTTACGCTTTTCGGCTTTTGAATAACGATTGTCTTATCTCTCAGTTTCGCTAAGACCTCCTTACTCTTTTCACCTGGGAATATCGCAAATACACCTTCTTGCGCTTTCTCTTCTGCAACCTCTGATTCTTCTCCCATAAGAAATACCGCAGTCCCCGTCACCCCGGCTAATTTATTGCTTTCTTTCATTGAAAAAGAAACGGCCACAATAATAAGCATTAAAATAACACTGACTGCCGCTGCCGGCTTCAGTACTTTCTCATCTGGCATGAAAAACCTCCCTTATCTCATTATTACTCATTTCGGCCTTACATGTCCTTTCGCTTTTGTATCGATTCCCCATAGGCTCTCTATTGCCAAGTATACCTTGTTTTTTTCATAGTGTCAAAATCCAAAATTGCTTTTTATATTTTAAGCCTTTATAATACTCTTACCAAAGCTGTCATATGAATTTGGTTTAAATTAGTGCCATTTATTTTTTACCAATCACAGCTACTTAATTTTTACAAAACACTTAGTTAACTGCGTGCAAAGGCCGCATGTTAGAAAACAGATGAGGAGAAACTAATTATGAACATTCTAACGTTAACCGTACCTCAGTCAGAGGGACATGAAACAATACTATATCCATACTACACAGACACTACCACACCAAAAGCAAGCCTCGTGCTTTTTCATGGCATGGCCGAACATCATTCCCGCTATGAAGAGTTCGCTGCTTTTCTAAACAAAAATGGATACGACGTTTATTTATATGACCACCGGGGTCATGGTAAAGACAAACCGATTGAATCCCTTGGATACATATCTTCTTCTAACGGAGACCGTCTTTTAGTGGAAGACGGAAAACGAGTTCTTACTTATGTAAAAGAACATAACCGTTCCGATCGCCTGATTCTGATGGGACACAGCATGGGTTCCCTAATTGCCCGCAATGTGCTTCAGACTTTCGATGAACTAGATGGTGCCATCATTTGCGGTACAACCTGCCCTCCGCGCATCACCTCCCGCTTTGGCATGCTTTTTACCTCACTATATAAAAAACTAAAAGGAGCCGACTATCCAGCTGATTTCTTAGATCACGTACTTTTCGGAGGCAAAAACTATACTTCCCTCTCAGAGCGCACATCTGTAGACTGGCTAACAAGGGATCATGCCCATGTCGATGCCTACATCAACGATCCATACTGTGGTTTTATCTGCACAGCCAGCTTCTATCACGACTTAGTAACCCTAGCCTACCATGCAGCGGACCATAATGCCATTGCAAAGACAAGAAAAGACCTGCCTCTCTTCTTTATCAGTGGTGACAAAGACCCGGTTGGTGGCTACGGAAAAGAAGTCAGCGCCCTTGTATCCCTCTATAAAAAGCTCGGCTTCACAAACACAGCCCTCACCCTCTACCCAGAGTGCCGTCACGAACTGCTAAACGAACTCAACCGTGCCGAGATCATGCAGGACATCCTAACCTGGCTAGACACTACACTTATGGCCTAATCCTGCCTTTCATCAACGATTCTCTGCTGCCTTATCAGCCACTTTTAAATCAGATGTGGACTGACAGATTGGGAATAAGCAGACGTGGATGGTACGTGCAATGCCTCGGGACAGGAAGCACGATGTGTTTTAAACTGTCCGGCTCATAACGAACAAAAATAGGTGGGATTCTTGAATAACAGACATAGCATATGTCTGTTATTCAAGAATCCCACCTATTTTTGTCCACTCATGTATTCAAACATTTAAAGCACATTGTGATTCATGCCACGAAACCTTGCGCACACTATGCTCGTCTGCCCATGACTCTACACCACTCTACTATTTCGTAATCCTAGCGTTTTGGCGGTTTAGGTCCCATAAACTGATAAAGGTAGGTCTTAAGCATACCGTTATAGATTTTACGGTTCTTGTCTGCTTTACGGCCAATATATTTTTCTGCATCTTCGTAACTTGTAATCATATAGAATGACCAAGTATCAAGAGCTGCAAACGCCTTACCGATTTCACGGTAAAGAGGCGGCATGTCCGCTTTCTCCTCAAGACGTTCCCCATAAGGAGGGTTTGTAATCACAAATCCGTACTTTTTCGGATTTCTTAACTCACTTACCGATCTCTGCTGGAAATGAATATACTGCTCAACGCCTGCATCTGCTGCATTCTGTCTTGCTGCCTTAATCACCTCTCCATCAATATCATATCCCTGAATATTCATTTCAATATCACGAAGAATCATATCATTTGCTTCTTCATTTGCCTGATACCAAGTCTTTCTTGAGATCATATCGGTCCAGTCTTCCGCTAAGAAAGAACGATTTAAGCCTGGTGCGATATTCGCGCCGATCATAGCCGCTTCAATTGGGAACGTACCAGATCCACAGAAAGGATCCACTAAAATACGGTCTTTGTTCCATGGTGTCAGCATAATAATCGCTGCTGCCAATGTCTCTGTAATTGGCGCCTTTGCTGTCATCTTACGATATCCTCTCTTATGAAGAGACTGTCCTGTCGTATCAATACCGATGGTCACTTCATCTTTCATAAACGTAACACGAAGCGGATAAGAATTCCCACTTTCCTCAAACCACTGCACCTTATAAACCTGTTTTAAACGTTCTACCATAGCCTTTTTCATAATGGACTGAATATCAGTCGGGCTAAATAACTTACTCTTAATGGAACTTGCCTTCGCAACCCAGAACTTTCCGTCCTTTGGAATATAATCTTCCCATGGAATGCTTTTTGTCTTTTCGAAAAGTTCTTCAAATGTTTCCGCCTTAAACTTCGCAACTTTTAATAATACACGTTCTGTCGTTCTTAAAAACATATTTCCACGGCAGATGGCAGATTCATCTCCTGCAAAGATTACTCTACCATCTTCCACACTTACAATCTCGTAACCTAAATCTAAGATTTCTTTCTTTAACACTGCCTCCAGTCCAAAATGACATGGGGCAATAAATTCAAATCGATTCATTCGTTCCTCCATATTCCTGCATATCATCTCCTTATAACCGGATTCTGACATGCTTCCTGTCGTTCTATTGTAATTCGCTTTCCCATATCAGTCAACGATTAACCGTATTATTTCACTAATTTCCCACGATATACACGAACTCCTCCATATAAGTTCACTGCTGGATATCCTTCTTTATATAAATCCCTTGTCGCAAGCATGCTTGTATTCCCTCTGTCACAGTATAAAAAGATGGTGGTGTATTTACGGAGCATACATTTACAGCGTTCTAACTCCTCATATGGAATATTAACGGCACCACAAATATGACCGGCCTTATACTCTTCCGATCTCCTTAAATCAATAATGATGCTGTTCGCTTTTCCTATGTATTTCTCATCTTCATTAATCCTGATTGTGTCCCAGCTCATAAGCGCACCTGCCTTTCTTTCCTAAAAGCGATCGGCTGTTGTCTTGTCTACTTAAAACATTTTCTCTTTACTATATTGTATTCCATTCGACAATATTGGTGCTAATATCTTATATATAAATATAAGTTCTGTCATTTCGACGGTATTCTGTCTTTCGTTTTCCGGCGCTGTACCCGAAGACATAATCACACCCATCAGATATTTTTTGATTCATAAACAATTGCAGCCCAATTTCTCATCAACAAAAAAGGAGTTGCCATAAACATGACAACTTCCTTCTTTAATTCGGGTACGCAGTCGTAAATCTGCTATACCTTTTACATCCTGATAGAAATTAATTTTTGCAATTTTTAGAGTTGCTGTTAGAAGAATTGCTATTAGAAGAATTGCTATTCTTATAATTGCTACTGTTTGTAGAATTATTAGAAGATGTATTCTTGTAATTAGAATTGTTGGAGCTTGCATTATTGTAGTTGTTAGCGTTATTGTAGCTGTCGGAAGAACTGTCTTTGTAATTAGCGTTCTTAGAGTTGTTATTATTCTTGTAATCTGATGCCATGATAAATTTCCTCCTAAAAAAAATAATATTGATATTACAAGCAATATTATCTACAGGAACGAAAAAACTATGCATATAAAATTATATGGCTGTGCCAAATTACCTCTCTTAAATTTAATAAATCCCCCAAAAAATATGATTGCAATTTGTCACATAATGTATTATCATATAGTGGTATCAATCACTATTGAATTAGTGCTGATACACTATATAACCCCTTATTAATTATTTATACTCCCCTCAATGCAAAGCCCGGTAGCTCCCCTACTGGGCTTTGCTCTTTTTATATCTACCTTCGATTTCGAATCATAGAAATTATAAATACCACTAACAGAATCGGTAATCCAAATCGAATAAAGAGCTTAAACACCACTCCTCCAATCCAGAATAACACACTAAAGATCAGGACCATAATCAAAATTCCAATAACGGATGCAAGCCATCCTGGCATATTAAACACATGCACATGATTCGCTTTACGTCCTGTATCCGAATAGGTATCCTGTCTATGCACCGTATTATCTCCATTTGTATAAGAAGACTGTCCATAATAGGAACGATCCGAGGAAGATTCACGATAATCCTTTCCTGCCTCTCTATAAAAGTTAGCTTCTTCCCGATCATAATGCGTATCACTTCCATGCTGCATCTGATACGTATCGATAATCGTTCTGGCGATCAGACGTGGTTCACCTAATGCTGCGGTAATCTCTTCATCGGACTTCGTTGCACGCTCATTATTCATATACTCTTCATAATATCTAACATTACTTCGAATCTCACTCTCCGGCACTTCCCCCTCGAGTGCCTCTCTTAAATCACGAATAAACTCATATATTGTCATAAGTGTTCTCCTATAAAATAGCGACTCCCTTTTTATTTTCTAACTTTCGCGTCATTTTATGAATAAAAGGACGACTTAATTTTGATATCATTCTATCACATCTGGTTTTTCCCGTAAATGGAGCAATAATTAAGTTTGTATTAAAAATTTCCGGGAATGCTAATCTTATGCAGACAGAATCTCTTGTATTTTCAGGCGTTTTCATCTATAATGTTTAAATGTTTGTGCGTTTAGCCACAATTATAATTTGCACCTACTGATTTGAAAGTTAAGGAGTACCGTATTATATGAGTATATTAAATGTGACGAATTTGAACCATGGGTTTGGTGACCGTACCATCTTCTCCAATGTGTCCTTCCGCCTTTTAAAAGGAGAGCACATCGGTCTGATCGGTGCCAACGGCGAAGGTAAATCCACCTTCATGAATATCATCACAGGCAAATTAATGCCGGATGAAGGAAATGTGGAATGGTCCAAAAATGTCCGTGTTGGTTATCTAGATCAGCACTCCGTTCTTGAAAAGGGCATGACAATCCGTGAAGTATTAAAATCTGCTTTCAATTTTCTTTTTGAATTAGAGCAGAAAATGAATGAGCTGTGCAACGAAATGGCAGAAGCCGATGATGAACGCATGGCAGATCTCATGGAAGAGTTTGGGACAATCCAGGATCTATTAGATGCCCATGACTTCTATATCATTGATTCTAAAGTAGAAGAAATCGGCCGTGCCTTAGGCCTTCAGGAAATCGGTCTTGATAAAGACGTTACTGAACTAAGCGGCGGACAGCGTACCAAAGTCCTGCTCGGAAAACTGCTTCTTGAAAAACCGGACATTCTGTTACTCGATGAGCCTACCAACTATCTTGATGTGGTGCATATCGAATGGCTGAAGCGTTATTTACAGGAATATGAGAATGCGTTTATCTTAATTTCACATGATATCCCATTCTTAAACAGCGTAATCAACTTAATCTACCATATGGAAAATGGTGAATTAAATCGTTATGTTGGTGATTATGATAAATTCCAGGAAGTATACGCTGCAAAGAAAGCACAGTTAGAAGCGGCTTATAAGAAACAGCAGCAAGAAATCAGCGAGCTCGAAGATTTCGTAGCCCGTAACAAAGCAAGAGTTTCCACTAGAAACATGGCGATGTCCAGACAGAAGAAATTAGATAAGATGGATGTCATTGAGCTTGCAAAAGAAAAGCCAAAGCCAGAGTTTCATTTTAAAGAAGCACGTGCGGCAAGCCGTTATATCTTCACAACCGAAAACTTAGTTGTCGGCTATGATGAACCGCTTACCACACCATTAAACCTTACCATGGAACGTGGTGACAAGATTGTCTTAAAAGGTGCCAACGGTATTGGTAAATCTACTTTATTAAAAAGCATTATCGGCCTGATTCCTTCCATCAGTGGTAAAGTAACATTAGGCGACTATTTATATCAGGGCTATTTCGAACAGGAAATGACCGGTGCAAAAAACAACACCTGTATCGAAGAGCTTTGGAAAGAGTTCCCGTCCTGGACACAGTACGAAGTACGTTCCGCACTTGCAAAATGCGGTCTGACTACAAAACATATTGAAAGCCAGGTACGTGTATTAAGTGGTGGTGAGCAGGCGAAAGTACGTCTTTGTAAATTAATCAACCAGGAGACAAATCTTCTTCTTCTAGACGAACCAACAAACCACCTTGATGTGGACGCAAAAGATGAATTAAAACGCGCCCTCAAAGAATACAAAGGCAGCATTCTCTTAATCTGCCACGAACCAGACTTCTACGCAGACTTCGCCACCAAAGTATGGGATGGCTCCGAGTGGTCTACTAAATTCTAGGAGGGTATCGCAATCCCCCGCCCACCCATCGTCCGGCTCAGGGAGCATGGAGGGGCATGATTTCCGAATGTTCGGACGCATGAGCGGACAAAAGGCCGCCAAGTCTTTGCCTATCAGACAGAAAATTCACTGTCTGCTATTCAAAGACTTGGCGGTCTTTTGTTCGTCATGAGCCGGACATTCCGGAAATCATACCCCTCCACGCTCCCTGAGCCGGACGATGGGTGGGCGGGGGATTGCGACATCGCGAAGAGTTTTGAAAAGCAAAACTCTTCGCGATGCGCAAACACTAGTGTAGATATCGAAGAACCGGCGCATGAATGCGCGGTGAAATGAGAGATGGAATGGGCAATGAATGATAAATGGTAAATGAGGAATGGAACGAAAGATACAACAACGGTGCAGATGTTAGATAGCAATGAATGATAAGTGAGGAATGAGGAATGAGGAATGGATAATTAATTGTATGAAATTTTTTATTATTGGGGAATGTGTTGGTCGCATGCTGATAGGAATAAATATTTAAATAAGAATCATGAATTTATAGATCTTGTAATTAATAAATACATTTTGAAGCTCAGACGTTTAAGTAGAGATCAAGGAATTTATGGATTCCATCCACAAGAACATTATGATGATATAAAGTCGAATATTATACTAATATCAAATTAGTTAGAAAAAACAAGATCAAGCCATTCTTACATCAATGGACATAGTATAAATTTATTCTACATATACGTCCATTATTAAACAAATCATTTTATGCGTTTATGCATTAATTACGTTAGTTGCATTCATAAATAAATAAAATAGCTCAAAAACAGATCATTTTTAATCCTATACGCATCAATACTTCATCCAGCGCTCGTCTGCTCATCGTACTACAAATTCCGCCAATAACTCTCACCTCCCACCAGTCTGCATTACGATGCATTTCTGTCTTCCAAGAAATGCATCGTAATGTCAAATGTCGTCCCCGGAGGCTGGGGTGAGTGAGTGGATTCCGAGGTGTCCGGCTCGAGGTGAACTGTGTGGGAGAGAAATCTTTGAATAGCGGACAGGCGCATTATCTGTCCGATAGTCGAAGATTTCTCTCCCACACTGTACACCTCGCGTCCGAACACCTGG
>CALZIE010000021.1 GCA_945787565.1 uncultured Lachnospiraceae bacterium
TACGGAAGAGTAAGCACCGGCGATGATACCGGCCATAAGAGGATAAGCAAACTCCTTAATCGAGTCAACCCCAAGGATTGCAAGCACTAAAACCATAACAAACGTAGTTAAAGAAGTATTAATACTTCTAGAAATTGTCTGACTAATACTAGCATTCACCACATCACGAGTTGCATCCTTTCTAAGCTTCGTCTTCATATTCTCACGAATACGGTCGAAGATAACAATTGTCGCATTAATCGAATAACCAACAATTGTAAGCATACAAGCAATAAATGTATTACCAACAGAAATTCTAGCCACTGCATAAACCATAAGTACAACTAAAACATCGTGTACAAGAGCGATAACCGCACTAGATGCGAACTCGAAATTCTTAAAGCGGATCCAGATATAGATTAACATACAGATTGTAGCGATCACAACCGCCTTAATCGCATCTGATTTCATTTCATCACTTACTGTACCACTGATATTTTCTGTCGTAATCAATGCTGTATCCACATTATATTTTTCCACTAAAGCATCTTCTAACGCTTTTTTCTGATCTAAATCTAACACGCTTGTCTTAATAATAACGGAATTCTCACCACTAATTCTGGAGATTTCTGCAGTCATACCGGTTGCATCGCTTACTAACGCTTCTAATTCCACATTAATAGTGCTTGGAAGCTCTTCAGGGAATGTAACCTGAGTAGATGCACCACCTTTAAAATCAAGGCCATAATTTAAAATGTTACCGATACTGCTCTTATTTACAAATAAAGCACCAATACCAACTAAAATAACCACAATAGAAATAGCAAAGAAAGCCTTTGTATGTCCCACAAAATCAAAAATCTTTACTTCCTTCTGTACACCATAGAACTTCTCGGAATCAAATCCCATTTCAAATAACGCATTTAAAATGAACTTTGTCACGAATAAAGCAGTGAACATAGAAAGAATAATACCAATTGCTAATGTCTGTGAGAAACCTTTTACGGTACCGGAACCTAAGAAATAAAGAACCGCTGCAGCAATTAAGGTTGTCACGTTACCATCTACAATAGCAGATAATGCTTTATTGAAACCAAGCTTAATTGCGGAACGAGCTGTCTTTCCAGTTGCCAGCTCCTCGCGGATTCTGGTGAATATAATAACATTCGCATCTACGGCCATACCGATAGAAAGGATGATACCTGCAACACCAGGAAGTGTTAAGGTAACACCAAAGATATTTAAACAAATAATGATTAAACCAACATAAAGAGTAAGTGCAATACTTGCTGCTAACCCTGGAATGCGGTAGGTAACAATCATAAATAATAAAACTAAAGCAAAACCGATTGCACCAGCTAATAAGCTTGTACTGATTGCTTCTTCACCAAGTCTAGCACCAACCACGTTAGAACGGATTTCCTTTAACTCTAAAGGAAGCGCACCAATACGGATGGTAGAAGCAAGCTGCTGTGCTTCTGCATAAGAAGACTGTCCGGAAATAGAAGCTGTTCCGCCTGTGATTTCTGCCTGTACTCTAGGAGCGGACTGTACCACGCCATCGTATACGATTGCAATTAAGTTACGGAAATCAATTGAAGTTGTACTGTAATAAGAATAAGCAGTCTTTGTTGCTGCTGCAAATTTCTTTGTACCAGACTCATTTAATGTTAAAGAAACAATATATTCGTTCTTCATTCCATCATTATAAGCCTTTGGTTCTGCACCTGCGATATCAGAACCTTCAATTACCACATCACCGTCTGCAATGATTTCTTCTAACGGACGTGCTAATTTGTAGCCACTTTCGGATTCAGAATCATATGCAATGTTCGCGGTACCATCTGCATTCTTACCAACAATAAAATAAATAGAACCTGCATTACCTAACTCTTCTAATACTGCATTTGCATCTGTTACAGAAGGAATATCAACATTAATACGGTTACTTCCTTCTAAATATACATTCGATTCTGTACTGTAAACCTCCGCACGTTTTTGCATCTTATACAGTGTATCAGACATTTCTTCCTCAGTAGGGTTCTCTTTTACTGCTTCATAAGTGATGCTTACACCACCAGCAAGATCAAGTCCCAGTTTGATATCGGATGCACTGCCATACTTGTTTGAGCCAATCCCTACAACCGCGATTACACTTACTGCCGCGATTACAAGAAGGGAGCAAATAAATGAAACGATACCTTTACCCTTGTTTTTCATATAAAATCTCCTTTATATTTTGGTTACAGAGTATCTTTATGTACCCTGTTTTCTCATAATAAAAATTCCCATGCTTTTGAGAGGACCACATTCATGATTCCAAAAGACATGGGAATTAAGATTACTCAGCCATTTCAGCTTCTGCTGCTTTAATCATGATTGCACATTCAACACGTTTTCTCTGCATTTCACAACCGATATCATATGCGTCATTAATCTGACCGTGGAATTTATAAGAGTTTGCTGCACAACCGCCGCTACAGTAGAATTTTGAGAAACAGTCTTTACATTTCGGTTTGGAATACACGTTGGAACATTTGAATTCTTCACGAAGATCTGTTCTCTTAATGCCCTCAAATACATTACCCATCAGGTAATCTTCCTCACCTACGAACTGATGACATGGATAAATGTCCCCCCAAGGTGTAACTGCTAAATATTCGGTTCCTGAACCACATCCGGATAAACGTTTTGCCACACATGGACCGCCGCTTAAATCCATCATGAAGTGGAAGAAATTAAACCACTTTCCTTCTTTTCTGCAATCTACGATATATCGAGCAAGACGATCATATTCATCCATGATCTTTGGAAGATCCTCTTCGCGGATGGAATAATCTTCTTCCGGCTGTGCTACAACCGGTTCTACAGAAATCTGCTTAAAGCCTAAATCTACGAACTGCTTCACATCATCTGCAAAATCTAAGTTATTACGTGTGAAAGTACCTCTTACATAATAATTTGTCTGATTTCTGCTTTCCGCAACCTTCTGGAATTTTGGAACGATCATATCATAGCTTCCTGCACCATTTCTGAATGGACGCATATGATCATGCACTTCCTTACGGCCGTCGATACTTAATACGACATTTGCCATTTCCTTGTTTGCAAATTCCATAATATCATCATTTAATAAAACACCGTTTGTTGTTAAAGTGAAACGGAAATTCTTATTATGAATCTTTTCCTGTTCTCTACCGTATTTTACTAAGTCTTTTACAACCTGGAAGTTCATTAACGGTTCCCCGCCAAAGAAGTCAACTTCAAGGTTACGTCTGTTTCCAGAGTTTGCGATTAAGAAGTCAAGTGCCTGCTTACCAACTTCATAAGTCATAAGTGCACGTCTTCCGTGATACTCGCCTTCCTCTGCAAAACAGTATCTGCAGGCAAGGTTACAATCATGCGCGATGTGTAAACATAATGCCTTAACTACTGTTTCACGGCTTTTAAATCCGTCAATATATTCTTCATAGATGTCATCTGTAAACAGATTTCCCTCTTCTTTCATCTGTACAATGCTGTCATAAACGGCATCAATCTCAGCACCTAAACCATCAACAGTTAATTCTTCTTCCGAATCCCCCTGTAATAAGGCTAAGTTTTCGGCCTGACTGTATTTTTCAAGCATTTCCTGCTTAATTTCTTCTCTATTTTTCTGTTCAAATAAGCCAATGATATCATAAGCTAACTCATCAACCACATGAACCATACCTGAGTTTACATCTAAAACGATATTATACCCGTTATTTTTATACTGATGAACCAATGTTATAACTCCTTTCGTTCGGACAATCCAGCTTGATCAAAAATGGATCAAGCAGTCCTAGACAAGCAATAAGCAGCGACTAAAAGACGCTGCTTACTCGTTGCTTTTAAAAATCTGAATTTTAAAACTACGATTCAATTTACCTTACTGAATCTAAGTCAGGCTGAAATTATTTGTTTTCGCAGCTCTGATTTCCTACTGTACAAGAAGTCTTGCAAGCAGACTGGCAAGAAGTCTGGCATTCACCACATCCGCCTTTTTTCATTGTATCTTTTAAATTTTTAGTGTTTAAAGTCTTAATATGTTTCATATGTAGAAACCTCCTAAATGTCAATAGCTATTAAAGATTATACCATAATTTTTCTTAATAGGAAAGCACTTTTTAATATTAATTTTTAGAATTTAATCACAATATTCGAGAAATTACAAAAAATACTGCTTGTCCGCTTGGTTTTTTCGAGCATTTTTAGATATTCTCTCACATAAAGCTTCACTTTATTTTTCCTCTATTATCCATTCATTCCGTTTCTAGTATCACTAATCTCATATAAAAAATAAATTTCATTTTCCTCTCTATTCTTAACTCTACTTCCAAGCGAAATTTTGTAACAATTTGAAATCCGCGAAACAATCCGCCTAGCACTTCTTGGTTAATCTTCCTGCTTGAAGAATTCCTCTCACATGCTATAATATAGATATGGTTTTTATTACCACGTAATCTATTATAATAAACAACTGAATGTTTAGGAGTGAGAGCTATGCGACAATTCATCATATCGACTGATTCTACAGCCGATTTACCTGACGATTATATCAAAGGACATAACTTAACAATACATCCGCTTTATTATTCTTTTGGTTCCGAAAAAGTATATGGCGATGAAATCAAACTTTCACCTTCCGATTTTTACGCCCGTATGCGCAAAGGGGAGATGCCAACAACCATGGCTTCCAATCCAGACTTTGTTCAAAACACTTTCAAGAAAGCCATAGATGCTGGTTATGACATTCTTCATCTAAGCTTCTCCTCTGCCTTAAGCTCCAGCTATAATACAGCAGCTGTGGCAGCAAGAGAGATTTGTGAAGAAAATCCGAACGCCCGTATCGTGGTCATCGACTCTTTATGTGCATCCCTCGGCCAAGGGCTTCTGGTTCATAAAGCCGTTATGATGAAAGAAGCCGGCAAATCCATGGATGAGATCCTCACCTGGATTCAGGATAACCGTCTTTATTTCTGTCACGAATTCACCGTAGATGATTTATTCAATCTGCACCGTGGCGGCAGAGTTTCCAAAGCAACTGCCATTATCGGCACCTTAATTAATGTAAAGCCTGTCCTTCATGTAGATGATGAAGGTCGTCTGATGCCGGTAGAAAACGTACGTGGCCGCAAGAAATCCTTAATTGCACTTGTGGATCATATGGAAGAAAAGATTGGTGATTTTAAAAATGATACCGTATTTATCAGCCATGGTGACTGCCTGGAAGATGCCGAATTCGTACGTGATTTAGTAACCAAGCGCTTTGGCATCACGAACTTCATCATCAACTACGTAAGCCCAACCATTGGAGCTCATTCCGGTCCTGGAACAGTGGCACTCTTTTATATGGGGACACACCGTTAGTATTTACGGTTCTATTGTAATACTACATAACGTATGATAGCTATTATCAATAGCTAATCGTAAACAAGAATGAAAGCCATCTAATTCTTAAACCTTTACATAGTTTTACTCAAAGGTTTAATGGTTAGGTGGCTTTCATTCTTGTCGCATTACTTTATTCCCCATCTTGCTCACTCATTTTAATTCTTCCATGCTCTACACATTATTTTTAAAATCACCTTATTTTACAGGCATCTTCACTCCTGTATTCGGGAAACATTTCGGACAAGCATATGCTCCATACTCAGCGCAGTCTTTGGTGCTATAAAAAACGGTAAGGTCATCTGTCTGCGTAAGGGACTCGCACCCTTCCTTATGATAAAGATAATACCACTCCTTTGGTTCTACATAATAAAAAGTCTTTTTATTAATGGTTGCTCCAGAAAATGAAAAATCCGAATACGTCTCACCTACTCCATATGAAATCGGATACCCTTGAAACAGAATAAACAGACTTGGTCCTTCTACCGCCCGCATCCATTCTGACTGATCGACACGCGGCAATGTAAACTCATAACTGATGCCAAAGTTCTCTGCCATCAAATTATGCTGTGTCATATATGCCGAAAACACTTCTTCCATCTTCGATGTAATGGCCTCCGTCTGAATCCTTTCGTATGCCCCTTCATCAAATAAGATACTATCCGGATGGCTTCGGTAATAATTTTGAAATTCTTCTCTTTCCTTTGCTTCCCGGTAGTCAATCTCATATGTCATAACTTCATCATCTAACTCTCCTAACAGCTTCTTCTTATCATAGATCTTTACTGTATCTCCCATTGTGAAATGATACACAAAATCTAAATCTTCATAAGTATAAGGAATACATTCGCTCCATTGCATCTGGCTGATCTGCCTCTTCCCATCCTGCTCATAAATCTCCCGAAAATAAAGATAGATGCCCTCTTCTGTCACAACCGATATAATCGGGAAATAATTCATTAGCTCCTGCTGCGCAGCCACATCAGAAAGAATCCCAAGGGATGCATAAATCGTTCGAAAAAACACATCCACCGCTTTCTCCTTTTGCATGATTAACTGTCCAGAATCCTCTTTCACAAGCATGCTCGCAGCCTCATCCACCGCCTGATTAAAGCATCGATTCAGTCTCTGCTTCTCCTCTATCAATACTCTGTTCTGTCCCATTTCAATATCCTGTATTACCACCACTGATATAAAAATAATAACAAACAAAATCGAGATTCTCGAAAAGTTCATTTCTCCCCCTACTCTGCCTGAACATCTCTTATCCTTCCCTTATAGGCCGTAATTACCATATTCGCTTCTTCCTTTTCATTCAGCCTGACTATCACTTTAAAATAATCATCTGCATTCATCTCATATCTTCCGTTTGACTGACTGATTCTCTCTAAAATTTCATCCGTATAGGTCACCGTCTCATAACTTCTTATTTCTCCTGAAAATAAAAATGTGTTAGCATCCTCCGGATTCCTTATGTAAACCGGCTCCTGAATCTGCTCGGAATGCTCTAACTCTACCAAAAGAACGGCATCCTGTTCCAAGAGCTGACGAATATAATCTTCATACATCGTTTTCGAAAGATATCCATGAGTACAGACATTCTCCACAAATGCCGCAGTATACTGTCTAATTATCAGCTCCTCACTGCTTTGTGCGGTCTTATTAAAATAAAGCACTGGCGCTATAAACATAATCAGTACCCCAATAATTAAATCGACCAGCTTTCCCTGAATATCGCTCATGTAATTCTTCCCCCATAAACAATTTGCTGCTTTCTGACCGCCTTATGAAAAAAAAGTTCCTGAAGCCTTACTAAATCTGACTTCTGATCTTTAATCAGGTATACTGTAATATACTCTCCCTTTGCAAAGATAAGCTCATCCTTTGTTTCAAAATAATGGTCAAGATCATCATAAAACCCGGTCAACATATACTCCTGTTCCCCATTGCTATACACCTCTGCCACTTCGATTTCAAGATGAAAGCTTTCATCCACAGTGCCAAATGCATTCATAAACATTGCATAATCTGTTTTCTTTAAGCTTCCACTGTTTCTAATCTTCTCGGTAAGCTCATACACTCCATTTTCAGTTACGGTATCCGCTATTGTTCCCATCAACTCAGCGTCATACTGAATCGGAAATAAAAATAGCAGGATACATGCTAAAATAATTGTAATGCTTCTACCGAATGTATTCATAGCGTCCTCCTGCCATTAATTTTGCTATGCTGCTTTTCTTCTTTTCTTCCTGTCTTACTTTTGGCATCGTACTTTTTTCTTCTTTCCTCCCTATCTTACTTTCTGTGCCCTACTTCCGTACTTTTTTCTTTCCATCTTTCTATCTCTACTCTTCTTTATGATAGCGAATGTACAGAATCCTTCCGTTATCATCATATACATAACTTTTCTGATAGCCCCCAGGAATCGGCATCACCAAAAGACTTTCAAGTCCATAATATCCGTCCTTTGAGACATAGCTCCCGTCAATCTCCACATCATATTCCAATTCCCCATCTAAACTCATAATCAGCTCTGCAAAAGAAATGAGAGAAACATCTCCGGCACTCGGCACATATTGTTCTACTCCTTCCTTTTGATTCAACTGCGTGGCTGTTGTAAGAATATCAGAACTAATATCAACTGCTGTAAACAAGATTGTAATCGCTACACAAAACATAATCGCACTAATGGCATGAAACATCTGTGAAATAATCGTATCCATGCTTTTACTGCTGCGTAAAGGTAAGCTTTGTCACCACACCATTATCATCCGTGATAAATGCACCTAGAAAACTAGCATCCGGATTGATATATTTTTCTGATGTCACATCAGTTGCTATGGCTGTATTTGTCTTATCAAATATAATACCTGTACCCGTTGCTGGCATTTTACCGGTATAAACAACAATAGTAATGGTCTCGCTAGTTAATTCCGATTCATATTTTTGAATTACCTTTGCTACTTCCCTACCAGAAACCTTTGTTCCATCATACATAGTCTTATCTACGTCCATAAACTCACTGTTAATTGCGGTAATCTGTGAAATACCATTATTGCTTGTGTTCTTTGCCTCCCTTGAAATATAGAAACCAAGACCTACTACGATACATGTAATTACAACACCTGCTGAAAGAATCAGTCCTTTTAATGAATTATCCATTTTCTATCCTCCTATTATTGTCTTTCTACTGTTCCACAAAACGTATGCTTACAATTACATCATTCTCATCCCACTGCACTTCTCCTAAAAAGATGCCAGAAGGGTTTATATATCTGTCTTTCGTAAAATCCGTCAGTTCACTTAAATACTCCTTATTTCTATATACCTGATCAACCTTAGCTGTCTTAACTGAGACTGTCACTGGAGCTTCTTTTGAAGAATCATACTTTCTTAAAAGTTTCTTTGCCAGATTGATTACATCACTCCCCGTCACTTGGATACCGTCATATTTCACAATAGAGCTATCAGAAATATTATTTCTTACTTCACTGATTTTTTCAGCCGATACCGATGCGGTGGCATTTGCTTCCCTTGCTACATAAAAACCAATTCCAACAATGGTACAGGTAAGAATAACCCCTGCTGCCAATAGAAGCCCTTTTAGTGCATTCTCCATTCTGCCTCACCCCCTTTTACTATCCTCTCTCCTGTCATCCATTGATTTCTGTAGAAATTTCCATCAGTTTTGATATGCTAACGGTTACAAATGGAATAATCAGATACACCCCGATTGTCAAAAACAATGGAATAAACGATAGAAAATTACAGATTACCCTTTTTTTCTCTAAATTGTATTCATTCTGCTGCTTTCTTTTTTCCCTATAAAAATTCCGTTCCAGTGCAATTTCATCTAGTGCTTTAATGACTCCAATCTGATCACACATAATCAGATTGTCTACTAGTTTCTGAAACGGTACGCAGTTTTCTTTCTCCTTTAGATGTTCTAATGCCTCCATTTGCCCACTCTCATATTCATAAATGCATTCGCGAAGGGATGACTTAAAGATGACCGAGAACTCCTCCATTGCCTCTAATAGTTCGAATGCCGATACCTGCTCCATATACATAAGCATTAGAAGAATGGAATGGAACTGAAGCACTTCATCTTCCATGCACATCTGCATTACCTTGGTTCGATAGATTAAAATCCAGTATGGCACATACGATACGAGTATCGATAGAAACATCACTGCTAACAGAGAAAACGCTGAATAATGACTCTTCGATAAATAGAAGGAATACACTAAGAATGTAGCAAACGCACCTGCACTGCATAAAAGACGCTTTAATAAAAACATCTCTGGACTCATACTTTCCCCTACCCCTTTTAATAACTTCTCAGTCTTCCTTGTCTGATAATAGAAACGTTCGCTAAAGTTCTGGATTATTGCCTTTAAAAACTCAATTCGCATCATGCGTTCTAACAGTTTATGCTCTTTTAATTCCAGGGTAAAAGGAGTTTTTAAGATATAAAATAGATAATAAAGAAAAATTGTTACAGAAAATAACACGACATAAAAGATAGATCCATAATTGCTTTTATAAAAATCCTCTAGTTCTGGAAGGTTTGATACCCCCCAGCCCTCAATCAGCTTTACACAAAACATTGGCAGCAGAATCAGAAAAGTAAGTCCTGAAAAATGATGCCTTGTAGCTCTTTTTGACTGTATCTCAATATGTATCTCATTCCGAAGATTCTTAATGTTTCCGAGATAAAGCGACTCCCCATCAATACGCTGATCACCGAATTCACTTACCATTAAGCTCAGTGTTAAAAACATATTATAAAAACGGTTATTCTGATTCTCCTGATAGATTGCTTTCGCTGTCTTCGTATCCGTGGCTACTAATACCTCATATATCTTCTCGGCTTCCTTTCTGATATGCTCATATGGACAATGGTCGATTGCTTCCCTGATTGCCTCATCCACCATTCCATGTACATAATAACGATGCCTCACTTCCGATAACAGCCACTCTAACTGAACAAGTTCTTCTTCCGTAAAGCGACTTTTCCCCTTCCATTCTGCTTCCATGAAAAAGATAAATAAACCGACTCCAGCGGCAGCAGCATAATAAAGCGAAAACGGGATGTTTGATATCGTCAAAAAGAAGATTAAAATCAGATAGGTCATAATGCAGATGGTACCTTTTTTCAGATTCTTATATTCGATTCTCACGATATCATCTCCCCTTCCTCCCTTGTAAATAAAGCCTCCAGCTCTCTAATATCCACTTCGGTAAGATGCGCTTTCATCTCTTTTAAAGTTTCCTCACTAATTGGATTCACAATCTCATATCTGCCATTTACAAGTCTTAAAATATCTTGTGTTACAATGGAATCATCACTAGTCGGGACAATCTCCGTAATTCGCTCCACATAACGATGCCCACTTCCATCCTTCGTTGCATGCACATCAAAACGGATGGATAGTTTAACCTGCTCTTCTGCCGCATGCTCATTTTGAAACGCACCGGTAATCATCAGGTCATTCCGTAGCGCCATGATAAGACTTTTGGTTGTCTTTGCATGATGAGTAAAAAGTGTAAATTTACTGGCAACCTGTGAGATCATAACAAGCCAACTTGCAACCGGAGCACTGGCAACCTCACCAATAATATTGACCGTACCATCTGTCTTCTTCTGCAAATCCAGTCCATCCCTCCCCGGTATAAACTCGGTTTCTCGAAAGCTTACGATATTACGGTCCGGATAAATCTCACGCAGATGAAGTTCAAATACCAGTTCCTGTACACGAAGTGTGTAAGTAGGAGATATAAACTGAATCAATGATTTTAAAAGAGTCGTCTTCCCCGACCCTTGTTCTCCCGTTATACCCATGATCTGTTCTCCGTGAATTAATAGTTTAAGAAGCGCTATAATCGTCTCACTTCCCTCATCCGTTAATAATTCATGAAGCATCATCACTCCGCGATAATCAAACTTTCGTACAAAGAACGTCCAGCTTTCTGCAAATGGAGGTCTCGCCACTACCACACGAGAACCGTCCATCATCTCATTTACGATATAGCCTTTTACCGCTGATAGCTGTCCTGGCTGTCCATACCGATAAATATTACGACATATCCGCTGCAGCTCCCGTTCTGATGAAAACGCCAAAAAGTCTAAATGAATCATTAACCCACGGTAGAATACCCATATGCTTCGAAGAAGGCTGTCATCCCTTGATACAGCAGGGCTTAAGCTCCCGGATACGCCTCCTGAGATACCGTCAATATGGCAGTCTCTCAGTTCATCGATCACTCCATGTCCTTTATATTCCTGATAGATTTTCTGTACCACCACATCTAACTTATCTAAAAATCCAAGACGTATATGCTCTGTCTGATAGATTCGCTCAATGTCTTCCGATGTTATCGTATAGGGAGCCGTCAGATTCTTTGTTCCTAAATACTCAGGAGTCAAATTGTTATTCTCTAAAATCTTTCGAAACGCATCCTGCTTATACTCTTTTTCATAATGAAACAGCAACAGCAAAAACTTATCTTCTACCGCAAGCTTCCTGCTCTCCTTAAACGGAAGCACCTGATCAATCGTGTTCTCATTTACTCCATACGAATTAATCAGCCATTCCTTAATATATTCCTTTACATAGGTTTTGGACCGAACATCTCCGTAACTGCAGAAATTCATCGCACGCCGCAATTCCTTTCTGATTTGTTCTACTTTTTCAATTTCCTCTTTCTTTAGCTTTTTTACCTTCACCCTTCCATTTAAAATTTCGCTAAAATGAAGTTTAAGCGCGGTGATCATCGCTTCAATCCTATATATCTCATTATTGTTTGCTTTTTTTGCCTGGATTTGATTCTCACGAAACAGCAGATACAGAATAAGCAGAAATGCAAAAATGAGTATCAGAAGGGCAATATAATTAATAAGCACTTACGCTAACACCTCCGATAGCAGGCTTATAGACCCGTTCCTGCTCGAGTTTTTCTGCCTTTTCCCTTGCGATTTCCATAATGCATCTGGTTGCATTTCGAACCTCATTGATAAAGGTATAATTTTCTTCTCCCTTCTCGCAGAGCATGTTTCGGTACATAAACTGTACAATGTCTGATTCCGATGCTGCATCCCGAAACTCTGTATTATAAGGAACGACCATGGTATTATCTTTTCTTAATGCCTTATACATCCGGGTCAGATTATGAAGATTATACTGGGATTTTGCATCATAATTTCCAATCACAAACAGAGTCTTTTCTAAATCAAATTTATAACTAGCAAACAAATCATCCAATACTCGTTTGTTCTGACTTAGGCTTACAATAAGAAGATCCGCTTCCTGCCAAACCTGTTTCATAAAACAGCTTGTACCAACATTGGCATCCACAAACACATAATCATAGCATTCTTCCGCAAGTTCTAAGATATCATGGTATGCTCTACGCATCTCGCCTTCAAACACTTCCCTGCTTCTGTAATTCGTTCCCGGAAGAAAATCTGTGCAGTTTTTAGTCAAGGAAATGCAGCAGTTCTTTAACATTTCCTTTGTATTAATACCGGCTCTGATCCCCTTTATCAAAGTATCTAATCCGATATCATACTGCTTTATGTATTCCCGCTCTTCTTGATTTAATAATGGAATTTCTAATTGGTTCAAACGAAACTGGGTCTGCAAAAGAACACTTTTGTTAGAGTACAAAATATCATTCATCATAGCAATGGCTAACAGATTCGAAGTGGTTCCAGCCTGTCCATGGACATTACTCCAAAATATAATCTTCATCTCTATGCTCCTTTCTTCGCCTTAGCATAAGCCTGCGATATTTCTTTTCTAGTTGACTCTGGATATAGAATTGCCGTAATCTCTAACAATGCCTCTGTGAATGCACCTGATATTTTAGGAAAACTGATTGCCGCATTATACTGACAATGGATCTTATTTCTCATATCCTCCTCATCCTGGTAAATCCGAAAAATTTTGTTCTCCTCAATATCCAAATGAAACTCCTGTCTGATTACCTTCGATGTAATCTTCGTGGAACAAATATCCTTTAAAATCATATAATTCTCAGCCTGTACAGGCTTATCTATCTTTGCAATTCGCTCTAGATTATGCTTTTGCTGATCGGTCGTAAAAAACAGTTTATTGCATGCTTTTTCTAGCCCTTTTGCATATAAAAATCCCATATCCATTAAGATCACATCATAATATTGTTTCGCATATGCTATATAACCCTCTATCTTTTTTGCATCATCCGTTGATACGATCTTCTCCTGAAAATAATGTACGCCTCTGTAATCAATATAGCCGTCCTCTAGAAAATCCTTATTTCCTAACTCTCCACCAATCCGATTCTTGCCTGTATACGGAATACAGGAAGAAACCGCTTCATTCTCATTTAGATCAATAACTAGCACTCTGCTGCCTAAATGGTATAAAATCCTTGATAAATATAAAATAATATCGTACTTTTCAGATCCAATGAATCCTACAACAAAGCTTTTCATCTCCTGATGCATTTCATTCCCCTCGTTCATAGCTCCTCCCACTTATCCGACTGCTTTTTTATTAATGATTGATAAAGTACTCTGCTTCTTTTTCTTTACTTCCTTCCTCTTCTCTATTTCCAAGTGTGAACGTCTCTTCTTCCGTTCCACCCTTATCCTGAGCCGTTTCTTCTAAAGCCTCATTCTCCCCTTTTTCTATCGATACTGCCGCCTCTTCTTTTGCCTGCTCTTGGCTCTTTGTTACCGCTTCCTGTTCCCTATTGCTATCAACCGACCAGACGATTTCAGACACATTCGTATTTAAATACTCTGCCAGACGATTCTCAAGAGACTTTCTTAAATTCTCCTTGAGCTCAGACTTTGCCTTATCTAATATATTCGCATCCTGATTGATCAGCTCAATGGATGCAAGGCTTGGAACATAAGTAACAACAGATGCCTCCTGTATAGATGGTTCAATATACTTTGTTGTGTAAAGGATTGCTCCCTGATACAGATAAGCATCCACAATGGATGCAGACAGATATAAGATTTCTTCCTCTGTCAGCCATAGATAACAGATACCGTTTAACTGCTGTGTGCTTTCGTCCCGATTGAGATCATGGATTGACTTTTTGGCTAACACAATATAATCCTCACCATTTGGAAGTGCCAGACGGATATCCACGTAATCTCCATCTGCTAAATTGTTGTTTAGTCCAATTACATCACATTCCACTTCCCGCATGCCTTTTGCCTCTAACTGCTTAGATACCATGCTTTTTAACATCTGCGTCCCCTGAGGAATATCAAGCAAAAGTACCTTCCCCATATCCTCAATATTCATATAAAAGTCACTGCCCATTCCTGCATAGGCATAAACCTGTTCAAAATATTCTTCCGTAAGTATCGTTCCTGCACGAATTGCATCTTTCGCTATGTACACATATCGCTTGTTGGCATCCCGTTCAGCTAACAGTTCCTGCTTCTCAAGCTCAAAATCCGTCTGCATCTTATGGATAATAAAATAATATGTGCCAAACAGTACCACTAATATAAAAATTGTCCCTGCTATAATCTGTATAATTCGTTTCTTCGTCGACCTTCTTACTCTCCATCTCCTCATAAAACTTCTCCTGCTATCTGCCTGTTCTTTTTAGCATAATTTTTCTTCGCCTGTTCCATAATCATAAACGTTGCATTCTTCAGCTCTTTGATAAAAAGATAGTTAGGATCACCCTTTGTACACATGTAATTACTGGAGATAAACTGAATAGCACGCCCTTCGAAAAGTGCTACTTGATAATCCAGATTATAAGGAATAAATGCAAGTTTTTCTCCTCCTTCAGCAAAATGTCTAGCTAGCCTTAACTTCTCCAGCCGATTTTTCTGATGAAAGGAACTGATTAAAAACACACATTTATGTAAGATAGAAGAATATTCCAAGAAGAAATCATCAATTGCAGAAGTATTCTGCTGCAAATTAACAACAACCAAATCCGCTTCCTCTAATATGATTTTAGAACTTAGGTTATGTCTGCACCTGGTATCGATCATCGTAACATTGGCAAATGTATCAAACTGTTTTAGCCGTTTTAACAGGTTGCAGTGAAACTCATACTCAAATAAGTCCTCATTAATTGCCTTCTGCGGCACATAAAACAGACAGTCTTCAATTACTTCGATTGTCTGAAAATCCGTTCTTCGCCGGTTTGTCTGCACAGACATCTTTTCCACCAAACAATCTGTGGCCCCATGTCCCAAATAATAAACCGTCTGTTCTTTCATAATGCTCGATCGTGAACACTGGAACAGATACTTAGCGATTCCATTCTCATTTGTGTGATTTTCCATCATTAGGATACGATACGGAAATGCTAACACACTGGCAATGCTTACAGCTGTCAGATTGCTCGTCACTCCGCTTCCCTGCTCATTACTCCAGAATGCGATCTTCACGCACTAAACCACCACCCTTATTAAATTCTGATAAACTCTCCCCATCGCTGATAAATAATTTGGATTCTTTTGTTGATTTGTAAATTAGAATGTTTGATTGTAAGAATCATGTTAGAATTTTTAGATACTCTTATGATAATATCATTATATATTTTTGTAAAGTGCTTTAGTAAAAATTATTTTGCACAGATTTTTCTCTGTATTTTGTATGATTTCATTGTACTGTCCTTATTTGGTCTTGCTATGCTTTTATCTATCTATTCCAAAAACTATCTTATTTTTTTATAAAAGCGCTTACAAAAAAGAAGATTTCTGCTTCTAATCCAATACCAATTTCTCTTATTTTGTTACATCCATCATTTCTAGCCTAGCATTTTTGTATAGTTTGCATAGCATATCTCAGGAATCATAAAATCAGCTGATTTCCTGCTTGTTTTCGATTTTCCTATGCTAATTATTGTAATCGTAATCAAAAAAGGGCTCCCTGCTACCGTGCAGGGAGCCAGCCTTTTTCTGCTTCAGACGACATTGTCTTCCCTATATTCTTTTTATTTTTATTTTTCTCTCTAGCTACCTCTAATCGAAATGAGATTGCCTTCTTATAAGATCTCAATTCCTTTTTGTTTTGCCTCTTCTATAACCTCTTCCGGCCAGATAGAGGACTGTACTTCCCCGATATGGGCCTTTCTTAAGAAGAACATGCAGATTCTGGACTGTCCGATTCCACCGCCCACCGTATAAGGAAGTTCTCTGTTCAAGATGGCTTTCTGAAATGGAAGCTCTGCTCTTTCTGTGCATCCTGCCTCATCAAGCTGCTTTTCTAATGATTCCTCATCTACACGGATTCCCATGCTAGAAAGTTCTAAGCCGATATCTAAAACCGGATAATACACAATGATATCTCCATTTAATTTCCAGTCATCATAGTCTGGAGCTCTGCCATCGTGACGTTCTCCATTTACCATGGTTCCACCGATCTGCATAATAAATACGGCCCCTTTTAGACGTGCGATTTTATTCTCCCGTTCCTTTGGCGTATCATTCGGATACATCACAGCTAGCTCATCGGTTGTAACAAAGCTGATCTCATCCGGAAGGATTTCACCAATATATTCATAAATATCTGCTATGTAATGCTCTGTGTCTTTTAGTGCCTGATACACTCTTCTTACTACATTCTTAAGGGTTTCTACATTCCTCTCATCCTTTAGAATGATTTTTTCCCAGTCCCACTGATCTACAAAGATAGAATGGATATTATCCGTATCCTCATCCCGACGAATAGCGTTCATATCTGTGTAAAGTCCCTCTCCGTAAGAAAATCCATATTTCTGAAGTGCCATGCGTTTCCATTTTGCAAGAGAATGCACAATCTCCAGATGACTGCCGTTAAGTTCCTTTACTTCGAAAGATACCGGACGCTCCACTCCGTTTAAGTTATCATTAAGGCCTGTTTCCGGACGTACAAACAACGGCGCTGATACTCGTGTCAAATTAAGCTGTTTGGCTAACTGTCGTTCAAAATGGTCTTTAATCTGTTTAATTGCACTCTGTGTTTCTTTTACACTAATCTTGGATTCATATCCTTCTGGTACTATAAAACGTTCCATTCTGTCTCTCCTTCTGCTCTCTGATATTGAGTTGCATGCCCATTCGCGGCATACATAAAACGGCTTTCCTACCCATATGGCAGTTTCTTTTTCTGGGAAAGTCACCCGTAATAAACAACCATCTTAATATCCTGTCTGTAGTCTCCAAACGCATCGCCAAACAGATTCATTCCGCCTTTGTGCTTTGCATTCTCCTTAATGCCAATCCGTACAAGAATGTAATCCTTCTTCTCCAGCTCAAATTCATGTATTTTTTGATTGGTTGCCTTCTTTTCATCTACAAAGGTACCTTTTGTATTAATGACCCATGTTTTTAAAACGCCATACTGCGTATTCTTATCCGGCCACCAGGAAGGATTCCATTTTCCTCTTCTCCCGCCAAAATCCGAAGGACAGAGAAATGTTCCTACCTCTTTCTCATTTACCCAGACCGTCAAATCGCTTGGACACTTCATATTATATTCATGATCTTCCGAACAGATTTCCATGGAAAGCTCTAACTGTTTTGCTTTTCCTCCAAGTAAAAAGGTATTCGGAAAACGGTATTCTACATAGCCGTCACCAAGCCATAATAACTTTGCCTGGTTCCGTCTTGGATCATAAAAACATCGCGGCTCATCTTCCCTGCCAATCGGCCCCTTCTCGCTTACTAACCCACAGGTCGGGGTGACTTTATAGTCCGTATAACTTCCAATTGGCATTTGGATTTCTTCCCTGCGCTCTTCTTGATATGTATGTGATGTAAGTGCAATCGTGATTTCATCAGAAGCAATGCTGCAAAGCTTCATTGCACCATGTGCTGCTGCTTTTAATGTGGTATGAATAAGACCTGCATCTTCTAAGACCTTTACATGGAGTGCCACTGTAGAAGGCGGAATTGCAAGACGTTTTGCTATCTCATTTATATTCAGTTTGGAATAACATAATAACTGAAGAATCTCAATTCTTGTCTCGGTTGATAATGCATGGCCAATCTTTGCAAGCTGTTCTTTTTCATCCAAATTCAGCTGCATCGCCCCATCCTCCCATATTCATACATATTTTTGTATATTTTGTCACTTGATAGTATTCTATCACAATAGCAAACAGTTGAAAAGAAGTTTTAACTGCTGGTTTTATTCAGTCACATCTTTTCTTGTTTTTAATACTATGTACTAAAGAGCAAACAAAAAGGAGCATACTATGTACCAAAATCCGAATTATGATCATTGTCCAAACTGCCGTACTCAATATATATTTCTGCCACAGCCTCCAATTCCGCCGGCTCCAAGAAAACCAACGCCGCTACCTCCTCCGCCACCACTTGGAAGAAGGGGACCGAATGACTGTCCATGCGCGCCGCACTCTCCATTAGACCGGCGCCCTCCTTACTATCCAGAACCAATGCGTCCTCCATTTGGACCAGGCCCTGTTATTATCAATTCAGACAACATTCAGACAACATCCTATTATTCAGGCAGAACTAACTATTCCTATCCTCCAGCTGGGAATTTTGCTTCTTCCCCTTCCCGCATGAGACCTGCTCGTTTCGTTTCAGAACCAATATCTAAAAATGAGTTCTTAGATCGCTAGTTTTGTTTCTATGTATTCTTACAAGGAAAATCCTATTCCTATCTTTATTCATTAAGAGTTCCTTAATTTTGTCCGCACCATCTTGTCGGTGCGGACATCTTATGTTACGCTAACTGCTAGAAACTAAACATGCGAGGTGTATCATGAAATTTACTATGCACTTTTTACGAATCACTGGATCTTGCTTTTTCCTCTATCTGATTCTTATTCTGATTGTATCTGGAAGAAAGACATCCTTTCTATGGTTCTGGCCTACAGCTGCTATAGGCTGCTTTATCATATCTGCTTACTTTCACTATTTACTTGGACATGCTGCAAGGGTATCACTTCTTCCGGGGAAAATCCTCACTGTGCTGATTTGGCTCTGCATTCTAATTTTTCTTACCACAGAAGCTGTCATTATCACAACTTCCCGGAAGGAACCCGCAAAAGAGGCGGATTATGTGATTATCCTAGGAGCACAAGTACGTGGAACCGAACCATCTAAAACTCTCAATATGCGAATTCAGACTGCCAAAGAGTATCTTACTGCCAATCCGGATTCAATTGCCATCTGCTCTGGTGGTCAGGGGCAAGGCGAAGAGATTTCCGAAGCCGAATGCATTGCAAACAAATTAATAGAGAGTGGAATCGATTCTTCTCGCATTCTCTTAGAGAATCAGTCTACCAATACGGTAGAAAACCTTGCGTTTAGCAAAGCACTCATCGAGGATTCTGGCGCTTCTGTCGTGCTAGTCACAAGCGATTTTCATATGTTCCGTGCTTTAAAAATCGCAGCGCACCAGGGATTTACGAATATCACCCCGTGTTCTGCCAAAGAATTTCTTGTCACAACACCGGGCTATTATATCCGTGAGATCTTTGCATTAACCAAAGATATGCTTTTAAAAAACATATAGCCAAGAAAGAAGAGGGTGCCTGACTAAGACCAAGTGGCACCTAAATCGTCATGTTTCCCAAATGTCCGGCTCATGACAAA
Source organism: uncultured Lachnospiraceae bacterium (assembly GCA_945787565.1). GTDB lineage: Bacteria > Bacillota > Clostridia > Lachnospirales > Lachnospiraceae > Lachnoclostridium. Next base: position 19,970 of record CALZIE010000021.1, read on the forward strand.
CAAAAGTGGACTTATTCTTTAGGTATCAGACAATGTTTTTTGTCTGATACTTAAAAAATAAGTCCATTTTTCTTAATTTTCTCGATTCATTAAAATCTGTACCTCTTCTATCGTTAGCTGGCGATACTCTCCTTTTTGAAGCTTTGAATCCAGTTCAATATCCCCAATGGCTACCCTCTTTAAATATAGTACAAAACAGCCATGTGCTTTCAGCATTCGCTTCACCTGATGCTTCTTTCCTTCCGATATGGTAAGATAGCCTCCAATTAATCTTCGATTATAGGCTCCTTCATTGAATGGCCGAAGTTTAAGCCCCTCCAACCTATCCTTAAACTCGGACACTTCTCCACTTTCTGTTATCTCAAGTTTTGCAGGCTTTGTAAATAAATCTCCGTCCCCAATTTCTACTCCTGTCTCAATTCCGTTTCTTTTCTCTTCATTCATCTCTCCAAGCGCCCAGAAAAAATAGCGTTTTTCTACATGCTTAGATGGATTCATCAATGCATAATCAAACTCTCCATCATTTGTAAGGAACAAAAGCCCTTCCGTATCTTTATCAAGTCTTCCTACCGGGAAAAGCCCCTGCTCTTCCTCATGAAAATAATCCAAAACCGTCTTATGGCGGTCATCACTTCTTGCTGTCACACACCCTGCTGGTTTATGAAACATATAATATCTTTTTCCCTGATGGGTAACGACTTCTCCATCAAACAATACGATATCACTTTCCTTCAGAATCATGGCCGGCTCAGTGATTATCTCCCCATTGACCATAACTCTTCCTTCCTTAATCAAAATTCTGTTTTTTTTCCTGGGCGCGACACCAGATTCCGCTAAAAATTTATCTAAACGCATCTTCTAATTCCTTATTTTTTGTCTATTTTAACACGATACTATCGATTTGACTACTAATCACATATCACCTTTTTATTCTTTTTTATGAATAAATATTACTTTTTTACATATTTTTGTTGAAAATCTTTTTCCCTTTGCTATACTCTACATGCAATTAATATAAACAGGAGAACATGCTAATGAAAAAAAATGCTTCTTTGCCAAATGAAAATATTTTATCATTTTCAAAGCAAAAAAGAGGAAATACTTCCAGAAAAAAAGCCTAAAAACTAAAATAACTCTGCAGATTGGCCTTATGTCCTCTGCCATTATTCTTGCAGGTATGATGCTTACCTTTATTCTTTCTATCAATCTGATTCGCAAGAGCACAATCAAATGGCTCAATAGTACATCTGGACAAATTGAGACATCCATTGGTGACTGGATTGATAACAATACATCTAATATTTCGATTGTTAAATCCTATTTAAATATGGAAAAAGATCCTTCTATGAGGAAATCTTATTTAGATAAAATGAAATCTGAATTTTCTACGATTCCTTATGGATTGTATCTGACTTCCGATAACGGAAAATCCCTTCATTATCCAGGCGCGCTCTCTATCCCTGCTGATTTTGATTCAACTACTACCACATGGTATCAGCTTGCAATGGGTAATAATGATATACAATTCACTGATACCTACATTGATGTCACCACAGGTGAAGTGTGTGTCACTTTATCGGTCGCATTATCAGACGGAAGTGGTGTACTTGGTGCAGACCTTTTCCTAGATGAGATTTCTTCTCTAATTGCAGATATCGATATTGGTAAATACGGCGTTGGTATTCTCTTAAATGCGAATAATGAAATCATTGCCTCCAGTAAAGACGCTCTGATCAACCAGACGTTAGAAGATACCTATCCTTCTCTAATATCCCTGCTAAAGGATAATATAAGCGGAACGGAATCCACTAAAATAAATGGTATGGCCTATACAGTCAGCATACAGCGTATTGAACAAACTAACTGGGCATTCCTTCTTCTGATTCCTGAAACCAGCTTATATAAAGACTGTCTGACAATGATTTATATCTCTCTGATCGCAGTTCTAGTCTGTATCAGTTTTTTATTCGTAACGCTTCACATACTTCTAAAAAAACTGTTAAAACCAATCCTCCAGGTTAATGCTTTTATGGGACAGGTAGCAGATGGAAATCTTTCTGACCGTATGGCACATAATGATTCCACTGAAATTGGTACCATGATGGATTCCATCAATAACAGCGTGACCAGTATTCAAGATGTGGTTACCAAAACCAAACACGCCATTGAAACACTCTCCGAACAGTCAGATGACACACAATCCGTTGTAGAAGAGTTACATGCACGTTCTACTGAAAATGCTCATTCCATCGAACTCATGTCTGATATGATGGATCAGATGGTATACTCCGTAAGCTCCTTGGCTGAAATGTCATCGGAAGTAAATAATTCCGTTTCTTACATCGTAGAAAAAGGGAACAATGCAAAAGAATCCCTTCACCACGCTGTTTCTACAACAGCAGAAGGCGCAAAAGAAATGTTTGATCTCTCCTCTAAGATATCAAGCATCAAGTCATCCATGGATGGTCTTTCCGTAACCGTTAAGACAGCCGAAACACTTACCGGACAGATCAATCAGATTGTACATCTGATTCAGGAAATCGCCTCTCGCACCAACCTACTTGCATTAAACGCATCCATCGAAGCAGCTCGTGCCGGTGAAAGTGGAAAAGGATTCTCTGTTGTCGCTTCCGAAATCAAAAACCTTGCAGAAAATGCCGCCTCCTCTGCAGACGACATTGCAAATCTTTTGACACAGGTAGATGACATAATCCACGCAACTGTCTCCCAAACTGCAGACAACGCCTCTCAGATTGATAAAAGCGTTGAAACCGTTCAGGAAACTCAAAAAAGCTTCACCAGAATAAACGAATCCGTCCTCTATATTCAGACACAGATTGACGAAATTCTAAACGACATCAAAAAAGTAGATAACAGTGCCCAAACCCTAGCCGCAGTCGCAGAAGAACAAAATGCCAGCGCCGAAGAAATCGCATCCTCCTTAAACGAAATCAACGATGCAACCCAAAACAACCTGATTACTTCCAACGCCCTAGAAGAAAACGTCCGTAAAGTCCTAGACGTAACCATCCAACTTACCGAAGTAATCTCCTCCTTCCGCTAACCCTTAACAAAGCCCTCCTCCTCAATCCTTTAGTCTTTGACCTTTCTTTTCGAACGCAACCTTTCTTGCCCAAAACAGAAAGTACAGGAGGGCGA
>CALZIE010000022.1 GCA_945787565.1 uncultured Lachnospiraceae bacterium
GGTAAAGAATAAGTCCATTTTTGTCCGTTCATGCGTCCGAACATTGGGAAACATGACGCGTAAGGCCCGCCCTCTCTTCGTGCGACAGTCTCACCTTTTTATCATAGCTCTACAAACGAAACGTTAATAACTTCTGGTCATCTCCTAATCCATAGCTTTGTAAAATCCTATTCTAACTGATACTCTCATGTATCCATCCGTTTTTCTGTTCATCTGTTATTTTCTTCTTTATCTCATTACATCTTCTACATAAGCGCGAAGGATTTCCCCGACACTCCATGCTTGCGTGTAACATCCCCTGGATGTGCAAGGATACGCTCCATCAAATATTTCTGCAATGCCGTTAATACAGCCATCAGACATGTGGTCCTGAAAGCATGCAATCATCTCACGTGCCTCAGTTCTTGCATCTTCACTATAATTATGTACCTTACAGTATGCCGTAATAAATGGTCCCGTTAGATACGCCCAGGCCGTTCCCATATGATATGCCATATCCCGTTTCCATAGCTTTCCCGTATACTCTGGCTGAAAACGTGGATCATCTCTTTTTAGACTACACAGTCCATAAGTTGTGTATAAATTCTTAGATACGACTTCCACAATCGAGCGTTCCTGCTCTTCTTCTAACATCGTATAAGGAAGAGAAACCGCAAAGATCTGATTTGGACGAATACTGTCATCTTTTTCTTCGCCAATCACATCATAAAGACAGCCTTCTTTCTCATTCCAGAACTGCTCACAAAAAGACACCTTCACTTTATTTGCAAGTACATTATAATCAGAAGCTTCCTCACCGAATCGTTCGGAAAGTTTTTTCATCACACAAAGGGCATTATACCAAAGAGCGTTAATCTCCACTGCTTTTCCATGCCTTGGCGTTACCACCTTATCGCCTACTCGCACATCCATCCAGGTCAACTGGTCTAAATTACTGCCCCCTGTAATCAGTCCGTCGTCATCCATATGGATACCATAACGGGTGCCACTTTGATAACTTGTGATGATTTCCTTTAAACTCGGATAAATGCGTTCCTTAATAAAAGATTCTCCTTCTTTGGTCTGATCATAGGCAAGGTATCGGTCCACGGAATAAAAATACCAAAGAGAGGCATCAATGGTATTATACTGCGGCTCATCCGATGCCGTATTCGGGAATACATTCGGAATCATGCCTTGACTTATATATTTTGAAAAAGACTCTAAGATATCTCTTGCATCATCAAACCGTTTTGTCACAAGGGTAAGCCCCGGTAAGGCAATCATCGTATCTCTTCCCCAGTCAGAAAACCATGGGTATCCGGCAAGGATTGTTTTTAGACCAGTCGTTCTACGTTTTACAATAAAAGCATCTGCTGCCATAGCAAGTCTTCTTGCCAAACTATCATCCGGCATTCGATCCATCACCTGATTCATTCGCTGTTTATAGGAGTCGGCAATCGAAAACGCATCCATTTCACGGGATGAAGAAACAGCATCCGGTGAATTACAATCGGACTTAAGAGCGCAGATAACAGAGATACGTTTCCTCTGCCCCTTTTTCAGTTTTATGATAATCTCATAAGGGGTGGCACCAAAATCCACATTCCGATTTCCGGTACGCACATCCATCCGAAATACTTCATCCTCTTCCACAAGGAAATTAGGAGTTGCCATGGATGTTTTCTTATTGGCACGGTTATAGAATCGGCCTTCGGATGTTTGAAGAATCACCTGATAGCCGGGAAGTTTCGTACTCTTTACTGTCATCGTTCCACAAGGCGTTCCATTTTTCCACCGATTCTCCACTGCTGTCTCATATGGCATCTCACTCTTTTCACATACCGTATCAAACGGACGGATGGAGAACTCCGGAATCAGATGAATCGTAGCATCCTCCATTCCGCCTTTTAACTCATAACAGATGGCAGTCTTATTCTCCCCATATGCCATCGCAATCGTCTTCGTAAGCGTTACATCCTTTACCTGATAGCGGTAGGTAGGAAGGCAATCAAATGTAAACGCATTCAGATACCGATATCCTTCTCGGATTTCCCCCGGATATTCCTGCGCGGCAAGGTCATGCTCCTCACCTTCAAACTGTACCATTTCCCGTATGTTCTTTAGAATCATATAGCGGTCTACTGGAGGATTTAGTGAAGCAATCAGGTACCCTGAAAAAATCCGGTGATTTGCTCCAATGATGGAGCAATTTGCAAACCCTCCGATTCCATTTGTCAAAAGCCACTCTCTTTCAATTCCTTCCTCATATGTGCGAAATGCATTTCTTCCAAACCGATATCCCGTATCCATATCCATTCTCCCATCCGCAAAAGGTATTTTGTTTCCTATTCTATTCGTTTTTTTCTATCCCAACTGTTTTTTGGATCACTACTTCATGTTCATTCTTGATTTCTATGTCCGGTCAGAATTCCGTCCAATGTCAAGAATACACCTTCGCCGGCACGCTTCATCTGCACCACCACTGCATCGTCTAGAAATCTTACATGCACCTTAAGGCTTCCAAACACCTGATCAATCATCTGTACCTGAATGCGAAGGGCATCATTTTCCACAAATGCACCACATGCCATACATTTCTGATTAGTTACAGGAAATGCAAAATGTATGTAGGAATCAAATCCAAACGGCACCTGATACCAGGTATTCTGAATTGAAACTGCGATACTTCCGCCTTCCGTCATAAGATGTAGGGAACATGCATCGATATTCATCGGGTTCTCATCCATTTTATAGGTGTGATTTAAAAAATGCTGCCACTTTCCTAGCACTTCCTCACTCTTTCCAGATAGCATCGGCACCCTTTCAAGGTTAGCGATACGCTCCTTCAGTTTCTCATAAGCCTGTCCCGGCTCACAATCCGCCTTATGTTCCAGATACGGATAAACCGTGTCATAAAATGCATTATATAGCTCCTGTACACCGGCTGGATTTCCCTGTGTATCAGCTGTTGTCACATATAAAGCATTCAGTTTCGGGAAACATATTGCAAGCTGACCGCCCATTCCAAATAAAGCAAAACCATCCTCTCGCATTCTCCAGAACTGATAGCCATATCCCTGCTGCTCATCCACCACCGGGTGCATAAACGTATCCATCTGTTTCTTTGTCGCCTCTTTTAAATATTGGGCGGGAATCACCTGTTTTCCATTCAATCTGCCTTCCTGCAAACATACATAGGCAAACTTCGCAAGATCACGCATCGTACACATAAGCCCCGATCCCCCCTGAGATACGCCCATCGGGTCTTTTAAGAAGCGTGCTTCCTTTGATACATGAAGTTCATCAAGAAACTTCACTCTTAAATATTCCATCAGCTCCATTTCAGAAAGGCGTTCCACTAATGCTGCTAACACATGAGTAGCTGAGGTATCATAACAAAAAACAGTCCCTGGAACATGATCCGGTTTCACATCAAAGAATGACTTCACCCAGTCATCGCTTCCATATCGTTTATAAGTTGTTGCTTTATGAGGAGATGCCATTCTTAGCATATCCACGATTCGTGTCGCTGCAATATACGGATGCACTCCATCTTCCGGCATCTTATCCGGAAAATAGTCACAAATCTTATCGGTAAGTTTTAGCTTTCCTTCCTCCTCTAGCATTCCGATTGCCACGGATACAAAACTCTTTCCTGCCGAATACATTCTATGTACAAAATCAGGTCCGAATGGCTTATAATAACCTTCCGCAAATACCTGATTTCCACTTATCATCATAAAGCTGTGAATATTAACATTTCTCTGCTCTAGTTTATCTAAAAAGCATTCTATCACCTTTGAAGGAACCCCAACATTCTCCGGTGCTACATAAGTAAACAAATTTTCCATCTTTACCTCCAAAATTTCTATGTGTCTTTCTTTAATGTACCACATTTAACCATGTAAAAAAAGTCCTGCCTGAGGTTTATTATAAGATACTCCGTGTGAATGATGTATGCAAGAAACAAGAATAAATAAGGAATTGCCGAATGGATTACAGTGGCATATGGAACGCTTTCGTAAGACAATTCAGTCAGGCGGAAAGGCATTTGGCTGTTTTCATGGAAACACTTTAGTTGGATATGCAACGGTTAATGCAGACATGTTTGGTATATATTCCAAGTATGTTTTACTCGATCAGATATTTATTTCAAAGATTATCGTAATAAAGGAATTGGCAGGGAATTGTTTGATTTATGTAACGTTCAGGCAGGGACTTTTGGAGCAAATAAGCTGTATATATGTGCTGGTTCATCTGAAAGCACAATTGCATTTTATCAAAAGCTTGGATGCATGAATGCCAATGAGTTCAACTGCATTTTTACTGTCTCAGAAGTAAGTGCCTTTTCATAGTAACTGCTGCAATGATGATCTTATTCACCTGCATTGCGGTGTACATTTTTGCCATCAACAAATCATTCACCGTAATACCATGTTCCTTACAATACTTTCTCATGGAAATACACTCTTGCTTATCGATCCTAATCACTTCATGTGATACCGGATTACTTCTCGCGAACTCCTCTGCAAATTTAGCATATTCCTCGTAGGATACAAGATGCTGTTCCTTTTTCCATTGCTTATTCAGATATCTCACCAAGTATTTACTAACACCCGTTAAATCACTTTTATCCGGAAAATCCTCTATTCCCTGAATCAGTCTTTCCTGTGCAAAAACGGGTTTAATCCCCTGTACATAAAGATTCGCAAATTCATTTACCAGCTCCAACAGGCATTTACCATCCCCGAGCAAATGATGGGCCACAAACAAAATCTTCATCTTCTCTCCCACTGGATAAATAAAAACTTTCAGCAGACCATTTTCAAAAACATTCCATTCCTTCTCTCCGATCTTGTTATAATCTGCCCAGAGACTATCAATCGATTCTCTTTCATTCACTTCAATCGCCGAACGATCCCCAACATCATAGAATATATCCGTACTGCCTTCATCATACTTCATCTTACTTCTAAGAAATGGATGAGCCTCCGACAGCCTATCCAAACTACTTCTAACCTTAGAAAAATCCGGCTTACCATCCATATAAGCCAAAATCCCGAAGTGCATATTCGGGCACATAAAATGAGCACGTTCTGAACGAATATACTGCTTTTCCATCTTCTTTCTCTACCTCCTTAACTTCAAATTCATGTTACTATCATCATATCATAACCGGCCTATAAATTATATTATTTCTCTTTTTCTTTTCCTTTCTTCCTTTCGCACCTCCCCACCGTGCGCCTCACAATACGTTTTTGCAAAACGTATTGTGGTCCCCTGCCCCCAGGCATGCACTCGGCCGGCCAATGAAAAGCCGGATGTTTGGCGGGGGACGAACAAAAGCCAGGAATTCTCTGAATATCAGACAGTGCTTTCCTGTCTGATAGTCGGAGAATTCCTGGCTTTTGTCCGCTCCTGCGCCCGAATATTGGCTCCGCATTGGCCGACCAAGTGCATGGCTGGGGGCGGGGGACATCCCTAAACCAAACTTTTATTTGGTTGCTTTTTTGAGAAGGTCTTTGAGTTCATCTACAGAGAACTGATAATTTGTGTTGCAGAAATGACAGTTCACTTCGATTGGCTTATTATCGTCGATCATTTCCTGAATCTCCTTCTTGCCAATACTGATAATCGCCTTTTCCACTCTCTTCTTTTCACAGTTACATGTGAACTTTGTCTCCATCTTATCATGGATTTCCAGTCCGAAATCACCTAACACATGTTCTAAAATCATTTCCGGTGTCATGCCCTGATCAAGCATAGAAGTCACAGATTTAATCTCACTAATCTTTGCTTCTAACTTACTGATCACTTCTTCCTCTGCAAATGGCATTAACTGAATAATAAATCCGCCTGCACATTTTACTGTATTGTCCTTATTCATAAGAACACCAAGTGCCACAGAAGATGGAAGCTGTTCACTGATTGCGAAATAGTAAGTTAAATCTTCTGCGATTTCGCCTGTCTGTAAGTCAATCTGTCCTACATATGGCTCTTTTAATCCCATGTCCTTAATTACGCTTAATACACCATTTCCTACTGCTTTGCCCACATCAAGTTTTCCTAATGGACTTGGAGGAAGCATCACATCTGGCTGATTTACATAGCCTTTTACATTCGCATTGGCATCCGCTGTTACGGTTAATCCCTGGATTGGCCCGTCACAGTTAATCTTTAATGTTAAAAGGTCTTTATCCCCTTTCATCATGGAACCCATCATCGCACCGCCAGTTAACAGACGGCCTAATGCTGCTGTTACAACTGGGCTTGTGCCATGTGCGCTTCTTGCGAATTCTACTAAGTTTCTTGTTGTACATGCAAATGCACGGATCTGGCTATTTGCTGCCGTTGCTCTTACAATATAATCTGTCATATTAATTCCTTCCTTCTATTACACGTATAGCTTATTTTCCTGCTTTTTCTCTCTTGCGATAATATACATACGCTCTGTGTCTGCATCCGGAGCCTTCTTTGAGCATACCTCATATGATGTTACGAATTCCATTCCCGCTTCGGTAAGAAGACGTTTCACTGTCTCAAGCTCATATGCCTTCTGATAATGAGTTTCTTTAAAACGTTCATATAATTCTGGTTCTCCGTCTTCCGCATCATAATCGGCTTTCTTGTAAATGGTCACATCATACTGATTGATCATTTCCTTCTCATGGTAGTAATTCTCCCAGATAAAGCTGCAATCTTCCCTATTTTCCGCAATAGTTGTATCTCCCATCACATCACGGTACTTATGCACGGTATTCATATCAAAAATAAATAGGCCGTTTGGATCTAGATAGTTATTCACAAGTTTGAATACTTTTATTAAGTCCTCTTCGCTTGTGATATAGTTCATGCTGTCACAGATGCTAACAACCGCAGCCACGGTTCCAAACAGCTCGAACTCTCTCATATCCTGTTCTAAATAAAGAATACCAGGAAGCATGCCTTCGCCTTCTGCCTCAGCCTCATCAAACTCCTGGTCAAATACGGCTTCTTCATCTGCCATATCTGCTTCTTCATCATAGTCATCCTCTTCGTCATATTCTTCGGATTCATATTCTTTCTGTCTTGCGATCTCCAACATTTCCTCGGAATTATCAATTCCGATCATGTCATAGCCTTTTTTCGCAAGTCTTCTTGTGATGCTTCCGGTGCCACAGCCAAGCTCTAATACAAGCCCTTCTGTAACTCCGTATTCCTCTAATAATTCTGCCAGATACTCTGCCCATTCATCATATGGGACATTATCCATAAATGTATCATAAACATCTGCAAAACCAGTATATGCCTGCATACTGCACTCCTTATTTCCTGAATGTTTGAAAGTATTACGCTACCCACTCTCCCTTTTCGGGCATTCTAGCAAGGATCGACGCTTCTTTCTTCCATTCTTTTCATCATTTAAATCTGTCCTATTATATCAATTTCATGCAATTCTTTCAAGTTTACCCAGTGAAAGATTTCAGCCATTCTTATCATCTCACTCATCTTCCATTTATATACTTAAACTATGCACCGGTTTTTTCTGAAAAATACGCCATAGAAAATGTTTTTCCATCCCTATACAATACCTACATATAACCAAAATAAAAAAATGGCATGCGAAAAGGCTGCCTCCCCTTATTATAAATGGAAAGCAGCCTTTTATATTCTTAATAACTATTATTTGTCAGCCAACATATTGATAAACTGCTGTTCTGACAAACTATTATTTTGTAACTACAATTTTGGTAAACTGTTGTTTTAACAAGCCACTATTTTACAAGCTACTGTTTTAACAAGCTGCGATTTTACTAATAGAATATGCCACACATCATTGCCTATAAATCCGCATTTCCGATCTAGTATGCTATATTGCGTTTTTTACATACCGATTACCTTCGTTATGGCTGGTATCATACTTTCTATTTCTCTTCCTATTTACTCACCAAATCATACACACCAGTTAATGCCGGATAGATCTGGCGGAAGATCTGATACTTCTTCTCGTATTTCTCCACTAGCTCTGGCGTCTGCTCTACGGTGCTTACTACCTTAATCAGTTTTTCGGAGGCTTCTTCCACCGAAGCAAACTTGCCACATCCGACTGCAGCTAAGATGGCTGCTCCAAATCCTGGACCTTCTTCTGCATTGATCTTGTCCACTTTTACGTTCATGATATTAGCAATCATCTTGCACCAGAGCGGGCTCTTTGCACCACCACCGTTGACACGAACACGTTCAATCGTAACACCAAACCCTCTTGCGATTTCAAGCGCATCCCGAAGGGCAAATGTAACACCTTCTAATACAGCCTGTGTCATATCTGCGCGGGTCGTATCCATTGTCATGCCGATAAAGGTTCCTCTTGCATTTGGATTATTATGAGGCGTACGTTCTCCCATCAGATATGGAAGGAAGAATACGGAGTTCTCACCAAGCGCCTTGATTTCTTCCTGCTCCTTTGCATAGTCTTTGGTACCGATGATTTCGTCCATCCACCATTTATTCGCGCTCGCTGCGGACAGCATACATCCAAGGAAATGATATTTTCCATTCGCGTGATCAAAGGAATGCATCGCATTTTTATCATCTACTGCGAACTTATCGGTTGCAATAAATACGGTGCCCGATGTTCCAAGAGATACACTGCACATGCCATGCTTTAATGTTCCGGTTCCTACTGCACCGGCTGCATTATCCCCGGCTCCTGCAATTACCTTTACAGTCTCTGGAAGATGTAAGAGGGCTGCAGCCTCTTTTGTAAGGGTTCCTACTACTTCATAGCTTTCATATACGGTTGCCAGCTGCTCTCTTCTAATTCCTACGATATCAATCATTTCTTTAGACCAGCAGCGATTCTTTACATCAAATAAAAGCATACCGGAAGCATCGGAAACATCCGTACAGAACGTACCGCTGATCTTATAGGCAAGATAATCCTTTGGAAGCATGATCTTTGCAATCTTCTTAAAGATTTCCGGTTCATGTTCCTTTACCCATAAAATCTTAGGAGCTGTAAACCCAGTAAGCGCCATATTAGCAGTATAGGAGGAGATTTTCTCTCTTCCGATCACCTTATTTAAGTAATCACATTCCTTTGTGGTTCTTCCATCATTCCATAAAATAGCCGGACGCAGCACTTCGTCATTCTCATCTAAAAGAACAAGACCGTGCATCTGCCCTCCAAAGCTGATACCATCCACCATGGATGCATCAAAGCCCTCTAACAATTCCTGCATACCTGCCATAAACTGAGAAAACCAGTCTTCCGGTTTCTGCTCCGACCATCCTGGGTTCGGAAAATATAATGGATATTCTTTTGATACAATGTTTTTTATCTCGCCGCTTTCCTCCATCAGTACAAGCTTCACGGAAGAAGTACCAAGATCCACGCCAACATAATACATAGTAGCCTCCCATAAATATGTAATTAGTTCATTTACTAAACTATTGTTCTATGTTATAATCATAGCAGTAATGGAAAACACTGTCAAGAACACTTTACACGATGTTCTTGCACATTTTCAAGTTTCCTGATACGATGAATTCCTAATAAAAAGGAATGATTAAACTTGCCATTTTTATGGTTCTCAGAAAGGATTCACCATGGTAATTGGAAGTAAAGAATTAATTCGGGACATGAACAGCAAGCTGGTTTTAGAAACCATCCTGACTGCCGGTTCCATCTCAAGAGCTGCCATTTCCAAGCAGCTTGGCCTTACAAAAGCCACAATCTCTGCTATCGTGCAGGATTTAATCAATGATAAACTTGTAATTGAAATTGGAAGCGATGATACCATTCTCGGACGCAAACCGATCTTAATCAGCTTCAATAAAAAAGCCGGCTATGCCATTTGCTTAGATATCAATATCAGCATGCTATCTGCTCTTGCTACTGACTTAGTGGGAGAAAGCCGGATTCTAAAGCAGATCAAGACTCCTTGCGAGGCCGATATGATCAATTCCATGATTGACCTGATTAACTCCATGAAGTCGGATCTTCCGCCAACTCCTTATGGTCTGGTCGGCATTACGGTAGCAATCCACGGCATTACCTCGGATAATAAGATTGAATTCACTCCTTACTATGATCTGTCCCATATTGATATTGCAGAAGAACTCTCGAACTATTTTAATGTACCTGTTTACTTAGAAAATGAGGCTAATCTTTCGGTATTCGGAGAAAAGACGTATCTTCCGAACATTTATAAGAATATGGCTAATATCAGCATTCATAATGGAGTCGGCCTTGGATTGATTTTAGACCATAAGCTATATAAGGGTGTAAATGGAGCTGCTGGCGAGTTCGGTCATACAATCATTAAGATTGACGGTCTTCCATGCCCATGTGGAAATCGCGGATGCTTAGAACAGTATTCTTCCGAGCGCGCCCTGTTAGCACACTACCGCAAGATGACCGGGAATGAGAATGCCACCTTCCATACTTTCGCTTCAGACTACGAAAACAACCTCCCTCAGGCTCAGGCTTTAAGCCGCCTTTTCGTGAAATATCTATCTGTGTGTGTGACGAACCTATACAATTTCTTCGCCCCGGACATTGTGATTATTAACAGTTCTTTCACGATTGAATTTCCAGAACTGCTCGATGAGATCCACGCCTCCCTTTCCGACAAGATACGCGACAAGATTGAACTTGCCCCATCGACCTTAAAACAGTCTTCCATCCTCCTCGGCGGCATCTGCCTCACCGTCAAAAACTTTCTCTCACTAGACCGCCTGACCTTTCACCTGGAGAGCCCGGAGTATTAGATGACGCAGCTGATGCATCTAAGAGGAACCGGGGACCGAAGGGGATGACGGGCGGATGATTCCCATGTTCGGACGCAAGGACGTACAAAATGGCCGGCCTGTATTTGCCTATCAGACAGAAAACCGCTGTCTGCTATTCAAATACAGGCCGGCCATTTTGTTCGCCTTGAGCCGGACATCGGGAATCATCCGCCCGCCATCCCCTCCGGTCCCCGGCTCCTCTTAGGTGCCAGAGTCTGACTCCGTCAGACTCTGAAGGGAAATGACACAGGGGAAGTGAGATTTAATGGTGGGATTGGGCATGAGATAGAAATGGGGATGCGCTGCGAGGCAGCGGCATTTTACCGAGTGTAGGAATAAATAAAGAAAGAAAAAAGTGGAGAAGGTATGATGATGAGGATAAGTTGAGTGACGGATGCTGCGATTTTGTTTTCATGTCAGTCCGTCAGATTCGATTGTATAATTGATTCAAGGTAAGCGGCTTGCTTATCATTCATCTTTTTCCAAGGCTTATTATCTTGTTTTAAAAACTTATTTCCGAAATGATTTAGTGTTATTCTATTTCCTGACTTATATGTAATGGTAATGATATATGACATCCCGGTATCATCATCTGGATTTTCTGAAAATCTTTCTTTAAGTGATAGACCATTTATGTATTCTGTTATTTTTTCTATCTTTTCTTGACTTGAATAAAACCGATTTAGATCTTTACTTTCTGGCTGAGTTATAATTTCAATACTTTCTATATCATCTGCCTCAATAATAGGCATTTGCTTGTCTCTGCAAGCCAACACTAATATTATCATTATGATAAATACGAACACTGCTTTCTTCTGCTTCTTCATACTTTTTTATCACCTCCTCTTCACTTAGACGACACTGATAAAATTAAGTTCCAGTAAACTTTATATACATAATTCTAACTTTCTATACAACTGGAATTGATTTGAGGTGACGGGACTCTTCCTAGAGCTCGATGGATATCTTGCCCTTTAGACAGATGAATCCGGCTAAACCTTACAGCTGGAATACATGTGAGGCGGCTGGACTCTTCGCGAGGCTTAGAGGATGTGTCCGGTGGCATGGGGCGGGGCTATATGTTTCCGACTGTACGGCATCAAGGCGAACAAAAGCCAGAAAATCTCTGAATAGCAGACAGTGATTTCCTGTCTGATAGTCGGAGAT
Source organism: uncultured Lachnospiraceae bacterium (assembly GCA_945787565.1). Taxonomy (GTDB): domain Bacteria; phylum Bacillota; class Clostridia; order Lachnospirales; family Lachnospiraceae; genus Lachnoclostridium. Next base: position 11,923 of record CALZIE010000022.1, read on the forward strand.
TTTCTGGCTTTTGTCCGAGCTTGTGACGAACAGTGGAAACATATAGCCCCGCCCCATGCCGCCGGACGCATCCTCCAAGACTTGTGAAGAGTTCAGTCGCCTCACATGGATTCCAGCGTCCGTCTATATATACTCATCTGTCTAAATGCCAAGGCATGCGGCGGCCCCTGTGAAGAGTTCAGCCACCTCGCATGCATTCCAGCGTCCGTCTATATATACTCAACTGCCTCTACTCATGATTATCTGTATTGGTGATGTAAGGCATAGCACGTTTTTTGATTTCGATGTGGGCCTCGCGCATGTTACCGCCGAATTCGCCGTCAAAAGTCCATGGGATCTCGTCTTCTGCGATAATGGTTGCCTTGCTTACACGGGCATAGTGGATATGTTCCGAACCAAGTTCATTGTGCAGAAGGTCATTGATGGTATTGCTTAGATCTAATATCTTCTTTGGTGTCTTTACTAATACCATCTCAAAATAGCCATCATCTAATAAAACATCTTTTCCGGTAATACCTTTAAAGCCGCCTACACTATCAGAGTTTGCTATCATGCCGTAGATAAAATCATCTTCAATTACTTCGCCGTCATGCTCAACTCTCATATGGTAGGATTTTACTGTATGCAGCTTTGTGACCCCACTTAGGATATAGGCTGTTCTGCCAAGCACATTCTTCACATTCTGCGGTGTGTCGTAAGAAACATCGGTAAAAATTCCAAATGCCGCAGTATATGTAAAAAACGAATCGTTGATACAGCCAACATCACATAATAATGTATTTCCTTCTACAATCAACTCTGCTGCCTTTTCCATATCCTTCGGAATCATTAGACTATGACCAAAATCATTGGTCGTGCCGGATGGAATATATCCGACCGGTATTTTTTTGTCACAGGACATCAATGCCCCTACTACCTCGTTCAGTGTTCCATCTCCACCGGAGCATACAATCATATCGCATTCTCCTGCTAATGCATAACGAAGTGCAATCTCACTTGCATCACCCTTTTTGTTGGTCGGATATACAATCAGTTCATGGTCTGTCTTTAATAACGTTTCCAATATATTCGATAATTTACTTTTAATCCTCGCTTTTCCGGCATTTGGATTATAAACAAATAACATTCTTTTCTTCATACTAATACTGCCTCTCTCCCCATTCTGCTGCCATATCCATAAGTATAGCAGATGTTGCTTGTCTCATTACCCCCATTATATACCATATGCCGCCTTGTTTGGAATACCTAATTTTTCAAAAAATGTCTAGTGGTCATTTTTAGAAACATTCTAGAGGATAGGTATTTCTGAATTTGTCTGGGTCTCCTTTACCGTACCGTCCTTCTCTTCTACTTCCTTCTTTGCAGCATCTCTTCTTCTGCGTGTCATAATTCCTCCAATGCGGCCGGTTTCCTTAGCAGATAATGCCCCCCATCCATCGCTTAACACACGGTCAAACAGGCCTAATTCTTTGGCGATTTCATACTTCATCATTTCTTCTGGTTTTATCTTTGTTAAATCTATTTCTTTTTTCTTTTTCATGACTAACCTCCATCTTTCCGGAAATGTACTACTTCTCGGAAAACTTTACATAATGCATTTTTATAAAGTGTAGCCCTAATGCCCTAAAATTAAACATCATTTCTCTTATAAATGCATTTTTTCAATAAAGAGGAGGATAGAAAGGCCGGATACAAAAATGAATCCTTCCATCTAACTTCGTATTTTTTGTATCCAGTCTCTCTATACACCAGAATCTTCTAATTTTAAATGTTTTTTTAGTCTAGATAAATTTCCTTCATGAGTGCAAAGGAATATATGATTTTTTCACGCACACGTTTTCCTGTAATCTGAACCAATGCACGCTCATAGTATTCTAGCTGCTTTGCATAACGTGCAACGAGTTCCTCTTCATGGCTTACCCGGTCTGTTTTATAATCGATTAGTACATATTCGCCATCCTCTTCAAAATAGGCATCGATAATACCCTGAATCAGAACGATCTCGTTTCCACCAAACTCTGGATTGAGTTCCAGGGATGGAATTCCAAGAACGAACTGCTGCTCTTTATAAAACTTTCCTGCGGCTTCCGCTTTACGGATTCGTTCTGCCATCGGTGTCTTTAAAAAGGCTGCAAGCTTTGAGATGCGGATGGAACCGGCAAGAGATTTATCAATTACTTCTTCCCTGCATAAACGGTCCACTAAGGCCTTTACATCCTCTGAGGTATGCATTTTCGTAAATTCCATACTTTCTAGTACTTTATGATATAACGTACCGCGAGCAGTGGCTTTTACTTCTTCCTCTTCCTTTAAAAATTTCGGATAGGTTGCTTCCTCTTCAAATGGCGCAATCTGTTCGGATGGCTCAATTGATGGAGATTGTCCCGATAAATCCTGTGAGGAATCTTCCATGCCTTGCTCCTTCGATTCTAATTCATCTTCAAACACATCATCTATACCCTGCTTTTCATTCACTTCCTCAATCAGGTTATCTGCATCTTCTGCATCCACCGTTTGAGATAGTTTCTTTAATTCTGAAACTGTGGTTTTAATTGGAAGGGTGGCTTCCTTTAAGAACGGATATAAGAAGGTAAGTCTTCTCTTTAATTCCGTACGTATTTCATTCTCTTCACTTAAGAGTTCTGCTGGATGAAGCATCTGCTCTTTTAATTCTTGCTTGCTAATCTGTGCCTTTATCTCATCTGCGGTAAGATCTGTCTTCTTCATCACTTCCATGTTAAATACGTGAAGCGGGATAATAGCCGGTCCTACAAAATCAAAATAGTTTCTTGCCGAAGCGATGGTTGAAAAACGAAGGTGTGCGGTACAGCCCAGATTCTTATTCTTCCAGTCTGCTATCAGCTTGTCGGCATCCTTTGTTCCACCAATCATAATCAGCTTTTCTTTCGCACGTGTCAGCGCAACATACAGGATTCGAAGCTCTTCTCCTAAGTTTTCTAACACGCCCTGTCTCTGGATCACCTTTTTTAAAAGAGTCGGACATTTTGTTCGCATCTTATAATCAATGCAGTCCGGACCAATTCCATAGTCAGCATGTAAAACGATCTTTGCACGGGAATCGGAATTATTGAACTGTTTTCCCATCCCGGCTACAAATACGATTGGGAACTCTAGTCCCTTGCTCTTATGAATACTCATAATACGGACGGTGTCATCATTTTCACCTGCGGTCGCGGCCTCACCATAATCAATCTCATACTTTAACAGTTTCTCAATATAGCGAACAAACTGGAAAAGTCCATGATAGCTTGTGGATTCGAAGGCAATTGCCCGCTGCACCAGCTGATTTAAGTTGCTTCTTCGCTTCTCACCGGATGGCATCGCACTAACATACAAATCATAATGGGTCTGCTTAAAGATCTCTAAGATCAGCTCATGAACCGGCATAATGGCAACCAAATCACGAAGCGCATCAAACGTCTGTAAAAAGCCCTGGATTTTAATTTTTAGCGGCTCATAAAGCCCCCTATCGGCATAATCTAAAGCCAATTCATACATCGGCATTCCTTTTTCACTGACACGCTTATAATTGCCCAGACGAAGAAGCGATAATTCCTCGCTTGTGATACCTCCAATCGGAGAATATAAAACTGCCGTGAATGGAATATCCTGAAGCGGGTTATCTAAGATACGCAGATAATTTAAGATTGTCTGAATCTCTGTGGTCTTAAAATAACCAGACTGGGTATCGGAATATGCCGGAATCCCTTCATTTAATAAGACTTCTGTAAATACTTCCGACCAGCCGGACATCGTACGAAGTAAAATAACGATATCCCGGTATTTTGCCTTTCTCAGTGTCCCATCCTTTTGGGTTACAAGCATGCCTGCTGTTGGATGTATAATTTCCTTAATACGTTTCGCAATTGCCTTTGCTTCTAACTCTCGGTTCGTATACTCTCTTGCTTCATTTGCTTCCTCAGATTCATCCTCAGTCTCGCCAAATAACGGTGAATCGGAATCGTCCTCGGTCTCCACAATAATCATCTCAGAAGCAAAATCATTCTTCTTTTTTAAGCTACTCTCTTCTATCTCCGGTTCTTCCTCTTCCACCCGTTCCGGATAAGATGCCCCAGGATACAGTGCCGCATCCGCATTATATTCAATCCCACCAAGATTTTTACGCATAATGCGCTCAAATATCTTGTTGATAGAATCCAATACGATCGCACGGCTTCTGAAATTCTTATGAAGGTCGATCTTCTGATAAGAACTATCCTCTGTCGTATACGTATGATACTTCTCCATAAACAATTCCGGTCTTGCCAAACGGAATTTATAAATGCTCTGCTTTACGTCACCTACCATAAACACATTCGGCTTTCCGATTCGTTCGGTGGAGATGCTCGTTAAAATAGTTTCCTGCACTAAGTTACTATCCTGATATTCATCAATCATGATTTCTGCGAACTGCTCGGAAAGATCAATGGCAGCCTGGGTCGGATTTGCCACTCCATCCTTCTTTTCTACTAAGATTCGTAATGCGTTATGCTCTAAATCCGCAAAATCTAACAGATTCTTTTCTTCCTTCTTCTTTGCAAAACGCTCCATAAACTCTAACGTCAAGCGGATTAACTGTAACATCGGTTTCTTCACCCGCATGATGTCTTCTGTCATTTCCTCGGCGCTCTGAAAGAAGAAGTCTTTATTAAGCCCGGCAAGCATACCTTTCACCTGGTCTCTTAAAGCCTTTACTGCGTCTTTCTTCTCATCGGATGCATTCGGATCCTTCTTAGTCGAAAGACGCTTAAAGTTAAGACTTGATAATACTTCCCCATATTCCTCATACGTAGTGACTCCATGAAAACGGTCTAACTGCTCCGCATCGGATGCAAGCGCATCTAAATACTGAATCGGACCATCTGCGTCATGACACATAGACATTGCCTCTGCATTGATCTCCCTTGCATCCATAATCATGCTATCAATATACTCAAGCAGTTTCTTCATCCATTCCGTTTCAGAAAGCTCTGCAACAGAAGTAACCTCAAATGCTTTTCCCATGGAAACAAGCCATTCTTCCGGCCATGGATAACTCATGGAGAAATTGTAGAGTCTGGTGATAAAGTCCTCTAACTCCACATCCGATTTGGCTCCCGAATAACATTCCACGAACTCTAAGAAATCTTCATCGCCCTTTTCATATTCCTCCTCTAGTAGTTCGCCCATCACATCAGACTTTAATAAGGTTAATTCCGCATCATCCCCGATACGGAAGGATGGGTCTAAGTCGATTAAATGAAAGTTATTTCTTACAACGCTTAGACAGAAACTATCGATTGTTGTAATCTGTGCATTATGGATTAAGGTCATCTGGCGCTGCAAATGCTCATTATCCGGCTCCTCTAACATCTTCTTCTCAATCGCATTGCCGATACGTTCCTTCATCTCGCCTGCTGCGGCTTTGGTAAATGTAACAATTAACAAACGGTCGATATCAATCGGATTCTCATGATCCGTAATCATCGTAATAATTCGTTCTACTAATACTGCTGTCTTTCCAGAGCCTGCAGCGGCAGAAACTAAGATATTTCTATTTCGTAAATCAATGACCTTTTGCTGGTCAGGGGTAAAACTAATCTTCGCCATCTGCATCCTCCTCTTCTTCCATAATCTTTGCCCATACTTCTTCTGCACTCATCTGACGAAGCCTGTGGAACTCATACCCGTCCACTCTTGTATCAAAACCGCACACTGCCTTATAAGAACAGTAATCACACGCGGTCTTATTCTTATTACAGTACGGTTTCTGTATCGTTCTTCCGCCCATAATCTCCAAACTAAACTCATTCATCAGATCGTAAATGTAATCGCACAGCTTTTCAAACTGCGCAAGTGTCGCAACACTAGAACGCTTTGTTAGCTCTCCGTTCTTATTCGTCTCTACCGGAATGACTTCCGACTTCACGCTTGGATTCAATCCTCCATTCTGCACACCAAGGGAGTGATCAAGAAGTGGAAGTACTGCACTGGATGCATTAACAAGGCCATTCATGGCAAGCTTCTTACGGATATCCTTTTCCACATGGTCAGACTTCTCTACAATCGGATCATCCAGATTATAATAGAAAACACCAGCCGGAAGGATTTCCTTATTCGGATGTGCCTCTTTCATCAAGCTTAGCCCGGCTGTCAGATATACACCAAGCTGCAGCTGAAGGCCATAATATAAGCTCATCAGGTCAAATGAAGTCGATCCGGATTTATAATCAATGACTTTGACATATAACTTTCCTTCGTCTTCATACACATCCAGACGGTCAATTCTTCCCTTTAGATTCAAAAAACGGTCTGCATGGGAGAAGCTCTTTTCATACGCTAGCGGCTCAAAGTCACCCGCCTTTAACTGCTCACTTAATGTCTTTACGGTACGAAGTAAGATTCGCTCTACCTTCTTTACAATATACGCATTTCGTTTTGTACTCTCTAAGATTCCATTTCCGTAATCCTGAACAGCTTCTACAACGGCGTCATGGGACAGTTTATTGCACACTTCTTCCGGAACGGTATGCCAGTTAAATTCACTCTCTTTTAACTTTTTCGAGTACAGTTCTAGTGCCTCATGAAAGATATTTCCGATATCCGGTACCGATACCTGATATTCCGCACGCTCTTCTAACAATAAGCCGAACTTTAAGAAATGGGCAAATGCGCAGGAAGCGTATTTCTCCATTCTAGTCACACTGCCAAGCAGTGTTTCGCCATATAGCTTTCTTGCAACCTCTTTAGAAAGCCCTTTTTCCTTATTGTGATAGAATACCCCGTCTGCTAAATACTCCATCGTAACCGGAGATGGAATCTCGCCGGATAGATACAAATGATACAGCTCTAAGAACACATCCGAGGACTGCCTTGTCTCAAACTCTCGAAGTCCGTCAATCAGATAGGAAAGTCCGTTATCGGCCCCTAATACATAGTCCAGATTCTGCTCTCGCTCTGATAAATTTGTGAAATCCGGTTCTGCAATCTTAATATTCGGAAACAGCTTTAACATCTTTCCGATCAAATAAGAAGCACGCATTGCTTTACCGGAAGCATCTAATTTCGCATAGGATATAAATAGTTTATTTTGCGGTTTTGTCAGATTCAGATACAGGTAGAATTCTGTAATATAGGCATTCTGTCTTTTCGTTGGAGACAGCTCAATGTCAAATTCGGAAAAAAGCTGACGATCTGCATCCGTTAAAATGCCTCCGCCCGGATTTGCCTTTGGTACGACACCATCATTTACTCCTAAAAAAAAGAGCGCTTTAATATCCTTTAAACGAGTACGCTCAATATCACCGACCACAATCTGATCGATTCCCGGAGGAATCAGACCTACCTTTGCTTCCTTAATACCGGATTCTAAGATATCCGTAAACTCCTTAAGCGGCATGACATCATTTCCAAGAAGCTCTGCCATTCGGTCAAAGATATCTAATACAATCTGATATACCTGCTCATATTCCTTTGCCTTAAGCCTTGCCTCTTCCGTTCCTTCTTCCTTAAACTTCTCTGCATGCGCCTTAACTGTTTCCTCAATCTTAAACTTTCTCATAAAGTAGAATAAGGCGGTCAGACGTTCCTTCACCGTGCTCTTCTGACTTAAGAACACTTCATGGAATTCACTCATCTCTTCCACAAAACGCTCCCTTAAGTCATTTAGATATTCAAGTGGAATCTCATACTGGGTTCTGTAATTGCGTTTCCATTCACTCTCATACCTATGATGTCCACGGATTCCAAGGGCGATTACGTAATTCTCAAATACATCGATTTCCTCGTGCTCCCATCCAGAAAGCCCCGACTTTAAGAAACGAAACACTGAATCATAGGAATAATTCTGCGTCTCCATTTCCAGTGCAGAACGGATAAATTCTACCATTGGGTTCGTTAAGATATCCTGCTTATTATCAATAAAGCAAGGAATATCGGCCTTTAAAAACTCATCCTTTAAAGGATTTCCGTACGCCTCAATATCCCCGGTTACAACCGCGATATCCTTATACCGATAATTCTCTTCCCTTACTAACTCCTTAATCCTTGTCACCGCAAGCAGCACTTCACTCTTTAAATCCTTTGCTGCTGTAATCGTAATATCTTCCTGTTCCCCTTCAAACGCACGATACGGATAACGATACAGGTTATGCTCCAGGCTTGCTAACGCCTCCGACTTAAGGAAACGGTAAGGCACGGTGATATTAAGTGTCTCCTTATTGTAATCCTCCACAATAACCGGCTCCTCGATATCAACGCAGTTCTTTGCTGCGATCTTCGATACCTTCTCCATCGTATTTCCACTTAAATAAAACAGATCGTGCTCCTTCTGCACCTTTTTCGCCTGTCTCTTATCAATGGCAAGGGTAATATAAATCTTCTTTGTTAGCTTCATCAAATGTTCTAACAGCTTGTACTGAGCAGGTGTAAAACCGGTAAACCCGTCAAACACGATCGTACATTCCTTCATAAACACGGACTTATCAATTACATCACATAACAAATCCAAAATTTCTTCCGGCGTGATATACCTCTCTCTCATAAAATCCTGGAAGCCCTGATAAATAGTCTGGATATCCTTCATCTTATTTCTTAACATCGGGCGGTCTCCAGCAATGGACTCCATATCCGAAAGCTGTTCCGGACCAATACTATACTGTAAAAGCTCCGAGATCACAGACTTCATTTCCTCGATAAAACCCTGCTTCTTAATATTCGCACCATATAAAACCAGATCATTCTTCTTTTCCATCACGACCTTTTTAATTACCATGCTCTTTCCGGTATCCTCAAGCACCAAGCGGTCATTCCCGCCGACCTCTTCAAACACGCGGTAAGCAAGACGGACGAAACTTAAGATATCAATGTTCATGATTCCCTTATTCGGATGCATCACAACAAGATCCTTCTGCGTCTGCAGCGTAAACTGTTCCGGAACAATAACAAGGAACGTTCCCTGTGGCTCCTTCATCGACTGCCTGATTACCTTTTCATACACATAATGGGATTTTCCTGCTCCCGAGCTCCCCAGCACAAACTGAACTGACATGCATTTCCTCCGCTTTCTTAACTCTATTCTCAAATGAAAACCTTATTTTTAGATAAAACTTTGTTTTCTAATGAAACTTTGTTTTCTGATGAAACTTTGTTTCATTGCATTCATATTTTAGACAGGTATCTCATACCTATATACTAAATTAACTAATCTGATTATACAACAAACGGTATACGGTTTGTATTATTTTTTTCAGCTATCATATTTTAAAATAAGCACTAATAAACTGTATAAAGCATGATTTGGAGGTTGAAGAGATGTCGAAAACTAAAATTGTCGTTGTAAAACTAAAGCAAATCATTTACGCCAGTATCTTCGCAGTACTTGGCATCATTCTGATTATCTTATTAATCAGTCTGTTTAAGTCCGGTTCTGATACGACAGACGCTGTCAGTGACACAGCGAAGTATAAGGCGGGTGTATATACATCGGTTATTGCTTTAAACGGCACGAATCTGAACTTGGAAGTTGTCGTTGACAAGGATCATGTGAATTCGGTCCGCATTGTAAATCTTGATGAAGTTATTACGACGATGTATCCACTTGTGGAGCCATCCATTAATGATATTGCTGAACAATTATGTAGCGACGTTGACATCGAAGACATCACCTTATCCGAGGATAGAAAGTATACTTCCCAATTATTATTTGATGCCGTAAAAGCGACGTTAAACAAAGCTGTCGTATCCACCGCATCCACCGACTAATACATATCACGCCAATTCACCAATCTTTCTTTCCCATAGAGGCCCTTTCATAGGGCCTCTTTTGTATTTGGCAGACAGACTCAGAAATGGACCAGAGGAAGGAAGGCTGTTATACGCCTTCTTGAGGATACGAGTTATAAGGGAATTCAGAAACTAAGACTCTAAGGGTAAGATGTTAAAAGCAGCTTTTTTATTGCTCTTTTAAAGAAACTATCTTTATCACACCCCAGGCTTGCGTAATGTCCTTAAACGGCAATAATATTCGACCTAAAGCATAAATATGGATTCCGAGTAGATGACTCCCTTTTTAACATCCAGTATACCTGCATTGTAAAAATGAATAAGATTGAACTATTCAAAGACACCATTCCAACTCTTACTTGCCTTCAAAAAAGCAATGTGCCTCTTTACCTTCTTAGCAATGCAATCTTCAAAAAAGAAATCATGACCTCTTTCATCGACCAGTTTCATCTAAATCCCTACTTCAAAGAAACCTTCTTCAGTGCCGATTACCATGTCCGAAAACCACACCCTGACTTCTTCCAAGCAGTCTTTCACTCCATCCAAAACACCTTCCCTGAAATCACCAAACAAGAAGTCCTCTTCATCGGTGACAACTACAACGCCGATGTCCTTGGCTCCCGTAATTTTGGTTTCACCCCGATCTACCTCAATCGCCTGAATCTCCCCGACACCAACCCTTATCACGTCCTAGAAATCCACACTCTCTCCGAACTCCTCCCTCTCATGCACTAGCCCTCTGCTCTCACCCATCACCCCAATCCTTTTTTTCTTTTTTCTTTTTTCTTTTTTGTTTTTTCACACCGCCCCATCCGTCTCCTTGACTCATCAGCTCCGCTGATGGTCAAGCCCCCCTTCTGTTCGTCCGCGATGTCGATCGAAGATCGACGTCGCTTCGGCGAGGAGGCTGGGTGGCGGCCGATGAGACAGGAAGAGAGCGGACGGCAG
>CALZIE010000023.1 GCA_945787565.1 uncultured Lachnospiraceae bacterium
CTGTCTTAGACCGAAACGGCCTTCGTCCATCCCGCTATTATATTACAACTGATGATCAGGTTATCTTATCTTCCGAAGTAGGCGTATTAGAGATTCCACCGGAAAAAATCTTAAAGAAAGAACGTCTTCGCCCAGGTAAGATGCTGTTAGTGGATACCGTTAAGGGGTGCTTAATTGATGATGATGATTTAAAGACTGCTTACGCACAGCGCAAACCATATGGGGAATGGCTGGACTCCAATCTTGTCCGTTTAAAGGACCTTGCCATCCCGAATATCCGTATACCGGAATTCACAAGAGAAGAGAGAGCAAGACTTCAGAAAGCATTTGGTTATACATTTGAAGATTATAAGACATCCATTCTACCAATGGCAAAGACAGGAGCAGAACCGATTGCTGCAATGGGAGCTGACAATCCGCTTCCGGTTTTATCGGAAAAGAATCCACCGTTATTCAACTATTTTAGACAGCTGTTCGCGCAGGTAACCAATCCGCCAATTGATGCGATTCGTGAAGAAGTGGTAACAAGCACAAGTGTCTATATCGGAGAAGACGGAAACTTGTTAGAAGAGAAAGCAGAGAATTGTAAGGTATTAAAGATTGCAAACCCAATCCTTACGAATACCGACTTATTAAAGATTAAGACAATGAAGGTTCCGGGATTTAAAGTAGAAGTGATCCCAATCACCTATTATAAGAATACATCCATGGCAAAAGCTATTGAGCATCTGTTTTTGGATGCAGACCGTGCTTATAAGGAAGGAGCAAATATCTTAATCCTTTCCGACCGAGGCGTGGATGAGAACCATGTGGCAATCCCATCTCTTCTTGCGGTATCTGCTATGCAGCAGCATCTGGTACGTACAAAGAAGAGAACTGCGCTTGCCATGATTTTAGAGAGTGCAGAACCAAGAGAGGTGCATCATTTTGCAACCTTATTAGGTTATGGTGCTTGCGCAGTCAATCCTTATCTAGCGCAGGAATGTATTCGTCAGTTGATTGACAGCCATATGTTAGAAAAAGATTATTATGCAGCAGTAGATGATTACAATTCTGCTATTTTACATGGCATCGTAAAGATCGCATCCAAGATGGGTATCTCGACGATCCAGTCTTATCAGGGTTCTAAAATCTTCGAGGCAATCGGTATTTCCGAAGAAGTGGTTGAGAAATATTTCTCTGATACGGTAAGCCGGATTGGGGGGATTACGCTAAAGGATATCGAAGAGCAGGTAGATAAACTCCATACAAGTGCGTTTGATCCGCTTGGCTTAAATGTGGATCTGACGTTAGAAAGTGCAGGAAGTCATAAATTCCGTTCCGGAAAGGAAGAGCATTTGTATAATCCGCAGACCATCCATCTGTTACAGACGGCGACGAGAACCGGAAATTATGAGATATTTAAGGAGTATACAAAGGCGATTACAAAAGAAGAGGAAGGCATTAATCTAAGAGGACTGTTAGACTTTAATTATCCGGAGAAAGGCATTCCAATTGAGGAAGTGGAGAGTGTAGAGGAGATTGTGAAACGATTTAAGACAGGTGCTATGTCTTACGGATCCATTTCTCAGGAAGCACATGAGACACTTGCCATTGCCATGAACCGTCTTGGTGGTAAATCCAATTCCGGTGAGGGTGGTGAAAGTTTAGAAAGACTGACACCAGGAAGTGACGGATTAAACCGCTGTTCAGCAATCAAGCAGGTAGCATCCGGACGTTTCGGCGTAACAAGCAAGTATCTGGTAAGTGCAAAGGAAATCCAGATTAAGATGGCACAGGGAGCAAAGCCGGGAGAAGGCGGACAGCTGCCAGCTGGAAAGGTATATCCATGGGTAGCAAAGACCAGACACTCGACTCCTGGTGTAGGCTTAATCTCACCGCCACCACACCATGATATTTATTCCATCGAAGATTTGGCGCAGTTAATCTTTGACCTAAAAAACGCCAATAAGAATGCGAGAATCAGTGTGAAACTGGTATCTGAGGCTGGAGTCGGAACGGTAGCAGCCGGTGTTGCAAAAGCAGGGGCAGGCGTTATCCTAATCTCAGGATTCGACGGAGGAACCGGTGCCGCACCAAGAAACTCTATTTACAATGCAGGGCTTCCATGGGAATTAGGTCTTGCCGAAACCCACCAGAACCTGATTGCAAACGGTCTTCGTGAGAAAGTCGTGATTGAGACGGATGGCAAGCTGATGACCGGAAGGGATGTGTTAGTAGCAGCGCTTCTTGGAGCTGAGGAATATGGTTTTGCAACCGCTCCTTTGGTATCTTTAGGCTGTGTGATGATGCGTGTCTGCAACCTGGATACCTGTCCAGTCGGAATTGCCACACAGAATCCGGAATTAAGAAAGAACTTTAAAGGAAAGCCGGAATATGTGGAGAACTTTATGCGATTCATTGCACAGGAACTCCGTGAATATATGGCGAAGCTTGGAATCCATACCGTCAATGAACTTGTGGGAAGAAGCGATTTATTAAAGGAAAAAGACCTGTTAAGCAAGGAACGCGCAGTAAAGGTTGACTTAACAAGCATTATCCACAATCCTTATGTTGGCGATAAGACGACACACTGCTTCAATCCAAAGATGGTATATGATTTTGAATTACAAAAGACAGTGGATGAAAGAGAATTGTTAAAGAAGTTAAAGCCATGTATGGATAAGAGACAGCCAAAGACAATCGAAGTCAAAGTAACGAATATCGACCGTACTTTTGGTACGATCTTAGGTTCTGAGATTACACGCATGTTCGATGATACATTATCGGATGATACCTATGTGGTAAAATGCACAGGTGCGGGCGGACAGAGTTTTGGTGCTTTTATTCCAAAGGGTCTTACCTTAGAACTTTCCGGGGATTCGAATGATTATTTCGGCAAAGGCCTATCCGGTGGAAAGTTAGTAGTATATCCACAGAAAGGATCGAAGTTTAAGGCGGATGAGAATATCATTATCGGAAATGTAGCCCTTTACGGAGCAACAAGTGGGGCAGCGTATATAAATGGTGTGGCAGGTGAGCGTTTCTGTGTACGTAACTCTGGAGCGACCGCAGTCGTAGAAGGAGTTGGAGATCATGGATGTGAATATATGACAGGCGGGCGTGCCGTTGTACTTGGACGCACCGGAAAGAATTTTGCAGCTGGTATGAGTGGCGGTATTGCCTATGTGCTTGATGAAGATCGTGACCTATATAAGAAGTTAAATAAATCCATGGTTTCTTCAGAAGCAGTCACAGAAAAGTACGATGTGATGGAATTAAAGGAAATGATTGCGGATCATGTAAAATATACAAACTCTGCGAAAGGAAAAGAAATCCTAGAGCATTTTATGGAATACCTTCCGAAATTCAAGAAAATCATTCCACATGACTATCGCACGATGCTTCAGACAATTGTACAGATGGAAGAGAAGGGCCTTAGCAGTGAGCAGGCACAAATCGAGGCCTTCTATGCAAATCGTGCAAAATAAGGGAAGCAGAAAGGAGAATCAGAATGGGTAAACCGACAGGATTTATGGAATATAGCAGAGTGGAACGAGAAGCCGTTTCACCAAAGGAAAGAATTAAGAACTTCGATGAATTTCATTTACCGCTTCCCGAAGAAGAAAGAAGTAAGCAGGCCGCAAGGTGTATGGAGTGTGGTGTACCATTTTGCCAGTCTGGCCTTTTGATTGGCGGCATGACAAGTGGCTGTCCGCTTCATAACCTGGTACCAGAATGGAATGATTTATTATATACCGGTAATATGCAGCAGGCATTAAAACGTTTGTTAAAGACCAACAACTTTCCGGAATTTACTTCAAGGGTATGTCCGGCTCCATGTGAAGCAGCCTGTACCTGTAATCTAAATGGAAAGCCAGTTACCATTAAGGAAAACGAGATGGGAATCATTGAATACGGCTATGAGTCCGGAATGATTAAGCCCGCTCCACCTCTTATACGGACTGGCAAGAAGGTAGCTGTGATTGGTTCCGGTCCAAGTGGTCTTGCGGCAGCAGATCAGTTAAATAAACGAGGACATTCGGTTACTGTCTTTGAGAAAAATGACCGCATTGGGGGGCTATTAATGTATGGCATCCCCAATATGAAGCTTGATAAAAAGGTAGTGGAACGAAAACAAAAGCTAATGGAAGAGGAAGGCATCGTATTTGTGACAAATGCAAACGTAGGAAAAGAGGTGGCTGCTGATCAGATTCTAAAAGAATTTGATGCAGTGCTTCTTGCCTGCGGGGCAGGAAATCCAAGAGATATTGATGCACCCGGAAGAGATGCCTCCGGTATTTATTTTGCAGTGGATTATCTAAAGTCTGTCACGAAGAGTTTGTTAGACTCCCGATTTTTAGATAAGCAGGCAATTGGGGCGAAAGGAAAGAATGTGGTTGTCATTGGAGGCGGTGATACTGGCAATGACTGTGTAGGAACTGCAATCAGGCAGGGAGCAAAATCAGTTCTTCAGTTAGAGATGATGCCAAAGCCACCAGAGAAGAGATTGGAAAGCAATCCATGGCCGGAATGGCCAAAGGTGTTAAAGACCGATTATGGCCAAGAGGAAGCAATTGCAGTATTCGGAAAGGACCCTCGTGTGTATCAGACAACAGTGAAGGAATTCTTAAAGGATAAGAGCGGTGCCATTAATAAGTTAAAACTGATTAAGCTAGAGCCACAAAAGGATGAGAAGACTGGAAGAATCCGCATGGTTGAAGTAGCCGGAAGTGAGACAGTGATCGATGCAGACCTTGTGTTGATTGCAGCAGGCTTCCTTGGATGTGAGAAGTATACCCCAGATGCCTTTAAGGCAGAGTTAACACCTAGAATGAATGTGGCTACGGAGTTTAATTCTTACCGTACAAGGAATAAGAAAGTTTTTACCGCAGGCGATATGCACCGTGGCCAGTCCTTAGTCGTATGGGCGATCCACGAAGGCAGAGAGGCTGCAAAACAGATCGATGAGTCCTTAATGGGATATAGTAATCTATAAGAAGAAACAGATATAAGCTCTCTTTGTTCTTTGTCAGTCAGACATGAAAATACAGTCTGATTGATAGAGAACAAGGAGAGTTTTTTTAATTTCCGGATATTTAAGTAACAAAGCGGTTTGGTTGTTTATAGAAATTAGGATGCAAGTCTCTATGAATCAAACGATATGAGGGATGTAAAGCTTGCGAATAGCCTCACACGACAAAATAACAAATAAAAAAGTTGATGAATTAAATACAAACGGTAAAAACATGTAAATATATGATAATTTATGGGACTATAGGTTTATTGAAAATTTTGTAAATGAAAAGTATAGTTAAAAAGGAGTAGTATAGATAAAATTATATTGACCAGAAAGCGGGATAATCCAGTGGAGATGAAAATTGATGCAGGGGTTGTTACAAGGCGGAACAAAAGGGCTTGTAACGAAGATAACTTTTTATGTAAAGGAAAGTATCAGGATATCGGCAGCGAAAAGGATAGTACCATCATACAGAGCATCGGTAAGGTACCGGATTTATATGCAGTATTTGATGGAATGGGAGGCATGAACTGGGGAGAGATTGCATCCTATTTATCCGCAAGATTGTTAGCAGCAGAGAAAGCAAAACTACTTTATATGAAGCCAGATCAGATTATGGAGCAGTTAGACCGGATTCTTCTTAAGATAAATAATGGAATCTATGAGTACAGCAAGCGGAAGGGACAGCTAGGGTGCACCGCGGCACTTCTGTATGTGACGGAAGATAAGGTATATATTACGAATGTCGGAGACAGTAAGATTTTCTGTATACGAAAGGGAAAGATTAAGAAACTGACAAAGGATCATAACCTGGCACAGGAAATGTTTGATGCTGGACTGATTACACAGGAGGAACTTAACCATCATAAAAAAAGACATATATTGACGCAGTATCTGGGCATATCACCACAGGAAATGATTATTGAGCCATACCACTATGTTATGGAAAACTGCTCGGGAGAGACGACTTTTCTATTGTGTACGGACGGAGTGACAGAAAGACTTCCGGAACAAAAGATTCTTGAGATTATAACGACACAACGAAGAGCAGGGAAAGCAGCCAGGGGACTGGTGGATGAGGCAGAGAGTGCTGGGGCGAAAGATAATCTGACAGCAATGGTTGTTAAGATAAATCGTAAGAGAGGAAAGATGGGAGAAGAGATGGATCGAGAGTTTGATATACATAGTCTGGAACCGTTATGGGGTTCCTGGTACATAGACAGCCTGATTGGGGAAGGAAGCTTTGGAAGCGTATACCGGATCGTAAGAGAGGAGTTTGGCAAGAAATATTACTCTGCTCTTAAGATGTTATTTATTCCAAAGAATGTTTCGGAGGAGAAGCAGGCATTTGCAGAAGGGATGGACTGGAATACAGCTACCATCTATTTTAAAGATATCGCAGAGGATATCTATAAGGAAATTGTTCTGATGTCCGAGCTAAAGGGAAGAACGAATATTGTAAACTGCGAGGACCATCAGGTGATTCAGAAGCCAGACGGAGTTGGATTCATTATCTTAATCCGTATGGAGTTATTAACAAGTTTAAATGATTATCTGTTGAATAAGCAGTTTACTAATAAGGATATCGTGAATTTAGGAATGGATATCTGCCAGGCACTGATGCTTTGTAAAAAGCGGAATATCATTCATCGTGATATTAAGCCGGCGAATATTTTCGTTTCAAGCGACGGTGATTATAAGCTTGGGGACTTCGGTATTGCAAGACAGATGGAAGGAGCAGAACAGGGACTTTCCATCAAAGGGTCTTTTGAATATATGGCACCGGAAGTGTATTTAGGAAAGAAATACGACGAGAGAGTAGACATCTACTCTTTAGGAATGGTGTTATATTACTTCCTAAATAACCGCAGAGCACCTTTTATCTCTAATGTAACCCAAGTAGTAAGGCATGGGGAGAGACAGGCAGCATTACGCCGTCGTTTCAGCGGGGAAGAACTTCCAGATCCAATTTTAGCAGGAAAGAAATTAGCCGCGGTGGTAAAGAAGGCATGTGCATTTAACATGGAAGACAGATATCAGTCCGCAGAAGAATTCTTAAATGAGCTTTCAGCCTTGTCTGAAGAAGACAAAAAGCTTGTATGCCCAAAAGGAATTGTAATCAATAACACAGTTACTTTTACCAATTCCGCAAGTGTGGGGGCCGGAAGTTTTGAGAAGCAGACAAAGGAACAAGAGGGTATGCTTTTAAAGGAAAGTGAAAGAAAAGAAAAAGATACAGAAGGCAGAAAAGAAGAGGAAGAAGAGAAAGAAATCAAGGAAAGCAAAGAAAATGGAATAAAAGAAGAGCTGATAAAAGAAGAGTTAGAAGAGGAAGAAGATCCAATCAGCAAGAACAATCAGGATATGGAAGCAACGGTTTTATTAGAACGTACCAGCGTATCGGTTCAGAATATGATGAAGCAAAAAGAGGAAGAAGAACCGGAATATGAAGAGGAGGAAGAACGGAATAAGCTTGTTCCGGTCTGCATTGCCGCTGGAGTGGTATTAGTCCTTTCTTTAGCAGTCGTATTAGTATCGGTCGTTACTCATAGAAAGAAGGATCAAAATATTGCTGCAATCGTCACTGTGACGCCAGCTATAACTGAGGTAGCAGAGGTGACAATTGCGCCAGAAGTGACGGAAGAACCGATTGTTACGAAACCCGTTCCGACTGAAGCAGTTGTGACAAAAGTACCGGAGACGGAACAGCCAGAAAAGATAACACCAACACCAGTAATTACGGAAGTTTTAGAACAGGTAGAAGAATATGCAGTAGATATGAATGCCGAAAACCTTAGTGGGCTTGCAGATATCACCGATCTTGAAAAAGTGACCAATCTGACGGCATGTGGACTACAGATTACAGATATTATGCCTCTTAGTGCATCTGCACATCTTAATTATCTGGATATGCAGGATAATGCCCTGACGGATCTTTCTGTGCTTGCTGATAAAAAAGAGCTTACCTGCCTTAATGTCATGAATAATCAGGTGACGGATATTTCCTCTCTTTCAGGACTTCAAAAGTTAGAGGTACTTGTACTAGCAGAGAATCCAATCAGCGATATTCGTGCATTAGAAAACCTGACAAGCCTTACGGAACTTCGTCTTGATGGAGATAGTGAGATTACCGATTTTTCAGTATTAGGAAAGCTTGAGAATTTATTCAGCCTTAATTTAGAGCGTACGGTAATTGATGATATAACACCATTAACAAATCTTAAGAAATTAGGACTTTTAGTGGTGACCGGAACAAAGCTAGATGAGAATGAGATAGCAAGACTTCAGGAAGCACTGCCGGATTGTATCATTATCAACTAGCCGTAAGGGGGAAGAAATTTGAATAGAATAAAGAAACAAAGAAAATGCCGAATGGCAGCTTTCATGCTGTCATTTTTCATTGCCATCATGGGGATTTTGCCATTGCATGTTTATGGGACCGACACGGCAGCGGTTGTCTCTTATATGGATGGAGCGGATGAGGTGATCTTATATATCGGGAACACATCCGGGAAAGTGATAACAGCATCTGCAAAAATCGGACAGACAGCATGCGAACAGGTGACAATAAAACCGGTATCATCAGAAGATATCCAGGTGAAAACCTTATTTATTATAGATACCTCTGCGTCAATCCCTGTTGTACAGCGAAATCGATTCGTTACTTTGCTTGAAACTATGATTGATAATAAATCGGAAAATGATTCTTTCTCAATCGCTACGTATGGAAGGACCCTTTCTTATGTATGTGACTATACAACGGATCGCTGGGAATTGATGAAAGCCTTAGAGAGTCTGGAGTTTAAGCCACAATCTACGTATCTGTATGACATTGTGGAGAATGCGGTGGATACGATTAATACAGGGAAAAAGCAAAATGAATATCACCGGATCATTCTGTTTACAGATGGAGCAGAACACAGTAAGGATGGCATTACGAAGGAAGAGCTGTATTTAAAACTTAAGGACACGCCATATGAGATTCATACCATTGGCTCCGATATAAAGAATAATGCAGGACAATTAAAAGAATTACGTGCGCTGTCAAGAATTACAGGCGGTGATCAGTTTACATTCACAAAAGATTCTGATGTGACAGCAATTGCTGCAAAGCTTACCAAGGTGGATGACTGCTATCAGGTTATTGTTGTGCCGGATCCATCCTTTTTAGATGGAAGTGTAAAGAATATGACCATCACGCTAAATGGAAAAGAAAGTGTCAGTGCAGATATAAGAATGCCGGTCATTTCAGAAAAACTTTCAAGTGAGCTTGCAAAGCAAAAACAGCAAGAGGAACAGGAAAAAGCAAAAAAAGAAGACGAGGAACGACAGGCAGCGGAGTTAGAAAAGAAGAACCAGGAAGAAAAGGAAAGAATTCAGTTGATTATTGTGATTGCCGCAGGTGTATGTGGGCTGGCCGCTGTTATTGTATTAATTGTGGTAGCCATTAAGATGAATGGAATCAAAAAACAGAAGAAGGATAAATATGCAGATTTTCGGCTTCCGGATGATATTAATTTAGACAGCACACAGATCTTAGCAGCCGCGGAAGAGCCCATTGACTTTGATGCCACACAGGTACTGATAAGTCAGATGAAGGTGAAAAAAATCCGACTTACCGACTTAATGGATGCAAGCCATACATTTGAAAAGCCATTAAACCGGCCGGTTATCGTGGGAAGAAGCAGGGAGCAGTCGGATATTGTGGTAGATTATGATAAGAGCGTATCTGGAAAGCACTGTTCCATCGAGGAAGGCAGGGGAGAAATCGTTTTAAAGGATTTGAAATCCTCGAATCATACGTATCTAAACGGAACCATGGTAACACAGGCAGTAAAGATAAAAAATGGTGATACCATTAAGATAGGAAAGACATCATTTAAGGCAGAAATCCTGTAGATTAGAGGGATGGCTTTTTATTTATGATACGAAGCAGAGACAGAAAGGGAGCTACAAGTGAAGATTGTATATCAGGGGATATCGGAAACGGGCAGCAGACGAACGGTTAATCAGGATCGTATTGGTATGTTTGCAGCAGAAGATGCAGCACTTTTCGCTGTTGCAGATGGCATGGGGGGCCATATAGCAGGAGAAAAAGCCAGTAATGAAATCATTTTTGGATTAAAAGACTGGTGGGATGTGCATTTTTGTAGAAAAATCGAGAATAAAGAAGAAATGTTTGATCAGACCTTTCAGTTAGAGGATACAGGCACTGAGAAGATGGAGGCAACGCAGACAATTGGTGAGGATGGTGTGAATGATTTCTCCTCTTATGTGAAGTCTTTAAGCAGCCGGATTGAACAGATCAATCAGAAAATATATCAGATTTACAATGGAAAGGAAATCTGTGGTTCGACGGTGGTTATCCTGTTTTTATATAAGGGAGAGTATGCGATCCTTTGGGCAGGAGACAGCCGGATTTATGAAAAAACACGATTCTCTTTTTCCCAGTTAAGTGTAGATGATACTTGGTCTGAGATGGCAAAACGCACGAAGAAATTTTCAGAAAGTGCAATAAACAGACATCCGGACCGGGATAAGCTATTAAATGCAGTTGGGACATTTAGCAGATTAGAGTTTGCTATAACAAAAGGAACGCTAAAAAAGCAGCAGATGTTCTTCTTGTGCTCGGATGGCATATATAAAAGTATTTCCGAGAAAGAATTAAAAAGACAAATCAGAAAGCTATACGACAGAAGAAAAAAGGGATTTGACTTTAAGGAATTAAGAAAGCTTGTATATGAAGCCGGAGCAAGCGATAATCTTTCTGCAATCGCAGTAAGCGTGGAGTGTAACACCGCTAAGGCAAAGGGGGCAGGCATTTGATTAAAACAATTTTTTGGATATCGGCTGCCATTGTAGTGATTATGAGCCTGATCATACATATGAGAATAAAAAATAGAAAGAAGAAGCTAATACAGATGGCGGGAGATGTCATTAAGTATGAGGTATTAGAACAGGCTCTTAGTAGGCAGGATACGGTTAACAGACGTCCTGGAATGGACTTAAAGGGCAGACGTATCCTGCTTTACTTTGCTATAAAACAGAAAAATAAGAAACCATTAGAATATGTCCTAAATCCGGAAAAGACAATTACAATCGGAAGGAATCATGCAGACAACGATATTAATCTAAAGGATATCTCGGTATCGAGGGAGCACTGTCAGATTAAGATCGCAGATGCGATTCCGTATGTTATGGATTTAGGAAGTGCCAATCGGACCTTTGTAAAGCATGGAAGGAAGAAAATTGCAGCAGAGCCCGGAGAGCGGATTGTATTAAGGAATAACGACAGGCTGCTGCTTGGCAAGAAAGAAATAAAGATAAAGATTATAAAATACAAGGAGGTATACTAGAATGAGTATTGTCATGATGGTATATACTGGGGACGCATTAAAGGAGTTTGTGCTTCCCGCTCTTGATAATTCAGATTATCCGGTGACCTTAGATAAAAACATGTTCCATATGAAAGAGAATGTGAATCTGTGGCTAGAGGTCATGAAAGGGGAATGGCGCTTTCATGAATCTTTGGAATATGAGTTAAAAAAGGAAGGCGAAAGCTATTTTAATAAAACAATAAAAAGCGGTGATGTAGCGGAACTTGTGACAGCAAGCGGGGAGACATTGTCGGTTATTATCTTAGAAAAAAAGAATTCTTTTGTTCCATTTCAAAAATATGAGATCAGCGGATTGAATGAGATTACAGTGGGTAAAAATGAGTCCTGTTATATTCAGTATGATTTTTTGCATTTGGTATCCCGAAATCACGCCCTTTTTAAAAGACGGGGCGAGGATATGGTAATTGAAGATGTGAGCCGAAACGGGATCTTCTTTCAAGCGAAGCGTATTAGCAAAGAAAAGGTGCTGTCCTTTGGGGATTGTATCGAGATTTTTGGTCTTCATATCGTATATCTGGGGGATATCTTCGCTATCGGTGCCACAAGTGGTACGGTTCATGTAAATGATATCATCCTGCGTCCGTATCAGGAGAAAAAAGATGAAGTTACTAGGGAAAAGGAAAATCAAAAAGAGAAAGAAATATTAAAAGAGAAGGCCCAGAAGAAATATTTCAATCGGTCTCCAAGAAATCTTCCAGCAATAGAAAGTGAGCCGATTGAAATTGAATCGCCTCCGAATAAGCGTTTTACAAAAGAAAAGCCGTTGTTTTTAACCATTGGTCCAGCCTTTACGATGGCAATCCCGATGATGCTAGGCTGTCTGTTAAGCGTATATAGCACACAGATAAGTGGGGCACAGTCCAATGCGTATATGTATACGGGTCTTCTGACCTCGGTTTCTTCAGCTGTCATTGGTGTCGTGTGGGGATTTTTAAATATTAAGTATACAAGAAAAGAAGAGAGAGAAGATGAAGAACAGCGTTTTAAGGCATATGGGGATTATCTTTTAAAGATTGCAGATGAGACAAAGAAAAAGTATGAGGCAAATGCCAAGGCTTTGATTGATACATACCCATCAGCCAAGGAAGTCACTTCTTATTCGGATGAGACAAGCGTGTTATGGAATCGTAACTTCACTCATGACGACTTTTTATTCACAAGACTTGGAATCGGTGAGATTTTATTTCAGGCGCCAATCTCGATACAAAAACAGCGTTTTAGTCTGGTACCGGATCAGTTAGCAAACGAGCCAGAGAAAATCAAGGAAGAATACAGCATGTTACATGATGTGCCGGTAGGAATTGATCTGATGAAAAAGCGTTTAATCGGTATCGTTGGCGGCATAAATAAGTCAGGCGCCATGGCAATTCTTTATGATATGGCAGCTCAGATTGCAGCAAATAACTGTTATACGGATGTAAAGATGGCATTTATTTATGAAGAGAAGACAGATGCCAACAGGCAGAAATGGGAGTTTGCGAAATGGCTTCCTCACGTATGGTCTGAAGATAAGAAAACAAGATTTGTAGCAAGCAATAAGTTAGAAGCAAGTGACGTATTCTTTGCACTTGCGAACTTAATCCGTGTGCGCGCAGAGAATGCAGAAAATAAGCATCATGCTGTAAAGCCACATTATGTGATTTTTGTAGAAAATCCAGCATTGCTAGAAGGTGAGCCGATTGCCAAGTACATATTTGAACAAAACCCGATTTACGGAGTGACCACGATTCTTCTTGTGGAAAAATATGAAGAACTGCCAAATGCCTGTGAGAATATCATTCAGAATGATACGTATTTTACCGGCATGTATAATGCAATGGATCAAAAGCAGGAAAAACAGGAAATCGTATTTGATTCGGTCTTGCCAGAAGAGTTAGAAGGTTTTGCAAGAAGGCTTTCTAAGATACATGTAAATGAGATTGAAAGCAGCGGTGAGATGCCATCCTCCTTAGATTTCTTTGAGATGTACGGGGTAAGCAGACTTTCTGAATTCCATGTAATGGACCGCTGGAGAAAGAATCGTACGTATGAAAGCATGCGTTCCTTAATCGGAAAGAAAGCCGGAGATAAGGACTGTTTCTTAGATATCCATGAAAAATATCACGGACCGCACGGACTGATTGCCGGTACGACAGGTTCCGGTAAGAGTGAGACGCTGCAGACGTATATGTTATCGTTAGCCATTAATTTCTCACCAGATGATATCGGTTTCTTTATCATCGATTTTAAGGGTGGTGGTATGGCGAACCTGTTCTCCAATCTTCCACATATGATCGGGCAGATTTCTAACTTATCTGGAAATCAGGTACATCGTGCCATGATTTCCATTAAGAGTGAGAATATGAGAAGACAGAGAATCTTTAGTGAGCATGGAGTCAACAATATCAATCTTTATACAAGACTCGTAAAGAATAATGAGGCAAGCATTCCAATTCCACATCTATTCATTATTATCGATGAATTTGCGGAATTAAAGAGGGAAGAGCCAGACTTTATGAAGGAATTAATCAGTGTTGCACAGGTCGGCCGAAGCTTAGGTGTTCACTTAATTCTTGCGACACAGAAGCCAAGCGGAACGGTTGATGATAATATCTGGAGTAATACAAAGTTCCGTCTTTGTCTGCGTGTACAGGACAGACAGGATAGTAATGATATGCTTCATAAACCAGATGCGGCATATATCACAAGAGCGGGCCAGTGTTATCTGCAGGTTGGTAATGATGAGATTTACGAATTATTCCAGTCTGGATGGAGTGGAGCTATCTATGATGAGACCGCGGCTGCATCAAGCGGTGCGATTGCTACAATGCTAACCTTAAATGGAAAGGCTGCCATTGTAGGAAACCGCCTGAAGCTAAAGAAGAAGGAAGAGGCAAAGATTGCCTGGATCAGTGCTTTGATTACCTGTCTGAAAAAGACAGTGGAAAATGTCGGGGAATCAATTGAAGAGGCAAAAGAAGATTTAAAGCTTCTATCGGACATGGCAAAGAAAATGTTTCAGTATATGCAGCAGATGAATCTAGACTATGGAGATTCTAAATACAATATGTTGCGTCTTGAGGATTTCATCCGTATGTGGCCAGAAGATGAGGATATTACGGCTCTTACTAAGGAAAAGAAGCATCAGATTGCAGAACAGATGATTTCTCATGCGGGAAGGGAAGGAAAGAAGCTTCCGGAGCAGCGAGAGAAGACACAGCTTGATGCCGTGGTTGAATATTTAGGAAAGGTAGCAAAGGAAAATGGATATACCCATAATCTTCAGCTTTGGCTTCCGGTACTAAAAGATCGGATCTTCCTAGATGAGTTAGAAGGCTATACAAAAACAAGCTTTTCAAACGGAGCATATGTAAACCGTGAGGAAGGATGGACATTAGAGGCTTATATTGGTCTCTATGATGATCCGGTAAATCAGTCACAGCAGCCTTTAATCGTAAACTTAGCGGAGAATGGCCATCATGCGGTATGTGGAACGGTTGTCAGTGGAAAGAGTACATTCTTACAGACGCTTCTGTATTCATTCATTACCAGATACTCACCAGAGCATATCAATATCTATGCGCTTGATTTCAGCAGCCGTATGCTAGCAGCCTTTGAAGGGGCCGCCCATGTGGGTGGTATCATGTATGAAAATGACGTTGAGAAGATTGCAAAGTTCTTCCGTATGATGGATACCATCTTAGAAGAAAGAAAATTACTCTTTCAAGGTGGTAATTACAGCCAGTATGTGAAAGTACATGGAATCACCGTCCCAAGCATTGTAATCGCAATCGATAACTATGCGAACTTTAGGGAGAAGACAGAAAATGAATATGAGGATATCTTAATCAAGCTTTCTAGAGATGGTGTCGGATACGGTATCTTCCTTGTAATCGCTTCTGCCGGTTTTGGAACAAGTGAGATTCAGAGCCGAATCGGTGATAATATTCGTACGGTCATCTGCTTAGAGATGGGAGATAAGTTTAAATACATGGATGCGTTACGCACCATGCATCTGGATGTGCTTCCGGAGGCAGATGTGCGAGGAAGAGGTTTAGCCCAGGTAAATGGAAATATATTAGAATTCCAGACTGCACTTGCCATAGAAGCAGAGGATGACTATAAGAGGTCTGAACGGATCACAGAGAAATGTAAGGAAATCAGTCATGCATATAAGGGAAGAAGTGCAAGAAGAATCCCAGAGATTCCAGAACAGCCGGTATTAAGTGAATTCAGTGAGTTAGATGATTACAAGGAGTGTATTAAGAACAATAGACTGCTTCCGTATGCCTATAGCATGGACGATGCTTCAATCTACAGTGTAGATTTATCCGATACCTACTGCTACTTTATTTCGGGAAAAGCAAGAACCGGAAAGACAAACCTGTTAAAAGTCATGATGCATGCAGCAAAAGAAAAGCAGGCTGAGTTAGTAGTGATTGATAATAAAAATGGAGATTTAAAGAAGGCAGCGCAAGAAGTGGAAGCAGGTTACTTAAGTACCGATCTTGAAATCTTTAATTACTTTAAGGACTTAACACCACGATTTGTGGCGCGTAATAAGTTCAAGCATTCCTTAATGGAAGAAGGACTAGAAGAAGTAGAAATATTCGAACAGATGCAGAAAGAGCAACAAATCTTTATCTTTATTGCGGACCTTGTCTCTTTCGTGGAGCGGATTTATGCTCCGGAAGAAGGGGTTGGTGCAATGAGCGGCTTTATGGAGAACATCACAGAAAAGGGAAGGCTTCATAATATCTTTTTCATCGGTATCATGAATACCGATGAGACAGTAAGGGTACAGGCTGAGCGGCTTTATTTAAACTTCACGGCGTACAAGACAGGCGTGCATCTTGGCGGTAATATCGGGGCACAGCGAATCTTTACATTCAGTGATATTCCATTTATGGAACAAAGCAAGTCATTAAAGCCGGGAATCGGTCTGACACCATCGAAAAATGATGATACGGAATCCTTAAAGGTAGTTATTCCGTTAGCCAGGGGGTAAGCCAGATGGTAAATGCATTGATTCTTGGAAAAGAACCAGCAGAAGTAGCAGTAATCTGCAATAGCTTAAAAGAAGAAGCATTCGTGCACAGTGATGAGGTCTGGAAATACTATTGCTTTAGTCAGATGGAGGAAGTATATGCCCTTTTAGAAGAACATCCAATGCTTGATATTGTATGCTTTGATATGACGAAACAAAATGCAACTAAGACGGCAGAACAGATCAGACGTGATAACCCAGCTGCCTATATTATTGTCATTGCAGACTTATCCATTTCTCCGGCAGTCTATATGAGGCCGGGGATTATGGCATCTTCTTTAATCCTTCGTCCGGTACAGAAAAATGAGGTAAAGCAGATTTTTGATGAGATGTTCTTGGTAAATGAATATCTGAAAAAGGAAGAAGATAAAGAGGATGTATTTATTATAGAAGGAAAAGACGGAAGATACCGGATTCCATATTCGAGAATCTCTTATATGGAAGCAAGGGAAAAGAAAGTATTCCTTTATACCGAAGGAAAGGAAATCGCATTCTATGATACGCTTGATAATTTGACAGAATCCCTTCCAAAGAACTTCTTACGATGCCACCGGAGCTTTGTGGTAAATGCAGAGAAAATCCGAAAGGTCATGCTTTCTCAGAATATCATTGAGCTAGAGGATGAAATCGTTGTTCCAATCTCAAGAAGCTATAAGACTGCTATAAAGGAGTATAAGTAATGGAGCAGAATAACAAAACTAATCGAAATCTTGAAGAAGGTATCAGTGAGGATAGGACTGTAAGACAGCAGATAGCAGAGGCGTGGTTTCTGACATCGAAGGAGCTTGCCGTATTAGCGCATGCAAGAGGAAGAAAAGAATTATTCGGTTTTGACTTTGAGAATCTTTCAGGAATAAAGAAAGAGGAGATGTATGAAGTCCTTTATAAGATGGCAGCAAAAGGGATGCTAAAGTCGGATGGGATAAGCTTTCGTGTGGAGGAACCATATCGAACATTAATAGATGGGATTGTAAAAGCCACTCAGGCAGTCTTAGTGTATCCAAAAGATAAAGAACATCCGGATTTATGCTGCTATGAGGGAGAGGACGATTATATCGTGACTGAGATTTCCATGGTACAAAAAAATTCACTTAAAATCTACTCGGTAAAGAAGGAGAGCATGGTTGTCTTCTTAGAGGAAGAAGGATATCTTCCGGTAGAAAAGGAAGAAGAATACAAAACGTTATTAGAAGAAAAAAAGCAGAAAGTGCCATTTACTCCTGCAAGGGAATGTCTGATGGAAGATGGGATGAAATGTGTGATTGAGGTCTATGATCTTAGGTTAAGACAGACGCATCCTTTAGTAAAACAGGTTCGTATCTTAGAGGAAGCACTGTTTTCGTTCATCATAATTCACACCCAAAAGGAAAGCAGAAAATTCTCCTATGACAGACAGATTATCGCAGAGGAAATAAGACATATTACAGGAGAGGAGTTAGGTGACCATGATATTAGTTGATATCTATGTTCCGTCATTAGGACGGGACTATAATTTTTCTTTGGATGAGAGAGCAATCATTTCAAATCTGTTAGAAGAAATCAGCGAGATGATTGTACAGAAAGAAAAATGTGAAAGTGTTTTAGAAGGAGAAAAATTCATGCTTTGCAGTCTGGATGGCAAAGAAATCTTAAAGGCAGATCAGACATTAGAGGCATATGGGATAGAGAATGGAAGCAGACTTCTTTTCGTATAAGAAAGAGAAAAAACGAGAAGAAAATAGAAACAAATATGTCGTTCATCCCAAAAAACGTGTTGTCTGTCGGATTTTTAATCCGATTTCCAAAAAATGTGTTACATTATATTCACAGGAGGAACGAATATGTTTTCCGCTAATTTAAAAGAGATGATGCAAAGTTATGAGGCATTTGAAGGATATCTGAACGTATTGAAGAAGGAATTAGAGGAAATAACAAACATCAGTGTCCGAATCTCTTCTTTATCACAGATGGAAGAGCCATACAGACAGCTTTGCACCATAAAAGAAGAGCTTACAGCAGAATATAATGCACTCAGACAGATGATCAGGGTATTAGATAAGGCAGCCCTTCATTATGCGCAGTGCGAGGAGAGGCTGGAAAAAGAGTATGAGAATTCAGCAGTCAGTTATGAAAAGAAGAATGTTGGATATATAAGCTTAGATGATGTAGGCGAGCTGCTTAAGGATATTATTTTTAAGTAGCAATGAGTAAGATTTACCGTGCAGGAGGAAAGTATGGCAGAAAAGATAGAAGTAAGTACAAGACAGATCGACAGTGACGTTTCCAGTATGAAAGAGTATATTGGCAATGTCAGAACCCAGATGAAGCAAATGTTTAATGAGATCGAAGCGCTTAATAATATGTGGGAAGGCCCAGCCAATGATGCATTTAATGAGCAGTTTGCAAAAGACTATGAGACGCTTACTACAATCTGTAATTCCATCGATGATTATATCGGCTGTATGACATTTGCCAGCACTGAATACGTAAAGTGTGAAAGTGCGGTCGGTGATGCCATCGCGAAGATTACCGTATAAGGGGGAATGAAGAATGGCGGCAACAGGGAATGCATCATTTGGAGCAGTTACTTTTAAGGTAACACCTGAAGCACTGGAGCAGAAAGCAAATACTGTATCCTCTAAGATCACATCAATGCAGAGGGAATTCCAGAATATGAAGAATACCGTTACAAAATCCAGTTCTTACTGGATTGGAGACGCAGGCGATCTTCATCGGAAAGTATTTAGTGACAAGCAGTCGGATATTGATGAAATCTTTCTACGATTAAAAGAATATGTAACCGATCTTCAGGCAATTGCAAAGGTATATACTAACACAGAGAATGAGGTTAAGAATGTGATTCAGGCATTACAGGAGGATGTAATCAGCTAAAAAGAAATAGGAGTGGGATAGATGAGCAGCATTGAGTTTGACTTTGAATTAGCGAAAAAGCAGGCAGACCAGTTAGATACGCTTGCTGCTGAGCTTAGTAAATTATCTACCAAAAGTTTTGATAGCACCTTACAGTCATTATCCTCAAACTGGAAAGGCGATAGTGCAACTGCTTATCTGAATAAAGGTGCAACACTTCAGACAAGGATGAATACCACAGTAAAGAATATGGGAGCTGTGGCAGGAAATATCAGAACAATCGCAAGAATTATTTATGAAGCAGAACAAGCGGCCAAACGCGAAGCCGAAGAAAAGAGCTATTGTGGATGACATAGAAATTATAATTAATAAGGGGGATTTATTTTATGGCATTAATTAGAGTAACTTCAGCAAGTTTAACAAAGCAGGCAAATACATTAAGACAGACCAATACAAATTATAAGGCACAGGTAGCTGCATTAAATGAAACAGAAGCAGCATTAAACAATATGTGGGAAGGTGATGCGAATACCGCATTCCATACTGCATTCCAGAGTGATAAGGCACAGATGGACAAGTTCTATCAGGCAATTGAAAAATATATTGCTGCCCTTGAAACCATTATTCAGAAATATGAAAAAGCAGAAGCAGCAAATGCTCAGACTGCTAAGACACGTACATATAAAAAATAGAAATCTTGGTAAAAGAAATCATCCGGCAGCAGTGCCCGTATCATAAAAAATTTAGATCGTAAAGGAGAGTATAATTATGACAGGAACATTAAAAGTAACCCCTGAGAAACTTACCAGTACCGCTCAGGAATTCAGCACAAAGGGAGCTACCGTAAGCAAATTAACATCAGAGATGACAAGCATCGTTACCTCTTTATCTTCTATCTGGGAAGGTGAAGCATCATCTGCTTTCATTAATAAATTCAAAGGTCTTGATAACGATATCCAGTTATTAAACAAGATGATTCAGGAACACGCAAAAGATCTTCAGACCATGAGCACAACCTATGCAACCGCTGAAAAAGAAAGTGTTGCACAGGCTCAGGCATTAAGCAACAACATCATCAGCTAGTACTTTTAAATCATCGATAATTACCGTCTTAGGATGTGAGGGAGCTTTCTAAGCCGTAGTTATAAATAGGGAGTAATAAGGGGAATATCTAAGGAAGTATCAATAATTAATAAGGAGACTTAGGAGGCCACTGGGGAGCGGCACCTCCTACCCATCATAAGAATCACCAGGGAAGTATAAATAAAAGGGATAAAAACCACGTGATTATTCAGCGGGGAGCGCTGGATGATTACGTGGTCTTTTATTTGTTGATCGTCACCCTCGTATCCCGCCTGTTTTTAATTAAAAAAGTATTAACAGGTTTATTTTATGAGGAAATTATGATATACTAAAGCGAAAGAGTGCTTTTTTTTAATAAATCTACATGCTTTGACAAGCATCAAAAATAAAATGCAGAGAAATTTAGAAGAGAGAATGCGAAAGAGTGTGTTTAAGGCTTAATACGAGCATTCTGTATTAAGCGCATAAAGTATTAGGGGCAATAAAAGGAGAAAACTATGAGCGATTTTTGTATTGTTAGTGATGTGACATTGGATCTGACTCCGGATGTTATCGATGAATTAGATATACGTGTGATTCCAATGGATTTTCATTTAGCTGACACCACATATACCCATTATCCAGATGAAAGAGAAATAAGTACAGAAGAATTCTATAGCAGATTAAAAGCTGGGGCTGTATCTACTACAAGTCAGATCAATCCAGTTGTATATGAAAACTTCTTTACTCCAATCCTAGAGAGTGGAAAAGATATTTTATATATCGCATTTTCATCCGGTTTAAGCGGCACATACAATACAGGAAGAATGATGGCGATGGAACTTGCTGAAAAATATCCGGATCGTAAGATTTACTGTGTGGATTCTTTATGTGCATCCATTGGCCAGGGCCTTATTGTTTATCTTGCTGCACAGGAAAGACAAAAAGGAAAGTCTTTAGAAGAAGTAAGGGATTTTACAGAAGAGTATAAGACAAAATGCTGTCACTGGTTCACAGTAGAGGATCTTCATCATCTAAAAAGAGGTGGAAGACTTACATCTTTAGAGGCAGTGGTAGGAACAGCGCTTCGCATCTGCCCAGTATTGAGCGTGGACAGAGAAGGCAAGCTTGTTGTGGCATCAAAGGTACGCGGTACAAAGAAGGCTCTTGAGTATCTGGTAAAGCGTCTAGAAGAGGACGGTATCAATACAAAAGATCAGACAGTTATTGTCGCACATGCCGCATGCAGAGAGTATGCAGACACATTAGCAGGCATGTTAAAGGAAAGAAATTTAGTGAAAGATGTGATTATCACAAAGATTGGTCCAATTATCGGAACACATACAGGAGCTGGTATGTGTGCATTAACATTTGTTGGAGAGAATTATAAATTCTAGAAATGGAATTAATTGGAATATATGATAAGAAATTTCCAGTACGGCCCTTTCTTTTCTAAAATCAGTGTGCTATAATACATTAAATTTCATTTGCCTTAATACGTTAAAGAGGTAAGCAAATGGTTGTAAAAAGATAGAAAAGAACATGGAGGGCAGAATATGTATTCATTTGAAGAAATCAAAGCATTTGATCCAGAACTGGCGGCCAGCATTACAAGCGAGATTGGAAGACAGAATAGCCATATCGAGCTGATTGCTTCTGAGAATTTTGTAAGTAAAGCAGTGATGGCAGCTATGGGATCACCACTTACGAATAAATATGCCGAAGGCTATCCGGGAAAACGGTACTATGGTGGATGTGAATTCGTGGATGTTGCAGAAAATCTTGCAATCAATCGTGCAAAAGAGTTATTCGGCTGTACGTATGCTAATGTTCAGCCACATTCTGGAGCTCAGGCCAATATGGCAGTATTTTTCGCTCTGCTTAAACCAGGTGATACAGTTATGGGAATGAACCTTGCTCATGGAGGACATCTGACACATGGAAGTCCAGTTAACTTTTCAGGTACATATTTTAATATTGTACCCTATGGAGTAAATGATGAAGGATTCA
>CALZIE010000024.1 GCA_945787565.1 uncultured Lachnospiraceae bacterium
ACTGCCCCATGTACGACTCTGCCAATCAGTTCTCCTAATTTTGCATGTTCACCAGCATCTGTTAATGTTTCCTTCGCCTGACTATCACATATGAGAATGGTTCCATCCGTTCCAGATCCAGTTGCGATTCCTTCTGAATAGAGACTTCCAATCATCAATTCCTCCACCGCGGTAACTTTAGCCTCACTGCATGTCACAAGTGCTCTTGCTAATGTGCCCGGAAGAAGATTCTTATTAATGTAAAGAATAATATTAACGGTACCAGGTTTCACAGGCACATACTCTCCGTCCCGTTCATAATAACCTGCGGGATCTCCAACACGCACGCCATTGGAATCCACACCTCCAGTCACCACTGCCGTCACTTCCAGATCAAGAAACGTTTCACTCTTTATCGCTGCTAACTCCATCCAAGCTGCAGTGCTAAGTCCACTCACTTTCTTTCCTGCAAGTCCTAAATTTTCTGCATTTCTTTGCAACTGATTGGCATATGTCTCCCCTTCTAGTTCACAACTGTACTCATCCGCCAGACAGTTATAATTAAACACCGCATCTAAATCAGTTCTTATCCCTCCATTAAGCACTGATGTACTTAATACCAGACGCGGAGCTGCAAACTCTAAAATCAGCCCCTTATAATACTTTCGAAGTACATCCCCATTTAAAAATGTATGAATCACTTCATTTTTCCGATAACTCATTCTTCTCTCCTTCTACTTTCACAATATGTTTATTATACCATACAGGTAAAACATCTTCTTTACCTAGTGTCATCTTTTCTTTTTTTAGTCTGGCCCGCTTCATCCCTTTAATCCCGAACTTCTTAACAATGGGATCCACTTGCATAGCAGATGTTTTTTTGTACCAAGATACAATAAAAAAGGCCCAGAGCAATTGCTCCAGACCAGTTTAAATCCACACTATTAAAAGTTTTCTTCCTATTGAATATTTCGTACATTAGAACGAACAATTAATGTTACAAATGTAGTACAGATAGCAGCCACAAATACAAGAAGTGATACCTTGGTGCTAAAGGCATCCAAAAGCCATCCGAATAAAACCTGTCCAAGTGGAATACAAATCGTTGCAAAGGCACCGCCAAACGCCATAATCTTTCCAAGCATATAAGAAGGAATGGCCGTCTGGTTATAAGTCATAGTGATGACATTCGCAATTCCTAACGCTAACATGATTAACATCCCAAAGAAGCTAAACATAAGATAACTTCCCCATCTTCCAAAGCCGTCTGCATTAAAGATTACAAGAGAA
Organism: uncultured Lachnospiraceae bacterium; assembly: GCA_945787565.1. Classification (GTDB taxonomy): domain Bacteria; phylum Bacillota; class Clostridia; order Lachnospirales; family Lachnospiraceae; genus Lachnoclostridium. The sequence goes on from CALZIE010000024.1 coordinate 1,270, forward strand.
AGAGCCATCATCGCCATGGAAACACAGCCAATATATAATACCCGGTGAATTTTGTTTATCTTAACCAGATTTGGCTTTGCACTGATAATTGCACCGCCAATGATCATACCAAGTGCAATCACACCTTCTGCCACACCGTATAATTCCGAACTCATTCCAAGAGATACTTTAATAATATAAGGCGCCCCGACAGAAAAGACCGGAACCAAGAATAGGTTATATAAACCACTTGTCACTACCATACGAAGAATAATTGGATTATCTTTTCGAAGGTACTGATACGTCTCTTTCATCTCATTTTTAAACAAGCCAAATGGAGAATGTACTTTTTCTTTCTCCACATGAGGTATTACAAGGAATAGTTCTAATATAGCGGAGAAAAAGAAACTTACTGCATTTAACACAACGATTCCTTTGATTCCCCAAAACCCATATAATACACCCGCTAAAATCGGCCCTAAGAAATTAGATAAAGACGAAACCTGCTGTACGATCCCATTTGCAGACACTAAGTTTTCCTCGTTTGCAATGGAAGGGATACTAGAATTCACGACTGGCTGATAAATCGTAGAAATAGCAGCCAACGCTACCATAACGACTGCTGCAGCCCCCACATCATCCCTTCCTGCAAATAATAATCCAGCATAGCCTGTAATCACAATCCCACTAATTACATCCAACACTACCATTGCCTTCTTACGATTGGCATGATCCGCTACGACTCCAGCTACCGGTGCAATCACAATATAAGGTACCATGGAAATCGCCAAGATCGATGCAAAGATGCTGGCCGATCCGGTTACATCAATCAGATATAAGGATAATGCAAAACGCTGAATCGCACTTCCGAATAAGGAAATAATCTGCCCTAATACTAACAGACCTAAATTTCGATTTTCTTTCTTTAATAACATATTAACCTCTGTTTTCTAATGTGTCTTTACATAGAAAAACTGCCATACATTTGTGGCAGTCTTTCTGTTTTATTTACTATGCGTCCTTTTTCTCTGCAATCTCAAAATCCACACAGATTGGATAGGAACCACTCTCATCCAACTGAAGCTTTGCCTCAATCCCATAAAGGGTACGAAGGTTGTCTTTTGTAATGACATCTTTTGGACATCCTTCAAATACAACATTCCCTTTTCTCATACCAATCAGATGGTTTGCAAATTTGGTTGCATTATTTAACTCATGAAGTACCATGACAATCGTAGTCTTCTGTTCTTCATTTAACTTCTTTAATAGCATTAGAATCTCTAACTGATGAGACATATCTAAATACGTCGTCGGTTCATCTAATACTAAGATATCGGTTTCCTGCGCTAATGCCATGGCAATCCATGCTCGCTGTCTCTGGCCACCAGATAAACTGTCTACCGGACGGTTCGCGAATTCATAAATACCTGTGGACTTCATTGCCCAGTTTACAACTTCGATATCATGCTCCTTTAATCCTCCCATTGGACTCTGGTATGGAAATCGTCCATAGGAAACCAGTTCTTTTACTAAAAGTCCAGCTGGAACCTGAGGGCTCTGCGGAAGGACCGCCATCTTCTTTGCGACTTCTTTTGGAGCCTGTTTCTTTATATTCATGCCATTGATCATCACTTCCCCTTTTTTCGGTGTAATGATTCTAGCTAATGTCTTTAACAAAGTGGACTTACCACATCCGTTGGAACCGATAATCATCGTGATTTTTCCTTTTGGGATGCTTAAGTTCATCTGCTCAATAATGATGGTATCATCATATCCCACCTGAAGATCGGATACGCTGATATTACTTTCTATTCTGTTATCCACAATTTTGTTCCTTTCCCAAGACGTTTTCCACATGTATGGTATCTTTTTCCACCTCTTTTGGTGTACTGCCGCAGAAATCCGTGTACAACATTCTTATTTACTTTTTCTCTTTCATCATCAGATAAATGAAATACGGCACACCTACAATAGAGATTGTAATCCCGACCGGAATTTCCAATGGCGAAAAAGCATTTTTAGAAATGGTATCTGCCACAACAATAATAATGGAACTGATAATCGCCGCTACCGGAATCTGTCTAGCATGAACCGGGCCGACTAATTTCTTTGCAATATGTGGTCCTAGCAAACCTAAGAAAGAGATATTTCCGGCAACCGCTGTAGCTGCTGCTGAAAGTACAACCGCGATAAAGAGGAATATCCTTCTTTCTTTTTCTACTTTAAGGCCTAAACCAGTTGCTAACTCATCCCCTAAATCCAACACATCCAGTTTCTTGCTTCGGAACATCGTAATTCCTACAAATGCGATGGTAATCGGAAGAATCAGATAGAAGAACTTCCAGCTGCTTCCCCACAAACTTCCGTTTGTCCATGTTAAGATTCGGTTATAACTGCCACTGTCCATATTCATATGATACAGTGTGATAAATGCATTGATTCCCGCATTTATCCCGATACCAACCAAAATAAGACGTACCGGCGAGACTCCTTTTCGGTAGCTTAACGCATATACAAGCACAGCAGATATAAGCGCACCTACAAAAGAGAGAATTGGCATCAGATAAAGTGTCGTATTTCCAAGTGAAGAATAATAATCTGCTCCACCATAAGAAACTAATAATACAACCGCAAGGGATGCCCCTGCATTAATTCCGATAATACCAGATTCCGCCAGTTCATTTCTTGTTACGCTCTGCAGGATGCAGCCCGCTGTTGATAAACAAACGCCGATTGCAACTGCAACTGCGATTCTTGGAAGACGGATGGAGAAGAGAACCATGTTCTGCATCTTTGTCCCATTTCCCATAAATGCGTTTATTATATCCGATATGCTTATCTTATAGGTACCCATCGTAAGACCAAACAAGAATGCACCGAGTAATAAAAGAAGCGTAATGATTACGGTAATTGTTGTTCGTTTTTTCATTAGCCACGCTCCTTTCTTACTAAATAAATGAAGAACGGAACCCCGATTAGGGCAGTGAAGAGACCAATCGGTGTCTCATATGGTTCATTTACCAGTCTTGCGGCCACATCGGCCCAGATTAAAAGACATCCTCCTGCAAGGAAGGAAATCGGCATAATCAGGCGATAGTCTACTCCGACAATCTTTCTTACTACATGTGGCACAATCAGTCCCACAAATCCAATACATCCTGCTACCGATACACTGATTGCACAAAGAGGAATGATTAGTAACAAGGTATACACTCGAACTCTTACTGGTTTCTCACCAAGACCGATTGCCACATCCTCTCCCAGGTTTACGATATTGATACGTGGAGAAAGGAGTAAGGCAAGTACCGTGCAGATTCCTCCTACAATCAGTAAAAGCCATACGCTTTTCCATGTTGCGGTACGGAATCCACCGTTAATCCAGTATGCCAGATTCTGCGACTTATTGCTTAAGATTCCAATCATGCTTGCTAATGAGATAAAGAAGGTACTTAATGCAGTACCTGCTAATAATAATCTTGATATATTCATGTTTCTTGCATTTTGTATACTGAATAACAGAACCAGAATACCACTTACGCCAGCTCCGATTAACGCCGCCACACTATTACCGAGCATTCCATATAAGGTAGGACTCATTCCTATAATCGCAATTGCAAGTGTCGCTCCCTGGCTTACGCCCATAATGGATGGCTCTGCAATTGGGTTTCTCGTAACCCCCTGCATCATTGCCCCCGTAATACCAAGAAAACCGCCTATTAAGGCGGTGCAGATTGCTCTAGGTAGTCTTAAATCTCGAACCAACTGCATATCAAGCGTTTCTTCGAAATGAAACAGACTGTCCCATATTGTCTTAAGTGGAATGGATTTAGCGCCGCAGCTTACGGCAGTGATTAGCCCGATCACTGCCATAATGCCTGTTATTGATACAAACACTGCTGCTTTTTTCTTCATTACTGAATCGATTCTAACAGGCTTACTGCCTCGTTAATAAATACTTCTTTTCCGATTGGGCTATATCCCATGTTGAAGTATGGAGAAGAAGGAAGAGTGATTACATTTCCGTTCTTAACCGCTTCAATATTCTGGTAAATGCTGCTTGCTTCTAATAAAGCTAAATCTTCGTCTGTTCCGATTGCAAAGATGTAGTCTGCATCAATTGCTGCTAATCCTTCATATGTTACAACTGGAAGAGAGATGTTTTCCTGCTCTGGCATGCCTTCTGGTTTTGCAAGACCCATGTCCTGATAAAGAACGCTTCCGACACCAGCACCATCAAAGATGAAGATCTGTCCGCCACTTGCTAAGAATGCAAGGTAAGTAGCGTCTTCGCCATTCATTTCTTTAATCTGTTCACCAACAGCACTTGCTGCTGCTTTGTATTCTTCTAACCAAGCATTTGCTTCTTCTTCTTTATCGAAGATTCTTCCCATATCTGCAATGTCTTCTGTCCAGTCAAGCTGTTTTAATTCGATCATAACAGTTGGTGCAACTTCCTGTAACTGTTCATACATCTTTTCCTGTACGGAAGAGATAATAATTAAGTCTGGATCTAATGCTAAGATAGCTTCGATATCCATTGTATCCTGCATGCTGTATCCTACGATTTCAGCACCTGCTAATGTATCTTCTAAATAAGAAGGGAACTTTGTATAATCATATGCATCGGAGTTTGCTGTACCAGCAACCTTGTATCCTAAGATGGATAAGATATCGGAGTTACCGCTTAAGTCTACGATTCTCTGTGGATTTACCGGGATTTCAACTTCCCCTCTGGCATCTGTTACTACTCTTGTTTCATCAGACGCTTCTTCGCTTTCTGCATTTTCTTCTGGCGCCTGTGTCACTGTATTTTCTGTTTCTGTATTATTGTTAGGTTCTGTTGTGCTCTTAGATGAGCATCCTACTAAGCTGAACATTAATGCTAATACTAATGCAGCTGTCATAAATGTCTTTTTCATGCTTTTCTCCTCTGATATCACAATGTATACTATTTCCCAAGGAATACTAGGAATTGTGTCGTAATCCCCTTCTACTTCCTTACGCTTAGGATATGATTTTCCTTTTTCCAACTAAAGATTTGGATAATTTTGAAATTCATTCTCATTAAGTTCTTCCTAATTATATGCCCTGTTTCCCTATTTGTCAACTGCAAATCACTACCTCTCTTTTTTTTCCATTTCATTACTCCTGTTTTCCCTCCTATTCTCTCCCATTTACAACTGCGTATCTAGCGTATATGATAATTATGTATGATACCCAAGTTTATTATTACAACATATACGAAATAGATAGGAGTTTCCCATGAATTTTACTGCAATTGACTTTGAGACCGCCAACGAGAAACGCAGTTCTCCCTGCTCCGTCGGCATTACGGTTGTTGAAAACGGCCAGATTGCGAAAGAGCTTTATTTTCTAATCCGGCCTAAGGAGATGCGCTTTGTACCAATGAACATTATGATCCATGGCATCACTCCGGATCAGGTTCAAGATGCAGAGGAGTTCGATGCTGTCTTCGAACAAATCCGTCCCTATATAGAAGGCCGTCTTGTGGTAGCCCACAATGCCTCATTTGATATGAGCGTGCTTCGTAATACCTTAGATCTATATCAGATTCCTTATCCATCCTTTGATTACTGTTGCACGATGGTAATGGCAAGGCACTTCTATCCTTACTTAGAAAACGCCAAACTAAATACGGTAAATGCGCACCTTGGCTACACCTTCTCCCACCACCAGGCCTTGGCCGATGCCTCTGCCTGTGCCAATATCCTTTTACAAATCGCAAAAGAACTTGGCACCGTTAATATTACAGACATTGCTGCCTCAACTGGTGTAGGAATTGGGCGTGTCTATCCAGGCGGATATACTGCTGCCAAATCAAAAGGCAAAAGCCAGGTTTCTTCCCGCAACCATAACCTTACTTCGAACATTATTTCCACCCAGACCGATCATCCAGAAAAACTGCCACCAAACTACCTATCCGGAAAGCGCATCGTCCTCACCGGCCCGCTTAAGACCATGACAAGAGGAGAGGCCATCAGCTACATCTCTGCACACGGCGGAACCTACCTAAGCTCTGTCTCTAAAAAAACAAACATGCTTATCACCAATGTCAAAAACATAGACCGCATGCGCCCCGAAGACATGAGCACCAAACTTCGCAAAGCCATGAGCCTAATCTCCCTCGGCCAGCCAATCGAGATTCTGTCCGAAGAAGAATTCTTAGGCCGTCCATTATAACCAGGAAATCAGAAAATAAATTTCCACTTATAACTCTCTATACCCAAAGAGGACATAAAGGTATAAGGAATTACATTCTCAACTTCTCAGAATGCAACTCCTCATACCTTTATGTCCTCTTTCGATATTCCCACCTCTACTATTACTATTACTATTACTATTACATAAAAATCATACAAGACTCAAAAACATCATTATCCCGTAACCTAAATCACACTCATATAATCAAACGGTGTAAATCTATGATAATAAATACCATGAGAATGCACAGTAAAACAATAACGATACGAATCAATCTCCGGATTCGAATAATAAATCACATAATCAAATTCTCCGCCTTCCATCTTCTCGCACACAAACTGGTCACTCTGCATCGCAAAAATCCGTTTCACATCCTCCATTGTACATTCAGGACGTTTTATCTCTTCCACCAATTTAGGAAGAAACGAATTGCCCTTAAAAAAGTCCTTACAATACTCAGTCCCCGCTTCCGGCACACTAAAACAAAAACGTTTCCCATCTCCAGACACTCTAACCTCACCAAGACGTTCCTTCACGAACATCTTAAACCCAGCAAGCCAAGCCTTCATCTCATCCTTCTCAAGATTCCCACAATAATAGCAAAGCGAATCCCTCATAAAATACACCTTCATCGATTCCTTCGCATAGCCGATCTTCACCTGCCATTCATAAATCGTCTGTACAATATTCTGTTCCAGACATTCAAACTGCTCAATCCATTCCTGCGCAAAATCCTGCATCATATTTCCTCTTTTCTTAATTTCCATCTCAATTTAATCTCATTTCTAATCTATCGCATTTCTGACATGTCTCCCTATCATCATATCCATATAACATCCCATATGCTTTTTCTGCAAACTTCCCACATCCTATCCCAATATCATTCCCATACGTCCACACACTCAGACAAACCTCAAAACTCGAAAGCATTTTATCACATTTCCCTCGCATTTAAAACCAATAAAAAAACTCCCATCCAGGCAACACAATTGCCCAAATGAAAGTTATTTATCCCCCCTATATTCCATTCAAAAAAGCAGAAGGCGCCCATACCAAGCATTCACCCTTCTCATCTTACGAAGCCTGACATCCAGTCTGCATACCGTGTACTCAGAAAGCAGAAACTTTGCAGCTGGTTTTGGGCCATCCGCCCAAAAAGAGGGGATTCTGGCAAGCAACGCAGTATCACTTGTCAGAACCCCCGGACTCACCAGGCCTCAAGCCAAAAACTAGTTGCAAAGTTTCGTCCGTCTGCCGTCTGCCGTCTACCGTCTGCTCCTACGCGAGTTCGAATGCCCCCGTATAAAGCTGATAGTATTTACCGCGTTGGGCGATTAGGTCGTCGTGGGAACCACGTTCGATAATGTGACCCTGATCTAATACCATAATAACATCGGAATTCTTAACCGTAGAAAGACGATGAGCAATAACAAATACCGTTCTGCCTTCCATCAGCTTGTCCATACCGTCCTGAACAATCGCCTCTGTTCTTGTATCGATACTAGATGTAGCCTCATCTAAGATTAAAACCGGAGGATTTGCAATCGCAGCTCTGGCAATCGCTAATAGCTGTCTCTGGCCCTGAGAAAGGCTTGCACCATCACCGCTTAACATCGTATCATAACCATCTGGAAGATGCTTAATGAATGTATCCGCATTTGCAAGTTTTGCTGCTGCATATACTTCTTCATCTGTCGCATCTAACTTACCATAACGGATATTATCTTTTACTGTTCCGGTAAATAAGTGAGTATCCTGAAGAACCACACCTAAAGAACGACGAAGGTCATCTTTCTTAACCTTGTTAATATTAATACCGTCATAACGAATCTTTCCGTCCTGGATATCATAGAATCGGTTGATTAAGTTTGTAATGGTTGTCTTTCCGGCACCAGTTGCACCAACAAAGGCAATCTTCTGTCCTGGTTTTGCAAACAGCTTGATATCATGAAGCACGATTTTTTCATCGTTGTAACCGAAATCCACTCCATCAAATACAACATCACCAAGAAGTCTTTCATATGTCACAGTACCATCGCTGTGAGGATGTTTCCATGCCCACATACCAGTACGTTCTTTTTCTTCTTTGATTTCACCGAATTCGTCTACGGATACATTAACAAGTGTTACATGTCCGTCATCGTCTTCTACTTCTTCATCCATTAAGTCAAAGATACGTTCTGCTCCCGCAAGCGCCATAATAATGGAGTTAAACTGCTGAGAGATCTGCTGGATCGGCTGATTGAATGTCTTTGTTAACTGTAAGAATGCTGCCAAGGAACCAAGAGTGAATCCGCCAACACCTCCGATTGCAAGAATGGAACCAATAATGGTTGTAAGAACAAAGTTGATATGTCCTAAGTTACCCATAATCGGCATCAGGATATTTGCGAATTTGTTCGCATTGTCTGCGCTTTCAAATAAGCTTTCATTTAAACGGTTAAAATCTGCTTTTGCTTCTTCTTCATGACAGAATACTTTTACAACTTTCTGTCCTTCCATCATCTCTTCGATGAAACCATTTAATGTACCTAATTCTCTCTGCTGCTTCATAAAGAACTTGGAGCTCTTGCCACCGATTGTCTTTACTGTCATAAGCATAACACCAACCATTACAAGTACCACGCCGGTAAGAGGAATGCTTAAGGCAATCATGGAAATGAATACGCTTACGATTGTGATAATGGATGATAACAGCTGAGGGATACTCTGGCTGATCATCTGACGAAGGGTATCCGTATCATTGGTATATAAACTCATGATATCGCCATGAGTATGGGTATCAAAATATTTGATTGGAAGACGTTCCATATGGGTGAACATATTATCACGGATTGTCTTTAATGTACCCTGACATACATTGATCATAATACGGTTATAAAGGTAAGTGGAAAGCACACCAGTGTAATATATACATCCCATCATCGCAAGCGCTTTTAAAAGCGGTGTAAAATTAGGGGACTGCTGTCCTAAGAATGGCTCGATATAATCATCGATCAAACTTTTTAAGAATAAGGTTCCCGCTACATTTGCAAGGGAGCTGATTAAGATACAGACTACCACAACCATGCAATGGATCTTATAATTTTTGAAAATGATGGAGAGAAGGCGCTTTAATGTCTTGCCCTGGTTTCTCTTCTTCATAGACTCTGGATCTCTATTCATGCTTATCCGCTCCTCTCGTCTGTGATTCATATACTTCGCGATAAATCGCATTGCTCTTTAATAATTCTTCATGAGTACCAAAACCATCAATCTTACCATCATTTAATACGATAATACGATCTGCATCTTCAATCGATGAAATTCTCTGCGCAATGATGATCTTTGTTGTGTCTGGTATCTCTTCTTTAAATGCCTTACGGATTAATGCATCCGTCTTTGTATCAACTGCACTTGTGGAATCATCTAAAATTAAGATCTTTGGTTTCTTTAATAAAGCTCTTGCAATACAGAGACGCTGTTTCTGACCGCCAGATACATTGGTACCACCCTGTTCAATATGAGTATCATATTTATTTGGGAAACGTTCTACGAACTCGCTTGCCTGAGCAAGTTCACATGCATGAATGATTTCTTCATCCGTAGCATCCTTATTCCCCCATCTTAAGTTCTCTTTGATTGTTCCGGAGAATAATACATTTTTCTGAAGAACCATGGCTACTTCATTACGAAGTGTCTCAACATCATAGTCTTTAACATCAAGTCCGCCTACCTTAACGCTTCCGCTTGTTACATCGTAAAGTCTTGGAATCAGCTGTACAAAGGATGTCTTTGCACTACCGGTACCACCAAGCACACCGATTGTTTGACCGGATTCAATCTTCAGATTGATATTCTCAAGCGCTAGCTTATCTTCTTCATTGCTATAGCTGAAGTTTGCATGTTCAAATTCAATCGAACCATCTTTTACTTCATAAACTGGGTTTTCGTTGTTTGTTAAGTCACTCTTTTCTTCTAATACTTCTACAATACGTTCTGCAGAAGACTTCGCCATTGTTACCATAACGAATACCATCGCCATAAACATAAGGGACATTAAAATATTCATAGTATAAGTGAACATACTCATTAACTGTCCAGTTGTCATGGTTCCGCCAACGATCATCTTAGCACCTAACCAGGAAATTAAAAGAATACAAGTATAAACAGCAAAAGACATAACCGGTGTATTTAATACAACAAGTTTTTCTGCACGAAGGAAAAATTCATAGACAACTTTAGAAGCACCTTTGAATTTCTCTGTTTCATGTTCTTCTCTTACATACGCTTTTACTACGCGGATGCCAGTTAAGTTTTCCTGAACACTTGCATTTAAATCATCATACTTTTTAAATACTTCCATAAAGTATGGATGCGCTTTTGTCATGATAAAGTATAAGAAAATACTTAAAAATACAGTCGCTACTAAGAATACCATTGCTAATCTTGCATTGATGACAAATGCCATAACCATAGCGGAAATCATCATAAATGGTGCTCTTACGAACATACGGATAATCATCTGATACGCATTCTGTACGTTTGTAACGTCTGTTGTCAATCTTGTTACTAAGCCGGCTGTGGAATACTTATCGATATTCTTAAAAGAAAAGTTCTGAATATTTTCATACATGCCTTTTCTTAAATTCTTCGCAAAACCGGTCGATGCATGAGCGGCATTCTTACCAGCTAAAATACCGAATGTGAGAGATAACATCGCTGTTAAGAGCATCACCGCACCCATTACATACACATGCTTTAAATCATTTTTCCCAATACCGGAATCGATAATGGATGCCATAATAACCGGAATAATAATTTCCATAATTACTTCAAGCATAATAAACAGCGGACACAGGATAGAGGCTTTTGTATACTCTCTAACATATGCTGTCAATTTCTTAATCATATAAATCCTCCTTTGTTAGATTTCTAACAACTTGCATAAAAATTATTCTTTCACAACTAAGGCTAATTTTTCAAGTGAGCTAAATAACTGTTCCATTTCCTCTTTGGTAAGAGCCGCATAAAACTCATCTTCCATGCTTGCAATCGTATTGCAGACCGATTCCTGAATTTTTACGCCCTCCTCCGTCAGAGTCAGCTTTTTTAAACGAGCATCTTCCGATACACTTTCACGTTTAATAAATCCTTTTTTCTCCAGTAACTGTAAAACACTTGTAACGGAAGAACGTCGGATATCAAATGCATCCTCAATATCTTTCTGATACACATTGCATACTTTCGATCTCTCATAAATGTATCTTATGACTCTTGACTGCACACCAGTCAGACCAGACGATACCACAATATGATCCACCTTCCGTTTTAGCTGATTGGACAGAATAATAATTTCTTTTCCAATTTCTCTTCGCTCCATTGCGCTTCCCCTTAATAGTTAGAATTCTAACATTTATTTTATCATCCCCATATTCTATCGTCAATCGACATTTTTCACCAACTTTCTATACTAATAGCTTTGCTTTTGTCGAAAATGCTATATATCGTTTCTATGAATTTCAAGGAAAATTGGTATATACTATGGGAAACATTACTTATATTTTGTTTTCGATAGAAAGGAGGAAGGAATATGCCTGGTTTCACAACACACTATCTAATTGGTCAGAACCTCCGGCACCATCTTAAGGACCCATCATTAAATCAGCTTCTTAATCGCCATAAAGGCGCTTTTGATGCCGGACTGCAAGGACCTGACATATTCTTTTATAATATCTTCTTTGTAGCCGGGCCGATTTCACATAATGTTGGAAAGCAGATGCATGAACATCATACAGGACGCTTCTTTGATATTTTTCTCTCCCTTGCAGAAAAGGAAGAGAAACGCCAAGATAGAGAAACTGCAATTGCCTATTTTCTTGGTTTTCTCTGCCACTATACTCTAGACACCAAGATCCACCCGTATGTCTATGCCCGCTGTAACTGTAAAGACACCGCATACGATTTCGGAGAAAATCCATTTACAAGACATACTATGCTAGAATCGATCATGGACGTATGCCTATTAAGAAAAGAAAAGGATCTTCTTCCCTCTGCCTTTTATCAGACAAAGACGCTTCACCTAAAAAGAAAAGAACGAAACCTTATCTCAAGACTTATGACCAAAACCATTAAAACACTATACGGGCTACCTGCCTGGTACCAGTTTTCTTATCTTTGCATGAAACTTGGTACGTTTGTGCTGCATGATAAAACAGGACGAAAACGAAAAGTGGTTCTATTTTTGGAAAAGAACATAATTCATTCTGTTATCCTGTCTGGCTTGATTGAAAATGACGGCTATCAGGATACGATCGACGCTTTTAATAAACAGCACCAATGCTTTGTCAATCCATGGGACTCCTCTAACTCTTCTACCCAATCCGTTTATGACATGATTGATGATTCGTATGCTATGTATGAAACCTATACGGCTGGAATCACTCCTTACCTATGCTCTTTAGCGGAAGGCATTCCAGATGTTAACTATAAAAAAGATGGGCTTTTTATTCTCGGAAACCTTTCCTATCATAGTGGACTTGACTGTTTATAACTTCTTTTGTTATGTATAACAAGATTTTTCGTGTTCTTTCCTATCATTATGTCATTCCTAACGTATCTTTTTTCTGCAAATTTAGTTACAATTTTTTAGACCAAGCACATATGCTATACATTAACATCGAAATATATTTGGAGGAAATTTTATGAAAGTTGTTATTGCAATCGACTCTTTAAAGGGTAGCCTGACTTCTTTAGAAGCTGGAAATGCAATTAAAGAAGGCATAGAAAAAGTAGCCAATGCAACTGTTATCGTAAAACCGTTAGCAGATGGCGGAGAAGGGACAGTAGAAGCATTAGTAAACGGAATGAACGGAAGATATGAATACGTTACCGTAACTGGTCCACTTGAATCACCAGTAGAATGTCAATATGGCATTTTAGAAGAAAGTAAAACCGCAATTATTGAAATGTCTGGTGCTGCAGGCATCACACTTGTTCCTGATTCCTTAAAGAATCCGATGAATACAACTACTTATGGTGTCGGAGAAGTAATTAAAGATGCAATTAAAAAGGGATGTCGTAACTTCATCGTCGGAATCGGCGGAAGCGCGACAAACGATGGTGGTACTGGTATGTTAAAAGCTCTTGGGTTTGATCTTTTCGATGCAGCTGGGGCTCCAATCGCAAATGGTGCAAAGGGGTTAGAAACTCTTCACTCCATCGGAACTGACCATGTGCTTCCGGAATTAAAGGAATGTAACTTTAAGATTGCCTGTGACGTAACAAATCCTCTTTGCGGAAATAACGGATGCAGCGCAGTATACGGACCACAAAAAGGTGCTACCCCTGAAATGATCACTCATATGGATCAGTTACTAGCAAATTATGCTCTTCTGACTGCCAATACCTTTGGTAAAGATACAAAGGATGTTCCTGGAACTGGTGCAGCCGGCGGAATGGGATTTGCTTTCCTTTCCTTCTTAAACGGAAAACTGGAACCTGGCATTCAGATTATTTTACATGAAATCAAATTAGAAGAAGACGTTAAAGACGCGGATATCGTCATCACAGGAGAGGGAAGATTAGATTTCCAGACCGCTATGGGAAAAGCTCCGATTGGTGTTGCAAAACTCGCCAAGAAATATGACAAAAAAGTATTCGCATTTGCAGGATGTGTTACAAAAGAAGCCATCGAATGCAACAAAGAAGGGATTGACGCTTTCTTCCCAATCATCAGACAGATCTCAACTTTAGAAGAAGCAATGAAGAAAGAAAATGCTGCTGCTAATCTTACCGACACAGCAGAACAGGTATTCCGTATTGTTTCTTTATATCAGTAAGACGTTCGTATGGACTAACAGCATCGATGCTGTTTCATAAGATAAATTTTCAATTTTAGAGAGGCAGGTATTCATTTATGGAAATTACAACCCTTGGCGCATTACTTGGCCTTGCCGTTGCTATTTTTCTGATCGTAAAAAAAGTGCAACCAACTTACAGCTTAATCCTTGGCGCATTAATCGGCGGTCTTGTAGGCGGAGCGGGACTTACCGGTACCGTATCTACCATGATCACTGGTGCAGAAGGCATGATGTCTTCCGTACTTCGTATTTTAACATCCGGTATTTTAGCTGGTATCTTAATCCAGACCGGTGCAGCTGCAAAGATAGCAGAAGTCATTGTTTCTAAACTTGGTGAGAAAAAAGCGCTTGCCGCAATCGCAATCGCTACTATGGTTCTTTGTGCTGTTGGTGTATTCATCGACATCTCTGTTATTACAGTAGCACCAATCGCTCTTGCTATTGGTGAAAAAGCTGGATATAACAAAGCAAGCGTACTTCTTGCCATGATCGGCGGCGGTAAAGCTGGTAACGTTATTTCCCCTAACCCTAACACAATCGCTGTTGCAGAAAACTTCAATCTTGATTTATCTTCCGTTATGGCAGCGAACATCGTCCCTGCATTATGCGCACTTGTGGTAACGATTATCTTAGCAACTGTTGTTTCTAAGAAAAAAGGTTCGGCTATCTCTAAAGAAGACTTATCCGATAACGATAATGACAAGCTTCCTTCTTTCTTTGCATCCATCATTGGACCAGTGGTTGTAATCGTATTATTATCCCTTCGTCCACTAACAGGAATCGTAATCGATCCATTAATCGCTCTTCCAATAGGCGGTTTCGTTACTTTAATCTGTACTGGTCACATTAAGAGTGCAAGAGATTTCACTGCATTTGGTTTAACAAAAGTTACAGGTGTTGCCGTATTATTAATTGGTACTGGTACCATCGCTGGTATTATCAAAACTTCCAACTTACAGGCTGACGTAATCAACCTTCTTGAAGTATTAAATATGCCAACATTCATCTTAGCACCAATCGCTGGTATCTTAATGGCAGCAGCTACTGCTTCCGCAACAGCCGGTGCAACAATCGCTTCTTCTACATTCAGCACTGCGATCTTAGATGCAGGCATTCCTGCTCTTTCCGGTGCAGCTATGGTTCACGCTGGTGCTACTGTACTTGACTCCCTTCCACATGGTTCTTTCTTCCATGCAACAGGCGGTGTAGCTCATGTATCCATCCCTGAAAGAATGAAGTTAATTCCTTACGAAGCATTAATCGGTCTTACAACAACCGTTGTTTCCATCATCATTTATTTAATCTAATATATTCCATTAAATACTATTTGATTAAAACCTAGAATTCTATATATAATGAAATCGGTCTCTGCAAAAATTTGTCTTTTGCAGAGACCGATTTTAGCATTTAAACAAAAAGGAGAATCTGATGAAGATATCAAGAAATTTAGCAGGTCAGATTGTAAACGTCATTCATGAAGTATGTGGCTGTCCGATTAACTTCATTAACCGCAGCGGAATCATTATTGCAAGCACGGATACCTCTCGTATTGATTCCTTCCATGCCGCTGGATATCAGGCCATCACCAATCATAACATGGTTGTTGTGGAAAGTGATTCCGTATATGCCGGCACAAAAGAAGGGGTAAATTATCCGATTCTAATCGATCATATTCCAATCGCAGTCATCGGGATTACAGGACCTGTATCTGAGGTAAGCCGCTACGGGTTCCTAGCAACCAAGGTAACCGAAATTTTTATTAAGGAACAGCAGCTAAACAAGCAAAATGAATCCTATCAGCAGCAGATCTCCTATATTATCAAATCCTGTATTTATAATGAATTAGATGACATTGAAGTCCTAAGTGATACCCTTCGGGAGCTTTCCATTCCAGTCTCACCACAATACGCCGTACTTCTATTCAGACTTCATAAACGTTATAATACCAGCAATATAAAAATGATTGAATATGAAATCGTGCATCTATTCGAACGTCTTTCCATAAAATTATACACGTACATTTATCCAAATGAATTCATAGCACTGATTGATCCTGATACGTACTACAACCAGAGGGAGAGCATTGAAAAGTTCTGTTCCCTTTATAAACAGCTTATCTTTGTTGGCGTCGGGAGTCTGGCCCCTCTTTCCCTAATGTCAAGTTCCTATTCCCATGCAAAGATTGCCCTTAAATACCTGACACAAAGTGCTCAAAACTATCAATTCTATGAGGATTTTACAATTGAAATGATTCTTGGCAACATGCCAGATTCTCTTAGACAGCAGTATGTCGATAAAATCCTTGCACATCTAACCGAAGAAGATATCCGACTGCTTTCTTTCTATCTAAGAAATGAATGTAATCTAAAAAAGACTGCAAATGATTTATTCCTTCATGTAAACACCATGCAGTATAAGTTAGATAAGATCACTACTAAAACCGGATTCAACCCACGTCATTTCCAAGATGCTGTGGTTCTTTATCTTGCAGTGTTGTTAAATGAATAATCAATCAACTAGTGATGAAACTACAAAAATAAGAGTCTGTGGCCCGAAGAGAGGGCGGTGCCTAGAACATCATGATTCCCGAATGTCCGCTCATGCGTCCGAACATTGGAAATCATGATACCCTAGGCACTGCCCTCTCTTCGGGTGACAGACTCTTATTTTTTAATTTCTATCTTATTTTGCTTTTATTTATTCAGCTTCTACCTGCAGTGCTTCTTCAACCTGCTCTTTTGTCTCTCCCTGATAAGAAGCTAAATCTAATTCCCCTTCACTCTTTGCTACAAGAACTGCCGCAGCCGCAGCACCTGTAACATTCGTTGCGGTTCTTGCCATATCCACAATACTAGAGATTGGTGTTAGAATTACGATAATCTCGATTGGAAGACCAGCAGCAGCGAATACCGCAGTTGCCGTAATCGTAGCAGTTCCCGGAACTCCTACTGTTCCAACAGATACAATAACGGTTAGCAATACAAGAAATACATACTGTGTAATGGTGTATGGTATATTAAGTGCATGAATTGCAAATACCGCAAGGATTGTTGGCCATACTCCGGCACATCCAGGCATGCCCACATTAGCGCCAAAGGCAGCAACAAAACTTGCAATCTTTTCACTAACACCAATCTTTTTAAGCTGTCTTACTGTCACCGGTATGGTTCCTACACTGCTCTGGGAAGTAAAGGCTACTGTCTGAGCCGGCCAGATTCCGCGGAAGAACTTGACTGGATTTAGTTTTGCAAACACGGCAAGGAAAGTTCCTTCTACAAGGAAGGACTGAATCAGACAGGATACATAAGCCACAACAAGCACAAGAAGAAGCGGAATCAGCTTTTCCATACTGCTGTTTGAAACTGCATTTGCAATTAATGCCATAACGGCATATGGAGTCAGCTCAATAATAAATCCCAGTTCTTCTTTTTGAGTCCTACAAGCACCGCTAGCAAAATCACACCGGATACAGTAGCAAGGACTGTCATCTTATTGAGATCCATGATTTTTTCCTTCTTTCTTTTTATTTTCCTATATTCCTACAAGAATAGTATGAATTAGATGATACCCCTATCTGATTCCTTTGTCAATAATATTTTTCTATTTTTATTCCTTATTTTCCGTTTCCTGCTTTTTTTCCAATCTATATCAAAATAGATACGTTCTAATACAAAAAAAAGTTAGTGCCTTAGCTCAATCATTCCTTGCTCCAAAGCACTAACTTTTTTTATTATTTGCTATTCATCTTATCTCTTATGTTACAATTTTTTCTTTTCTATCACATCTTTAATAAGACTTTGCTTTTTCTCTTACTTATAACACCTTGCTTAAAAATGTCTTTAATCGTTCACTCTTCGGATTGGAAAATAGTTCCTCAGGCGCATTCTCCTCAACAATGCTGCCCTGATCCATAAAGATCACACGACTTGCTACTTCCTTCGCGAATCCCATCTCATGGGTAACCACGACCATCGTCATCTTCTCGTTCGCCAGTTCCCTCATAACGCTAAGAACCTCTCCTACCATCTCTGGATCTAATGCGGAAGTCGGCTCATCAAAAAGCATCACATCCGGTTTCATGCATAAAGAACGGACGATTGCAATACGCTGTTTCTGTCCTCCCGAAAGCTGATCTGGATAAGCGTCTGCACGATTCTCAAGACCAACTCTTTTTAACAGACGCATTGCTTCTGCCACTGCTTCCTCCTTCGATTTCCCCTGTAATTTCATGGGTGCAATCGTAAGGTTCTTTAAGATTGTCATATGCGGAAACAAATTAAAATGCTGAAATACCATCCCCATCTTCTGACGGTACTCATCAATATTCACCTTTTTATCGGTAATATTAACGCCTTCTAATAAAATCTCCCCAGCAGTAGGCTCTTCTAATCGGTTCAGACACCGTAATAAGGTGCTCTTTCCTGAACCAGAAGGCCCAATAATAAATACAACTTCTCCCTTATGAATCTCTAAATCAATCTCTTTTAATGCAGCAGTGCTCCCATACTGCTTCTTTACCCCTTTTACCTGAATTAGAGGCTCCTGTAAGCTAACGTTCATTCTTTTTCAGTCTCCTCTCTAGCTTTCCTACAAAATACTGAAATATCATAACCAGAATCAGATAAATCAGTGCCACTGCGATTAATGGCATAAATGCTGAGTACGTACGGCTTCTGATAATATCTCCTGCCTTTGTGATATCCTGAAGGGCGATATAACCAGCTACGGATGTTTCCTTTAATAACACGATAAATTCATTTCCCAGTGCTGGAAGCACATTCTTAAATGCCTGTGGCATAATTATGTATCGCATTGTCTGGAAATGGTTGAAGCCTAAGCTTCTTCCCGCTTCCATCTGTCCATCCCCGATTGACATAATCCCGCTTCGTACGATTTCCGATACATACGCACCTGAATTAATACCAAATGCGATAATACCGACCACAACCTTGCTGATATCTGCTGAAGCAAAAATCACATAGTAGATAATCATTAACTGTAATACAACTGGAGTTCCACGGATCACCGTTAAATACACCCTACAAATAAAGTTTAAAATCTTAAGCTTTCCAGTCTTATCATAAGTAGATCTTACAAGTGCCACGAAGAATCCAATTACAATTCCGATCAGTACTGCGAAAAATGTCAGCACCAATGTTGTCTGAAGACCATCTGTGATATACTTCCAACGGTCATCCTTAATAAAATTCAAATAAAACGAATCCTTAAATTTCGTAATCATATTCGTCATAAAACTCAAGTTCCCTAATACATTCATCTCTCCTGCCATATATCTTCCTTACCTATTCTGCTACAATATACTTATCAATGATTTCCTGTAATTTACCAGAATCCTTTAACTCGGATAATACCTGATTAATCTTATCCTTTAACTCTGTATTATCCTTTGCTACTGCAATCGCATAATCTTCTAGCGTAAACTCTTCATCTACAATCTTAAGTCCTTCATTCTCAGAAACAAAAACCTTTGCTGGTTCGCGGTCAATAATAACCGCATCAATCTTGCCCTGTGTCAGGGACTGTACTGCTTCGAAACCTTTGTTGTAACGTTCCACGGTAGCATCTGAGATATCATCTGCATAAATATCACCCGTTGTTCCTAACTGAACGCCAATCTTCTTTCCTTCTAAATCATCCGGTATCAGAATATCACTATCTTCCTTAATGATAATAACCTGTGCTGCTGTTGTATAAGAATCTGTGAAATCCACATTCTCAAGACGATCTGCTCTTACCGTAAGACCAGCAACCCCGATATCTGCCTTTCCAGTCTGAACGGAAGTAATAACAGAATCAAAAGCTGTATCCTCAATCTTTAATGTCATCCCTAACTCATCTGCAATTGCCTGAGCGATCTCCACATCGATTCCCACAATATCCTGACCTTCATAATATTCATAAGGAGGAAACTCTGCATTCGTTGCCATCACAAGTGTATCATCACTGCTGCTATCCTTCTTCCCACATCCGGTCAATGCAAGCACTGCTACCATAACTGCTGCTAAAACAAAACTCTTCTTCTTCATATCGATTTCTCCTCTTCTTTGATAATCTTTAAAATATCTAGCTAAAACATTATCTCATTCATTATATGTCCCCATCCAGACAAACAGTCTTCCTCACGGCCACTTTACATCACCTATGTATTTCTATATTTTCAAATATATGCCGTTTTTCTATCTATGATTATATATGCATATTTCATATAAATCAAGTATAAATATACACTAATTTTTAAAAATATTCATCCCCACTTATGTACAAATTATCATAATTACTCATAAATCACGTATTTTATCTGCATATCATAGTGTTTTAATGAATCTTCTTTGATACATTTCCCTCTTTTCATTCCCAAGAACTAATATTAATTCATCACTTTTCCTACCTTCTCCCCTCTCATCATCCAATCAACTCACTTTCTTACTCTATTACTTTTCTACCTTTCTGGATTTTACTTTTTGAAGTTTTGGTTTCGTAAGCTTTTGATATTTTTACTTCTTTAGCCTTTTCTCTTTGCTTTCTTAGTCCTTTGCTTTTACTTTTGCTTTTCCCTCTCCTCTCTAAGCTAATTTCTACTTTACAATCTTTAAATACCAACTCATCCGCAAGCTCATAACATTTAATATCAATAATGCCATCGAATCCCTCACCAAACAGGAAGAGAAGTGACTCCGGGCGGCAGCCTGGGAAGCGCTGTGTTTTCCGGAATGTCCGGCTCATGACGAACAAAAAGCCGCCTCCTTCTTCGAATAGCAGACAGTGGTTTCCTGTCTGATAGTCAAAGAAGGAGGCGGCTTTTTGTCCGCTCATGCGTCCGAACA
>CALZIE010000025.1 GCA_945787565.1 uncultured Lachnospiraceae bacterium
CATTCATTTGCCATACGTACTCTTGCCTGAAGGCTGCTGGAATTGGTTGTTCCAACAATCTGTTCTGGATCCTGTCTGGATGTACGTGCCTCGAAACGGCCGTCATCATTTAAAAGGTTAGCAAGATAGAGGCCAACATAGAATGTGATATCCTGTTCATTTACTCCGAATCCAATAGCTCCCCCGTTAATACCTCCGGGGTTATGCCCCTGATCAATAAAAATTCGAATAGCCATAGTAGTTCCTTACTGTTTTTAGTATATCTTATTCGCAAGCATACAAAAAGGTGCTAAGGGATTAGAGGTTGTCCTTAATCTTATTGTAAAAAAGTACAAAAAAAGGGATAGAAACCAGGAATGCCTTGTTTCTTGAGGAATCCTGTGTTATATTGGTAAAGATTAAGCTAGAAAGGATTAAGACAGATGATCTTAGAAAGTTTTAAATTAGACGGGAAAGTTGCAATTGTGACAGGCGCGAATACAGGGCTAGGCCAGGGGATGTGTGTGGCACTGGCTGAGGCTGGAGCAAAAGTAGCCGGCGTTGCCAGAAGAGACTGCAGCGAGACAGCAAGATTAGTTGAAATGGCAGGCGGTGAATTTTTTGAAGTCACTGCAGATTTATCAAGTACGGAACCGGTAGAACGGATTGTGGAATCTGTAATGGCTCATTATGGAAGAATCGATATCTTAGTGAATAATGCAGGTGTCATTAAACGGGAAGATGCGGATAAGTATACGGAAGAAGACTGGGATATGGTAGTGAATGTCAACCAGAAGGTGGTATTCTTCTTATCTCAGGCAGTTGCAAAACGTATGATTGAAGCAGAACAGGGAGGCAAGATCATCAATATTGCATCCATGCTTTCTTATCAGGGCGGAATCCGTGTTCCGGCATATACAGCAAGCAAAAGTGCTATTATCGGTTTAACAAGAGCACTTGCGAATGAATGGGCGAAATACGGAATTAATGTAAATGGAATTGCACCAGGTTATATGGCAACCAATAATACGGCACAGATTCGTGATGATGAAAAGAGAAACGACGAAATCCTAGGCAGAATTCCTGCTGGAAGATGGGGAACTCCAGATGATATGAAGGGCGCAGTCGTATTTCTTGCATCCGATGCTGCAAGCTATGTAAATGGCTTCACGATTGCAGTAGATGGAGGATGGCTGGCACGATAAAGGCAGTAGAAAAAGAGCTGTCGCACAGACAAGTGGCGATATGGAATAGTTATATTTCATATCGCCACCTGTCTGTGCGACAGCTCTTTTCTATATTCGGCTAAACATTTCAAAAATCTACTTTTCTAAATGCATGAGACATGCTATAATATGTGGTAAAATACGGAATAGGAAGGCGAAAGCATGTCACACAAAAAGAATATACTAAAGATAATTAGTTTATGCTTTATGTGCTTTATTCTGGCAATGGGACTAGTTATCAATGAGATGAATGACAACGCCATTATGGCAGCAGAAAGTACTCTTATTATACACTACAGCAGGGAAGATAAAGAGTATGATGGGTGGAACTTATGGATCTAGAGAGATGGAGAAAGTGGGGAACAGGTCGATTTTACGGAAGAAGATAAGTACGGAGAAATCGCCATATATAAAACAAAATCCCCGGAGAAAATTGGATTTATCGTAAGACGCAACCAATGGGATGAAAAAGATATTGAGTCAGATCGTTTTGTGGAAGTGAAAAAGGGTGTTACAGAAATCTGGATTGCAAGTGGAAAAGAAGAGGTCTGGACAGAGCATAATTAGACTTTTGTCTGGGAAGAAGGGGAAAGGTTTGGTTATCGAGAAGGAGGAATCCATGAAAAGTGCATTTTCGACAAAAGAATTTGAAGAAGCTTTTTATTATGATGGTCATGATCTTGGAGCCAGTTACAGTGCCGAAAAAACGGCATTTCGTGTATGGGCGCCTACCGCATCAGAAGTATCTCTTTTATTATATGAAAGAGGAGATGGGGATAATCTGTTAGAGAGAATTCCGATGAAACAGGACGTATGCGGTACCTGGCATGTGGTTAAGAGTGGAGATTTAGATAAGGTATATTATACGTATGAAGTGATAGTAGAAGGGAAACGGCAGGAAGCGGTTGATCCTTATGCAAAAGCTGTTGGTGTAAACGGAATGCGGGGAATGGTAATCGATCTTAAGGCGGCTGAACCAGATGGATTTTTAACGGATAAAAGGCCGGAATTTAATCAGTTTACCGATGCTGTGATTTATGAGCTCCATGTACGTGATTTTTCTATGAATGAGTCGTCTGGTATTGAGAATAGAGGAAAGTTTGCAGCGTTTACAGAAAGTGAAACAAAGAATTCCTATGGACAGTCCACAGGGTTAGATTATTTAAAGGAACTTGGAATCACACATCTGCATCTGATGCCGTCATTTGACTATGCAAGCGTAGACGAGACAAGATTTGCTGGGCCACAGTTTAACTGGGGCTATGATCCGCTTAATTACAATGTGCCAGAAGGCTCTTATTCCACCGATCCTTATCATGGAGAAGTGAGGGTAAAGGAATTCAAGCAGATGGTACAGTCTCTTCATAAAAACGGAATTCGCATCGTTATGGATGTCGTGTACAATCATACCTATTCTACAGATTCCAATTTTAATAGAATTGTTCCGGGATATTATTATCGAATGGAAGGGGATAGCTACACGAATGGTTCCGGATGTGGCAATGAGACAGCATCAGAACGAGCCATGGTAAGAAAATTCATTGTGGACTCTGTATGTTACTGGGCAGAAGAATATCATGTGGATGGATTCCGATTTGATTTGATGGGGGTTCATGATATTGAGACAATGAATGCAGTGCGCTCTGCCCTGGATGAGATCGATCCGTCCATTTTAATTTACGGAGAAGGATGGACCGGAGGGAGTTCGGGACTTTCTAGTGAAAAGCAGGCACGAAAGGCAGCAGCGTTAAAGTTTAAAGGGATAGGTGTATTTAATGACGGTATGCGGGATGGCTTAAAAGGGTCTGTTTTTAATGGGAGTGAGAGAGGTTTTGTAAGTGGAAGAAGCGGAATGGAAGAGACCATTAAGAGCAGTATTGTGGGCGGTGTTTCCTTTGATGGCATTGATTTGTCGAAAGTCTATTGTGCATCCGGATGGACCGGGAATGCTGCGCAGTGCATTAATTATGTCTCTTGCCATGACAATCTGACTTTATGGGATAAGTTATCATTATCCTGTCCGAATGTCACAATAGAAGAGAGAAAACAGATGAATAAACTGGCGGCCTCCATTATCTTTACATCAGAAGGTATTCCATTTATTCAGGCGGGTGAGGAAATCTTAAGAAGCAAGCCGAATGAATCTGGTTATGGTTATGATGGGAATTCCTATCAGTCTTCCGATGCTGTGAACAGCATTAAGTGGGATGACTTAAATACGAATGCAGATATATATGCTTACTATAAAGGACTGATTGCTTTTCGAAAAAAGCATCCAGGATTTCGATATGGATCAATAGAACAGATTAATAAGAATCTTACATTTATAGATTGCCAGATCCCGAATGTAATCGCATATCAGATTCATGAACAGAGAGAACAGGTGGATGAGGAGCTGTTTATTGTTCATAATGCGAATACTAAGGCAGTTGAGATATATCTTCCGGACGGAGAGTGGATTCAGTACATAGATGGTATGACGGCAGGAGAGGAACCGATTCAAATTGCGATTGGGAAGATCAACGTTGATAAAATCTCAACAGCAGCATTTGTGAAACAGAAAGAACAGGAAGCAGAAATGGCAGAAGACGCAGAGGGCGAAGAAACAGTAAAAGCAGAGGAAGATAATAATCAGACGGTCAGTGCCACAAGTATTGCAGCAAAGAAAAATGAGTGCGATAGAAAGAAAGGCTTCTTAATTACGGCCGGACTTGCAGCAATCACTGCACTAGCAGTTTTCTTAGGCATAAAGAAAAAACGCTAGCAGCATATTACACATCCTTATTAGTTTCAAATGATACTAGCAATTCCATAATTCGTTAAAAAATAAAAAAAATATGGATTAATATGTGGAAAAAAGTGATAATATGATATATAATTTCTTTGATACTTTTATGCACAGCAGTGATAATGTACTGCTGTGATTTTACGAAAGAAAAAATAGCATCAGGGGGAATTTTGATGTCAGAGGATACGACCGAAATCAGAATTTACGACATTTTAATCAGTTTATGGAAACACAAAGTTATGATTCTTGCCTTAATGGTAGTGGGAATAATCGCAGGAACACTGTTTGCTGGAGCAAAATTTGTGAAGGATATGAGAAATCCTGTTTATACCGCAAAGGCAAGCATGGTATTTAATAGTGAGACGCAGGATGGAATCTATGCTGTGGCAGGAAGTAATGTGCCGACACAAAATGATTTCACGCTCTCGAACTATTTAGTGGATACAGCAGCTTATATTGCAAAGAGTCAGTCACTATATTATGAGGTAATGGAGAAACTGAACTATAATCTAGACTATGATTTTTACCGCCAGGCGGTTTCGGTGACACGCTATGAGGAAACCTCGATCCTTCTTTTATCCGTTACTTGTTCGGAGAAGTTTCAGGCAGTGCTTATTGCAAATGAAATTGTAGAGGTTCTTCCGAATCTTCTTCAGGAAACCTTAGGTCTTGGAAGTGTCAGCCTGATTGATAAAGCGGAAACAGCTATTCGAAGTGGTGCTTCTTTAAAAATCACACTGATTTTTCTTGGAGCAGCAGCCGGAGGAATGATGGGAGCAGGTATAATAGCGCTTATGGCAATTCTACATCCTACCTTTATGGATAGCACTTTTATTGAAGAGTTGTTAAAAGAAGAAGTGTTAGCCGAGATACCCTATAATAGGATTCGGAAGGGAGAAAGCTTTCCTGTCAGAATGGCACAGATAACAGGCGTTTATATGGAGTCATTTCAGCTGTTGTCACGAAAATTGATTTCAGCAGCAGAGAAAAACAATATAAAACGAATTATGGTCACATCTGCTGGTGCGGCGGAGGGAAAGACAAGCGTGTCCATTCATTTGGCACAGGCATTAGCCACAAGAGGATACCGTGTGCTTTTAGTGGACGGGGATACTAGAAATCCGAATATCGGGAAGAAGTATGGCATGGAAGGGTATCGCAAGCACTCCTTGAATGCCGTGTTTCATAATGAGACAGCGATGGAAGAAGCACCGTTAGAAGTCAGTGATCATCTTTTTATATTGCAGTCTTACGAGACTGGTAAGATGCTTCTTTTGACAGATTTAAAGAGAGAGCTTTGCAGACTGGAAGAACAGTATGATTTCATTTTGTATGATACGCCCCCAAGTGCATTAATGGCAGATGCATTCCATATGAAGGACGCAGTGGATACGGCATTACTCGTGATTAGACAGGGAGGTACGAGCGCAGAAGAGATTCAAAAAATTCGTGTATCTTATGAGCAGGTTGGCATACCGCTTATTGGCTGTGTGCTGAATGCAGTGCAAAAAGGGAAGATAAAGGATCCATATCTGAATAAGTATTATCGTACTTATGGAATGGAAAAAAGCGAATGGAAGGAACGTACAAAAGAGGAGGAAGCGGTATGAAAAGGATCTGTATGAAAAGAGCCTGGATAGGATTCATATGCCTATGTATGGTTATCGGATTAAAAAAAGCAGAGCCTGTACTTGCAAAACAATCCGTACCAACAACGAAAGCAAGTGAGTCGGTTGAACTGATTTTGCTGACGAAAGAGTATGCCATAACAAGAGATGCCCTTTATCAGAATAGCGAGGAAATTCTGATTCAGGTATTAAAAAACGGAGAAACGTTATCCGAGTCTGAAATGATGAGGATGGAATTCAAGTTCTTATGGCAGGGAGCAGGACAGTTTCAGATGCTTGAGGTAGAGTATGGAAAGGATGGAACAATCGCAGTGACTCCGCAATTTATGATTGCAGATGGCATTCTTGGAAAAGTCCTAAAATGGCTGACTTTATTCATTGTCCCGGACGGAAATCAAAAGATGATAATTTCTTATAACGATCCTTCTGGAATCATAAAAAGTGAGACATATGATTTTACTATAGATAGAGAAGAAAAAAAGGTAAGCCTGATATGGGGGATGTTACCGATTGTATTTCTTGTTATTACATATGGGTATGTATGCAAAAAGAGATTTTTACAGCATACGACGTTAGAGTTTATGTATCATAATAAAAAAGAGCAGGAAGGAATCTGGCTATGTAGCCCTCCGGTAGAAGAGAAACTGGCTGTTAGCAGATGGGTTCCATCAGGAGTGTACTCCTTTATCCCGTTTCTTTCAAATCGTAAAAAAATCGGAGATCTTATGTTTTATGCGGGAGGCCTAGCATTGGCAAGGAACCGGCATTTAATCATCAAATCGGATTCTGACTTAGAAGAAGTGCGCATGATAACAAAAGAACAGGAATCTTCTGGGGCATCTGCTTTAGAAAAACAGGAGAAGTCTTGGAAGCGTGTTAAAATTACAAAGAATAAAATCAGGGTGCCGTATGGCAGCCAGTTAAGCATCGTGTTTAAAGAATATCCGGATCTTGTATTCAACATTGGAATTCATTAGAAAAGAGCAGCTTATAAAAAGAACGGATATGGCAGAAGAATCATAAAAAGTGCAGGCGAAAAGAGGACGAAAAATGGAACAGATTAAGTTAGCTGGAGATTTTTTATGTGCCTGGAAGAAAAATGATGGAACCAATCCGGGTAAAGAGGCGTTTCAGGATATAATCACACTGCCGCAGACGACGGAAACTGCGAAGATAGGCGAGTTTCACCGCGAAGATGGGCAGACCATGTATTTATCAAGGAATTATCCGATTGCAGGAACTGTTTTTTATAAACGATTGATAACAATACCAAAGAGTTGGGAAGGAAAAAGGATAGAGCTTGTCATTGAGAGAACGAAGAAAAGTTCTGTTTATATGGATGGCATGCTGCTTAGCACATCT
The DNA here is from genome assembly GCA_945787565.1 of uncultured Lachnospiraceae bacterium. Taxonomy (GTDB): domain Bacteria; phylum Bacillota; class Clostridia; order Lachnospirales; family Lachnospiraceae; genus Lachnoclostridium. The sequence continues at coordinate 6,984 of CALZIE010000025.1, forward strand.
AAGGAAATGGTGACGCCGGCGAAACATCAGCTTGGCGTCCTTTCAAGCGGCACACACGAGCTTATGATTGCAGTGGATAATGATTTAAGCAAAGAATGGTTTCCAAAGCAGCTTTTAGAAGGACATCAGTTTAGCGAGCATACCCAGACAAACTGGAATGGAGTGTTAGGGGAAATGTTTCTTCGGACAAAAGAGGAGACGGACATCACATATTTAAAAGCAGTAAAACAAAAGAATAGTAAACTCATCGAGATTACATTGGAGATTGATTCTGAATTAAACAAAAAGGCTTTGGTCTGTGTGACTTTAAAAGAAAAAGAGGGCCAAGAGATTGGATCCTGTATGCAGGAAGCGGTATTAAGAAAAGGGGAAAAGAATACTCTTACCATTACTTTAGAGCCAGCCTGCAAAATCAAAGGGTGGGATGAGTTTACAAAAGTACTTTATACCATTCATGCACAGATTACAGGTTTAGATGGAAGGATTTTGGGAGAGAAGACGATACAGACTGGATTTGTGGAAGCAATCACAAGTGGAAAGCAGATTTTTTTAAATGGAAGGTGCTTATTCCTAAGAGGAAATGTAGACTGTTGTATTTTCCCGCTTACTGGCCATCCGCCTATGGAAAAGAAAGAATGGGAGCGCATCTTTGGAATTATGAAAGCGTATGGAATGAATCATTATCGATTCCATTCCTGGTGTCCGCCAGAAGCTGCCTTTGAGGCAGCAGATGAGATGGGTATTTACTTAGGGGTAGAGATGTCGCTGTTTGCAGCAGGGCTTTATGAAGAAGAGGATCCGGAATATGATTCACGCCTGATGGGATATCTGTACAAAGAGGCAGAAAACATTTTACGAGAATTTGGACATCACCCGTCTTTTCTATTTTTTGCAGTAGGCAATGAGTTAGTAGGGAATCCAAAAGCATATGAAAAGTTGGTGCGGTTTATGAAGACCATTCGGGAAGATAAACTCTATACTCAGGGAGCCAATAACTTCTTAGAAGATCCAAGCCCGAATAAGGAAGACGATGTCTGGATCACGATGCGTGCTGGAAAAGGTGTGAATGCCAGGGCATCTTATTCCCATAATGATCTGCCGCTTGGACATATCCAGGAAAAAGGAAGACTTGGAACGCTTGCAGATTATAAAGAAGGGGTCGATAGATGGAATGTTCCGCTTATTGTACATGAGGCAGGCCAGTATCAGTTTTATCCTGATTATAAAGAGAAGGAGAAGTACATAGGAGCCACCTATTCAACAGCACTTGCTTATTATGAGCAAAAGTTAAAGGAATCTGGAATGGATGGGGATGCTGCCGCTTTTTATGAAGCAGCTGGGCAATTAGCTGTTTTATGCTATGAGGAAGAAGTAGAGGCATTTATGCGCACCGATGGTTTGGCAGGGTTTGAACTTCTTGGTCTTCAGGACTTTCCGGGACAGGGAACCGCCCTGGTAGGAATGTTAGATAGCTTCCTTGACAGCAAAGGTTTCATTAGTCCTGAAAAGTGGCGTAACTATTGTTCGGAGACGGTTCTTCTTGGAAAGTTTGCGTCTTACGTGTATCAATATGGGGATGATATAACAATCGAAGCAGTGCTTCATCATTATGGACAGGATAAGGCAGAAGGAGGGCTTACCATTACGCTTACAGTAGAAGGAGACGAAATATCTTGTATTCGTTCTAAAATGTGTATCTGTGAGCCTGGAAAGAATACAAGTCTTGGGACATGGAACATAAGTACAGGAAACAGGGATTGTAAAAAAGCTGCGAGGGCTGTTCTTTCGTTAGAATTCGGGAAGTATCAAAAAGAATATCCAATCTTTCTGTATCCAGAGGCTCAGCCGGAAGAACCAGGAGAAATTCTAGTGACAGAGCAGTTTACAGAAAAAGAAAAGCAGGCGATGGAGGAAGGAAAGACGGTATTTTTGGCATCAGATCATCTTGCCCAAGGGATTGAAGGATTCTTTCCAACTGATTTTTGGTGTTATCCAATGTTTCGTGATGCTTGTGTTGCATCTGGAAGAAAAACGGCTCCAGGGACCATGGGGCTTCTTATTCAGAAGGACCATCCATTATTAGCAGATTTTCCGACGAATTCTTATTCGGAATGGCAATGGCAGCAGCCAGTGGTTTATTCTACCGGTTATATTCTGGATGATTACCCAGGAATCAAACCGATTATTCAGGTAATCGATCATATAAGCCGTAATCATAGAATTGGCCTTTTATTTGAGGTGCCATGTGAAAAAGGACGCCTAATTATATGTGGGATTGATTTACTGCATCATTTGGATTCACCGGAGATTTGTCAATTATACAACAGTATTTTGAACTGCCTTAAGAGGGGATAATCCCTTCTATGATTTTAAATATAAAAAACTCGCTTGATTCATTGAAAGTTCATAATGAGTCAAACGAGTTTTTTTATTGTAGTAAGATACAAAAAAGACCACTTGCTATACAAGTGATCTTTCTTACAATATAAATGCGGATGGCGGGATTTGAACCCGCACGAGGAGTGCTCGTTTGATTTTGAGTCAAATGCGTCTGCCGTTCCGCCACATCCGCCGGCAAAATATATTTTACCATATGTTTATTTAGAATGCAAGAAAAAACTTGAAAAAAGAAAAAAATGCGAAAAACACGGGAAAATCAGCATCCCAAACTGAAGTTTGCATTTTTGAAGGAAAGAGTGTAAAATCTATGTGCAGGACAGAATATGGAAAAGGTAACGAAGGGGAAGAGAGGAAAAGCCATGACTTGTATGGAAGCACAAAACAGAATAACGTCATTTATCAATGACCAGTTGGACATGGCATCGGCAGAAGAGTTCTTAAGCCATATCGAGAATTGCCCCAGTTGCAGAGAGGAACTGGAAGTATATTATGCTCTGCTGACCGCTATGAAGCAGCTGGATGAAGATAAAGAGCTGTCCACGGATTACAATGCCCAGCTGAATAAAAAAATCGCATGGTATGAAGAAAAATTTAGGCATATCCGAGCGGCACATGTTAGAAAACGATTTTATCTTTTATCTATTGCGATATTATTTGTTATGATATCTAGTATCCAATTGGGAAAAGATACATTTACAGAGATAGATACAAGACCATCTTCGTTTGAATTAAAATATGACGGAGTACCGTCATTTATGAATCCAGTTGAACAGATGATGGAAGAATATGATCAGCAGGCAAGGAATTATGTCCGCCAGATCAAGAGAGCTAGAAACCGAATGCGTATTAGGTTATTAGAGGACTTAAAAAAAGCGCACCTTGGATATAAAATCAAGTAATAGAGAAAGCAGGTCTTATATGAGCAATAACGAGAATCTTAACAGTGAGGACTTCCTACTGATTATTGATGGTTCCAGTTTGTTAACCACTCAGTTTTTTGGCAACCTGCCAAAAGAAATCATGTTTGCGAAGACAACAGAAGAAAAGGAACAGTATTTCCATAAAATCATGCAGACATCGAAAGGCGAATATACAAATGCAGTATATGGTTTTATGCGTACGCTGTTAAAAATCATAAAAGAGCAGAAACCAAAGTATCTTGCAGTGACATGGGATGTTTCCCGTAATACATTTAGAAGAGAGATGTATGCGGACTATAAGGGAAATCGAGGCGAGACATTAGCCCCATTAAAGGAACAGTTTATCCGCTGCCAGGAGTTATTAAAAGCGTTAAACATTCCACAGTTTATGGATGAGAGATATGAGGCGGATGATTTCAGTGGTTCTTTAAGCCATAAGTTTGAAAAAGAAGTGCCAGTACGCATTATGACAAAGGATAACGATTATCTGCAGCTTGTAACAGAACGTACGAATCTATGGATCATCCATAGCACTGCGAAGAAGACCGATGAGTTATATGCGAAGTTCGGCATGAAGAAGAAAGACTGGAATGTTCCAGACCGTACATTCCCGTTTGATCTGGAACGATTAGAAGAGGAGTTTGGTATTAAGCCGTCTTCCGTACCTTCCTTAAAAGGCCTCCAGGGAGATACTTCGGATAATATCAAAGGTGTTCCGGGAATCGGTGAAACAACTGCGTTAGCATTAGTGAAAGAGTATAAGACAATCGATGCTCTTTATGATGCAATCCGTGATTTGGATGATGCAGGCAAGAAGAAGATGGTGGAATACTGGAAGAGTATCGGCATCAAACGTTCTCCGATGAATTATCTGTTAAAAGAGAGCGAAGAAGAATTAGTAGGAGAGAAGGCAGCATTCTTAAGCCGTGATCTTGCTACAATCAAATGTGATATTGATTTAAGTGATGTGACACTTGAGAGCCTTGAAGTCCATGTGGATAAGGAAAAGGCAGAAAAGGAATTTGAACGTCTGGAGTTTAAGTCTTTAAAGTTTGAGGATGGAACAGAGAGTGAAAAGGAAGAAGGCTTTGTTGCAGCAGAAGATGCAGGGGATAACCCATTTGAAGAAAGTGCTCCGAAAAAGAAAGCAAAGAAAAAAGAGAATGATGAGTTAGACTATGCGGTAGATTTAGATGAAGAAGCAAAGCGAAAGGAAGAGGAGCTTGAGAAAATAAAAGCGCCAGAGACCTTAATGGATGCTTCTGAGCTTGTGATTGTGACAGAAAAAGAAAAAGCCGATGCTATCTTTAATGATATTCTTCAGAAGAAAGAATATATTGCTCTTTCCTTTATCGCAGAAAAAATCCTAAAGAAGAATGCACCGGCAGACCGAAATAATCAGAATCTGATTGGTCTTTCTATTACCGTAAGCAAAGAGAGAACATTCTTTTTAAGAGCAGATGGAGAAATCACCAAGGAATATCTGATGCAGAAAGTAAAAGAGCTCATCTCAAATAAAATAAAGATTGTGGTCTTTAATTTAAAAGCGCAGCTTCCATTTTTACAGGCGGAAAGAGGAGATGCGGTATTTGATGTAGAAGTAGCGGCATATTTAATCGATCCGACAAAAGGCAGCTATCGTTATGATGAAGTGGCAGCAGAATATATGAAGCTTGAACTGGAGTCTAAAGCGGATCTGTTAGGAAAAGGAACCTATGAGGATTTATGTGCAGAGACCGAGAACAGACTCTTATTAGAAGAGATGGAAGAAAGTGTGAGCACAGCCAAGCTTCGTTTTAAGAAAGCAGTCGGATACGAGAGCATGACAGGATATGCAGTGTATGGCCGATTAGAAGAAGGTCTTAAGATCTGTGGTATGGAATCGTTATTCTTAGATATAGAGATGCCTTTAATCTATACGCTTTATGACATGGAGACAAGAGGAATTCGTGTGAATAAGGAAGAGTTAAAGGAATATGGAGATGCACTGGCAGCTAGCATTGAGACGCTAGAAAAAGATATTTACGAGTTAGTGGGAGAAAGCTTTAATATTAATTCTCCAAAACAGCTTGGCGTGATCTTATTTGAAAAAATGGGACTTCCATTCGGTAAGAAAACAAAGACCGGATATTCTACTTCTGCCGATGTATTAGAAAAATTAAAGTCAGAGCATGAAGTAGTAGCGAAGATTTTAGAATATCGCCAGTTAACAAAACTGAAATCTACGTATGCGGATGGTCTTGCTAATTATATTGAGGCAGATGGCCGTATTCACGGAACCTTTAATCAGACAATCACTGCAACTGGACGAATCAGCAGTACGGAACCAAACCTTCAGAATATTCCAATCCGTATGGAACTTGGAAGAAAGATTCGTAAGGTATTTATTCCGGAAGACGGCTATGTATTTTTAGATGCCGATTATTCTCAGATTGAACTTCGTGTGCTAGCGGATATGTCAGGGGATGAGAAGTTAATTGAGGCTTATAAGAGTGGACAGGATATTCACAGACTGACCGCATCCCAGGTATTCCATACTCCATTTGACGAGGTCACAAGCCTGCAAAGAAGCAATGCGAAAGCAGTTAACTTCGGTATTGTATACGGTATCAGCTCCTTTAGTTTAGGTCAGGATTTGAACATTTCCAGAAATGAAGCAGAGGAATATATCACAAAGTATTTTGAAACGTATCCAAATGTAAAGCATTTCTTAGATGGAATCGTGGAGCAGGGAAGAAGAGAGGGCGTTGTGACCACACAGTTTGGCAGAATCCGTCCAGTTCCAGATCTTCATAATTCGAACTTCATGAAACGCTCTGCAGAAGAAAGAATCGCAATGAACTCCCCAATTCAGGGAACTGCTGCGGATATTATCAAGATCGCAATGATTCGTGTGAATGAGGCGTTAAAGGAACGAAATATGAAATCAAGACTTTTACTTCAGATTCACGATGAATTGCTTGTAGAGGCATATGAGCCAGAAGTGGAAGAAGTAAAGAAGATCATGAGAGAACAGATGCAGAATGCAGCAGATATGAAAGTGCCATTAGTGGCAGATGTCAATGCGGGAAGCAACTGGTACGATGCAAAGTAATGATGTGTGTTGCTAAGTAGCATACAATCATTGAATAGAAAGGTATTATAAGTGCTCATTCATCCGTTATAAGAAGGATGAATGAGCACTTATGGATAGAATAGGAATAAAAGCAAGCATGCTAGGGTAAAAAACAGGTACAGAATACGATAGGAAAAGGTGAGAAAAATGAGAGTGATTGGTCTGACCGGAGGAATCGGAAGCGGAAAGTCATGGGTGGCAGAGGCCATAAGCAAGGCGCTTTCCTGGGAAGTCATCTATACCGATGACGTAGCGAGAGAGCAGATGAAAAAAGGCGGAGAGTCTTATTTCGCCGTTGTAAAGGAATTCGGGGATGGGATTTTAGATAAAAGTGGCGAAATTGACCGAAGCAGACTGTCTAAAATCGTATTTGAAGATAAGACAAAACTTGAAAAGTTAAATTCCCTAACCCATCCGCTTGTAAGGACTTATGTACTGAATCAGATTGCGAAGTTCAGGGAAGAAAAGAAAGAGGCGGTTTTAATTGAAACGGCGCTTTTGATCGAAGCTGGATATCAGGAGTTCTGTGATGAGGTTTGGTATGTACATGCACCAGAGACACAGCGAAGAGAACGTCTGAAGGCAAGCAGAGGTTATTCGGATGAGAAGGTGGACAGTCTCTTCCTAAAGCAGAGAAAAGAAGAGGAATTCCTTCAGATTGCCACTAAGGTGATTGAAAATCCAGATGGAAGTACGGTGGAAGCGATTCTGTCTCAGATAAGATAATAAGAAAAAAGGTTGCGCACGAAGAGATGTGACAGCCTTTTTTTTGATTCACAGAGCCTAGAGTGAGGACGCTGTTTGGTTCGGAGTTGCTTGATTTGATGTGTGGAAAAACATATCCGAAAAACTGAATTGATAGCAGCAGGATGGAAGAACGGGAATTGTGGGCTTTGAGATTGTGTATCAAAAGTATCTGATTTTCTAAAAAACGACAAAATAAATAAACAACTAGCAAATAAATACCATATATGATAAAATATTGTACGAAGTATTAGTAAGGAGTGTTTACATGGGAACTACAAAACTTCCAGAGCATTATGTCTTCGGTCTGGATATTGGGACGAGCTGTATTGTCGGAACAGTTGGTTATAAAGTAAATGACCAGGAGTTCGTTGTAGCGGCGCAGTCGATACGGTATCATGAGACAAGAGCGATGTTAGATGGGCAGATCCATGATATTGGTAAAGTCGCTCAGACGATCTTAGAAGTTAAGAACGATTTAGAACAGAAATTAAATATAGAATTAAGCAGGGTATGCATAGCCGCAGCCGGAAGGGTTTTAAAAACAGTTACCGTGCGCGCAGATTATGAGATGCCGATGGAAATGACCGTGACGAAAGAACACGTGCATTCGTTAGAACTTATTGGTGTGGAAAAAGCATATGAGGAAATCCGCAAGCAGACAAAAGATGAGACATTTAATTTTTACTGTGTGGCCTACACAGTTGTGAAATATTACTTGGATGATTACATAATGGGAAATCTTCTCGATCATAAGGCAGAGAAGATTTCGGCGGATGTATTAGCGACATTCCTGCCGGATGATGTAATTGAAGGGTTATATTCTGCAGTGGAAAAGGCAGGCCTCTCAGTTGAAAATCTGACACTGGAACCAATCGCCGCAATTAATGTGGCCATTCCAGAAAAATTCCGTCTGTTAAATATCGCATTAATCGATGTGGGAGCCGGAACTTCGGATATTTCCATTACAAAGGATGGAAGTATCGTAGCGTATGGCATGATTCCAATGGCGGGGGATGCGATTACAGAAACACTGGTGCAAAAGCATCTGGTGGAATTCAAGGTGGCAGAGGAAATCAAAAAGGGAGCCTTATCCGGTGAGGTAATCACGTATGAGGATATTATCGGACTTCCACACGAAGTCACCCCAGATCAGGTGATGGAGGATACGAGGGAAGTCGTGGAGACTATGACAGGACGGATCGCAAAAGCTATTAAAGAGTTAAATGGCGATAAGTCAGTAAGTGCAGTGTTCATTGTTGGCGGTGGTGGAAAAATCCCGACCTTTAAGACTGGAATCGCAAAGCACTTAGAACTTCCGGAAGAGCGAGTGGCATTAAGAGGAGCAGAGGTATTAGGAAATGTAAGTTTCCTAGAAGAGGATACGGTAAAAGACTCTTTACTCGTAACGCCAATCGGTATTTGCTTAAACTACTATGAGCAGAAGAATAGCTTTATTAGTGTTCAGGTGAATAAAAAGAGCGTGAAGTTATATGACAATAACCGCTTGACCGTAGTCGACGCGGCAATGGGAATCGGTTTTCCGAATGAAGCATTATTCCCAAGACGCGGAAAGACGTTAACCTTTACTGTAAATGGAGTAAAACGCATGAAAAGAGGCGAGACTGGTGAGCCTGCATTCATTCAAGTAAATGGAGTATTAGCGGCAATGAACGCTCCGATTTCTTCGAATGATATCATTCAGATCGCAGAGTCGACAGCTGGGGAAGATGCGAAGATGCTTATTTCAGAGCTGCCAGAATATAAGGCGGAAATTCATTTTATCGTAAATGGAAAGAATGTGGTTTGTCCAAAGTTCATGCTAGCAAATGGCGAACTGGTTTCTGAGTTTTATGAAATCAACGAAGGGGACCAGTTAGAAACAGGAGCGTATTATACGTTAGGCCAGCTGTTAGAGTTTATGGATTTAAGCTATGAAGAAGGAATTTTAATTAATCAGCTTCCAGCGAAAAAGGAAGACAGGGTATATGAGAATTTCAGTGTGACCTATCCTCTTTATAAGCAAAGCAGTTATAGTAGGGAAGAGAGTTATGAACAAAGTCCTTACACAAGTAAAGATAGCATTCTGACAGAACAGACAGATACCAAAGAGCACATAGGTGATACAGAAAAGAAAGAATCAGAGATAAAAGAGTCTGTGCCAGGAATTAAGGAAGCTAGACTGCATCCTACACAAGATGAAACAGATGCTTTAAAGGAAGAAAGCATTACGAAAGCATCAGCAGAGAATAGAATACAGCTTGTCGTAAACGACGAGACCGTTACGCTTGCCGGTAAGGAATCGTATATCTTAGTAGATATACTGGATGTTTATCCATTTGATTTCAGTACGGTACGGGGACAACGGGTTATCATAACATGTAATGGCGAAGATGCAGAATTCACGAGACCAATTGATGGTGGAGATTATGTAAGAATCTATTGGGAACAGTAAAAGAATTATTGCAAAGCTAGGCAATGGGCTGTTACGTCAGAAAGAGGGAATCTGGCGTAACAGGCTGAAATCGAGCAAGTCACTTGGAAGGAGCACGTTATGAAACGGGAGGATATTTATTGTAATCTAAGGAAATATTCCAGCATTCATCTTGGGACAATGTCAGTCTTTCTGATCTATTTACTGATTCAGGCATTGATAGAAGATACGATGCAGATAGGAAGAGGAAGCCTGATCACAGCGGCGATCCTATTGTTTGTGGATATTGTATGTGAAATGAGCTGTCTGTGGGAAAAAAGGGTACCATGGACCATTGTTCGAGCAGGAGAGCTGTCAGTATTTACATTTTATTTTTTTGAAAAGGGGATATCATGTTGTCTTGTGTTTTATATAGCAGCATGTGTTATAACAGTGTTAGAGCTGTTTTATGCGTTTGACATTACAGACGTTAGGAATCGGAATATTGTTTTAGTTGGAGCGGCAGTGCCGGCACTAATCACGATTCTTATCAATATAGCCAGGAGTGGGATTCACTCCCAGAATCTGTTCGGCATGGTATGCGCATATGGTGTTCTGCTCTTTATGACAGGGCGGATTGCAGAAGCAATGGGAGAACAGATTACGGGTTACGAGGAAAATCTGTTTGAACAAAAAAGAATGGCAGAGTTTACAAAAGAAACAAACCGCGCTTTGTATGAGCAGCAGGAAAAAGTAAAACGGACCAACGAGGAACTCGGCTTGCAGAAAATCAAGCTAGAGGAAGCAAATCAAAAGATTAATAATGTCAATTCTGAAATGATGATTCAGAATATCATTATGAAGTACATATCAACATCATTAGAGATTAATACTTTAATGAAATACATAACAGAGTCTGTATTAGAATCAAGCGGTCTGAATCTTTGTGCAATCGTATTAAAACCGGGTGCAGTGGAGAATGAGACGTCCATCTATGAAATCAGAACAAGACTTAAAGAAGATGCAAACAGACTATTAGAAGAGTATATAAGCAGCAATTATCTGGATTCCTATATCGAATCGAAAGAGATATTTGTAGATAATTACATAAAGGATGGCGTGTATCCATTTATACGGAATAATGAAGTGTGCTCCTTGATGATTCTTCCACTTGTTAATCAAGGGACAGCAATGGGAGCGATTCTATGTGGGCACGGGGCCTATGATTATTTTGAAGATAACTGTAGTTTCTACGAGACCATTGTTTCTCAGTTTTTAATTGCGCTAAATAACGCCAATTTGTATGCGAAGATGCAGCAAATGGCACATAAAGACAGTATGACTGGACTTTACAATAGAGGACACTTAAATTACATGGTAGATCGGTGCTCGAAAGAAGCAGTGGAACAGAATAAGGTGTTAAGCATTGCTTTATTTGACATTGACCATTTTAAGAAAATTAACGATACATACGGGCATCTTCTGGGGGATGCGGTTATTAAAGAAATCTCCAGACTTGCAAGCAAGGTAGCAAAGACGTATGATGGAATCGCAGGCAGATATGGAGGCGAGGAATTTGTACTTGTACTGCCGGGAAGATCAAAGATGGAAGCAAAAAAAATCATAGAGGAACTTAGAGAACAGATCAATGAGATTCAGATTCCATATGAAGATGGTGTGGTAACCACACGAATCAGTGCCGGATTATCCTGTTATCCGGAGACATGCACACGAATCAATGAGTTGTTAAGACGTGCAGATACCGCGATGTATGAGTCAAAGGATTCAGGCGGAGATGCGGTGACCATCGATTCGAAAGAATGACCAGATTAAGGAAGAGAAAGAATTGGTGGGTTGAATTTTAATCCAGTTTGTAATATACTTTTCCTACTGATGACTGAGGGCATCGAAGGAGGAAGTATTTATGAGATTATGCAGTATTGCAAGCGGCAGCAGTGGAAATTGTATTTATGTAGGAAGTGAGCAGACCCATCTTTTAGTGGACTGTGGGATCAGTGGAAAGCGTATTGAAAACGGGCTCGCAGAGATTGAGGTGCCAGTTGACAAGTTACAGGGAGTATTGATCACTCACGAACATAAAGACCATATCCAGGGGCTTGGCGTATTGGCAAGACGTTATGGCGTGCCGGTTTATGGAACGGTAGAGACGATTAACGCGATCTTAAAGACAGGCGGTGTTGGACGGATTGATGAGAGCCTTCTTCGCTATGTTGTGCCAGACGAACCGCTTGTGATTGGGGATGTTACAGTGAATCCTTTTTCGATGTCGCACGATGCATGCAACCCGGTCTGCTATACATTTGAGCGGGAAGGAAAGAAAATCGGCATGGCAACCGACTTAGGAACTTATGATGAATATATTGTATCAAAATTATCCGGTTCAGAAGTGCTGTATCTAGAGGCTAATCACGATGTGAACATGCTGATGGTAGGAGGATATCCATATTACCTAAAACAGCGTATCATCGGGGATAAAGGTCATTTATCCAATGAAAGAAGTGCACAGTTAATCTGTGAGCTTTTGCATGAGAATTTAAAGAATATCATTCTTGCCCATTTAAGCAAGGAGAATAATTATGCAGAGTTAGCATATGAGACCATACGCCTTGAAGTAGAAAATCATTTGAAAGGATGCAGTTACAAACCGGAAATCGTAGTAGCCAACAGAGATATTCCATCTAAGATGGTTAAAATATAGGAGGGCAATATGAATAGAACAATTATCACAGTAGTAGGACATGACCAGGTAGGAATTATTGCAAAGGTTTGTACGTATCTTGCGAATAATCGTGTGAATATCTTAGATATCACACAGACGATTGTTTCCGGTTATTTTAATATGATGATGATCGTAGATACAAGTGAATCTCCAAAGGAATTTTTAGCATTAGCGAATGAGTTAGAGCAGATTGGTGAAGAAATCGGCGTTGTGATCAAAGCGCAGCGTGAAGATATCTTTAACATGATGCACCGTATCTAATAGGCAGCGAATGATAAAATAGAGGAGATGATAACGACATGATCAATATTAATGAAGTGTTAGAGACGAACAAGATGATTGAGGAGGAAAACTTAGATGTGCGTACCATTACACTAGGTATCAGTCTTCTTGATTGTGTGGATAGTAATTTAGATGAATTAAATCGTAAGATTTATGAGAAAATTACAACAGTCGCAAAAGATTTAGTGGCAGCAGGAAAACAGATTGAAAAGGAATTCAAGATTCCGGTTGTGAATAAACGTATCTCCATCACACCAATCGCTTTAGTGGGCGGTGCAGCCTGCAAGACGAAAGAAGATTATGTATCCATTGCCAAGACGCTAGATGCTGCAGCAAAGGCAGTTGGCGTAAACTTTATTGGTGGTTATTCTGCCCTTGTTTCAAAAGGAATGACGAAAAGCGAGCGTTTACTGATTGAATCCATACCAGAAGCACTTGCTGTTACGGAAAATGTCTGTGCATCCATTAATGTAGGTTCCACTAAGACCGGTATTAATATGGATGCAGTCAAACTACTCGGTGAGATTGTTCTAAAAACCGCCGAATATACGAAAGAAAGAGACTCACTAGGTTGTGCCAAGTTAGTAGTCTTATGTAATGCACCAGATGATAATCCATTTATGGCAGGCGCATTTCATGGCGTTACAGAAGCGGATTCGATTATAAATGTAGGTGTCAGCGGACCAGGTGTAGTAAAGACAGCACTTGAGAGTGCAAGAGGAGCAGACTTTGGAACTTTATGCGAAACTATAAAGAAGACCGCATTTAAGATTACAAGAGTAGGTCAGCTAGTAGCACTGGAAGCGTCTAAGATTTTAGGTGTGCCATTCGGTATTGTTGACTTATCTTTAGCTCCGACCCCTGCAGTTGGCGACAGCGTTGCAGAAATCTTGCAGGAAATCGGTTTAGAGCATCCAGGTGCTCCTGGAACAACCGCAGCTCTTGCCCTTTTAAATGATCAGGTGAAAAAGGGCGGTGTTATGGCTTCCTCTTATGTAGGCGGTCTTAGCGGAGCTTTCATTCCGGTCAGTGAAGATCAGGGAATGATTGATGCGGTGAATGCAGGATGTCTGACTCTTGAAAAATTAGAGGCAATGACATGTGTATGTTCCGTTGGTCTTGATATGATTGCGATTCCTGGGGATACTAAGGCTACAACCATATCTGGAATTATCGCAGATGAGATGGCAATTGGTATGATTAATCAGAAAACAACAGCAGTACGTCTAATCCCGGTAATCGGAAAGACACTAGGTGATACTGCTGAGTTTGGCGGATTATTGGGCTATGCGCCAATTATGCCGGTCAATTCTTTCTCCTGTGATGATTTCGTAAATCGCGGTGGCAGAATTCCTGCCCCAATCCACAGCTTTAAGAACTAAATGTAAAAGGAGAATTGCAATGAGTGATGTAAAAGAAATGTTAAAGAGCATCGATTATAAAAATGTGTTAGGATATTTCGCTGAGATTTCTGACATTCCAAGAGGAAGCGGAGATAATAAAAGAATCAGTGATTATTTAGTGGCTTTTGCAAAGAATCATAATTTAAAATATGTACAGGATGAAGCATTAAACGTAATTATTTATAAAGATGCGACGGAAGGATATGAGGCGCATACTCCTGTTATCATCCAGGGACATATGGATATGGTTTGTGTAAAGGATGAGGATTCTACTCATGATTTTACAAAAGATGGCTTAGAGCTGATCTTAGAAGGGGATATCCTTCATGCAAACAAGACAACATTAGGTGGTGATGACGGTATCGCAGTAGCATACGGTCTTGCATTATTAGCAGATGATTCCATCAAACATCCGGCACTTGAAATCTTAATCACAACCGATGAAGAAACAGGTATGGATGGTGCGAAAGCATTAGATGCCTCCCTATTAAAAGGCAAGCACATGATCAACGTGGATTCCGAAGATGAAGGCGTTGTATTAGTAAGCTGCGCAGGTGGCCTTCGTGTTTACGGTGAGATGCCAGCTAGAAGAGAAGAGATGGAAGGTACATCCATGAAGATCGTAGTAAGCGGACTTCAGGGCGGACACTCCGGAGCAGAAATCCATAAATCCAGAACAAACGCAACTCTTTTACTTGCAAGAACCTTAATGACATTATCAGAAACA
>CALZIE010000026.1 GCA_945787565.1 uncultured Lachnospiraceae bacterium
ATTTGGAGAATCAGGCTTATATTAATGTCTGGAAAGGAGAGATAACATGGCAAAAGCAGCAGCAGTACAGGCAGGCGGCACTTATACGAAATATAAGCGTACCGGTATAAAAGGACGTTTCAGCACTCGCTTTGGCAACTTTATGATCTACTTTGTATGTGGATTATTGGCTTTAATCGCGCTTCTACCGTTCTTATATATTGTAGCCGGTTCCTTCGCAACCGAAAGAGAGCTGACCGAGCGTGCTTTCTTTATCCTGCCTCATGAGATTTCGATGAATGCATACAAGTATATCGTAAAGACAGGAACCGTATTCAACGGACTTAAGAATTCCATCTTTTTAACGATTGTCGGTACGTTCATCAATATGGCATTTACCACAACATTCGCTTATCCTCTGTCAAAACGGGATTTCAGAGGAAAGAATGTAATATTGAATATCATCATTGTAACAATGTTATTTTCCGGCGGCATGATTCCTTCCTATATGTTGATCCGTAATTTGCATATGATCGATACATACTGGGCACTTACTGTTCCAGGCGCAATCAATGCATTTAATATGATTATCGTAAAGAAGTTCTTCCAGGGGCTTCCGGAAGAGCTGGAAGAATCCGCACGAATTGATGGTGCATCCGACTGGAAGATCTTTATCAAAATTGCACTTCCATTATCTAAGCCGGTTATGGCTTCCATTTCCTTGTTCTATGCAGTAGGACACTGGAATGACTACTTTGGCGCTATGATCTACTTAAACAGTGGTAAGAAATATACAATTCAGCTTGTTTTACGCCAGATCGTACTAATGGCACAGGGCATTCAGAGCGATGGCACGATGATTGACTGGGGAAGCGTTGGGGCGCCTCCTGATCAGGCTGTAAAAATGGCAGCTACTGTAGTTGCTACAATTCCGATTTTACTGGTTTATCCTTTCATACAGAAGTATTTTGCACAGGGGGTTATGATCGGATCAGTAAAAGGTTGATTGTATTTTTTATTCAATAAAGGAGGGTATTTTTTATGAAAAAAAGAAAGAGTATAGCTTTAGCCTTATGTCTGGTATTAGCATCTACAAGCCTTTATGGCTGCGGTAAAAGCAGTAAAGCAAGTTCTTCAGACTCTGCAAGTAAGGGAGATAGAAAGACAGTCAGTGTTATGACATTTGACTTCTCTAGTTCAGGCGGTGCCATGACAGGTGAGAATGCGCAGAAAGTAATCGATTCAGTTGAAGAGTATACCGATACGAATCTGGAGTTTCAGTTTGTTCCAAGTGATTCCTATGAGGATAAATTAAGCCTTACATTAGCATCCGGCTCGGACATGCCTATGATCATCACAGTCGGAAGCTTTTCCGCTAATATTGTAAACAATGCAAGAGCAGGCGCATTCTGGGATCTGTCTGATTACATTTATGACTCAGAAAAGTATCCAAACCTTTCTCAGGCAAACAAATCCGTTAATGAAAGCATTTCTGTAGATGGCAAGCTGTATGGCGTATATCGTGCCAGAGCACTTGGCAGATATGGTTTTGGATATCGTGCTGACTGGGCAGAAAAACTAGGCATTTCTGAACCAAAAACAATCGAAGACTTCTATAACATGCTGTATGCATTCACCTATGGTGATCCGGATGGCAATGGTGTTGATGATACCTATGGATTAAATCTTTGCAAATATACCGGTCCTCTTGATGTAATGCAGACATGGTTTGGCTGTGGCAATGGCTGGGTAGAGCAGAATGGTGAACTTGTTCCAGTACATATGACAGACGAATACATGGAAGCGCTTGACTGGTTTAAGAAACTATATGATGATGGCTTAATCGCCAAAGACTGGGCAGTACGTGATACCGCAACCTGGCAGAATGATAATAAGAATGGGGTAGCCGGTGTTTATGTCGATATGATCGATGGTGCAAGAAGAATCTGGGATTACTATGAAACAGAAGGTATTCCAAGCGTTATGAATGATGGCACCAATGCATCCATGAAACTGATGGGCGGCCTTGCAAAAGAAGAAGGTGGCGAAGTTCACAGCCTTGCAACATCCGGTTACAACGGATTCTTCGTTATCACAAAAGGTGGTGCAAAGACAGAGGAAGACTTAGAAGCATGTCTTCATTTCTTAGACAAGATGTGTGATGATGATATGTTAATCACAACCGGATATGGTTTAGAGGGTGTTCATTGGGAACGCGGTGACAATAACACTTATGTACAGTTAAGTACAGATCTTGATATCGCAAAGATGGATTATGATGGTTTAAATCAGGTTGTTGCTTATATCCCAACCTCTTCAATCACAGGTCTTAACTTTGATGTCACAGACCGTGTAAAGATTCAGAATCAGCTGTATACCGATAATGAAAAGGATGTAGTATTCAATCCTGCAGCTGCATTTATGATCAACTCCAATACCTATACTTTAAATGGTGCAAACTTAGATACTATTATCAGTGATGCAAGAACACAGTATATCGTAGGTGAGATCGATAAAGATGGTTTACAGGCAGCATGGGATTTATGGTCAACAACTGGTGGTGCTGATGTCATTAAAGAAGTAAATGAAGCATACAAAGCTTCTAAATAAATGATTTTTGGAAAGGCTGAAATCCGATAAGGATATCAGCTTTTCCAGCTAAAAAAGAGGAATCATTGCCGATTCTGTATATTTCTACAGCAAATAATACTAAAATATTTTAGAATTATGTATCATTTTTCTAAAACATATGTTAATATAGTATTAAAATTTGTAAAATATATACAGAGGCGGTATTTATGAAAAGAAAAAAAGGGTGTAAAACTTTCAAGCAAAAAATCTTTATGATTCTTGTTTTAGGTTCTTTATTACCTTTCATTCTAATGGCTTTTTATACTTATCATACCTACATTACAGAAGTGAATGAAAAGGTCGCGATCTATAATGACAGAACTCTCGAGCAGCTAAAAAGCAGTGTGGACTATGTAACGGAAAGTATCCGTATGTCTTATTTAGATATATTAAAGTCCGATTCCGTCAAATGGTTTTTTGACGAAGATATTGAGTATAGCAGTTATAGCAGGTTAAAGCAGGCAGGGGATTTGCTCTCTGGTCCGGTTTTTCTGCGTAATTATATCTCTAGCTATGCGCTGATAAACTTTGAAACTGGTTATGCCTTAACAAATTATCGGATTTATGAGCAGAAGGATGTCACCAATTACGATGAAATCTTAAGGATAGAGCAGGAGGTACTAAAAGAACGAAGCTGGTCTTATCTGATGAATTCAGGTGAAGTGGGAGGTACAATCCCGCTTTCTGATCTTTCGTTTGTCATAAAGGCACCATTAAATGTACAGAATACGAATTGTCTTCTGATTGTGAATTTAAATTGGTATCAGATGAAGCTTTTGATGCAGTCGGAGCTGGATTCTGGAGCAGTAGCTGTATTTGATAACTCTGGCAACGTCATTTACAGTGAGAATGCCCAAATGTCAGCATTTATTCAGTCAATGATGTCTTCCTATGACTCTCTTAACGATATGAGTGAGCATCAGAATGAGTTTGCGAAGAATGCACCGGAAAAATTTACGATGATTTATTCAAAGAGCAGTGGATGGCTGTATGTACAGAGTTATACAACTAAGACGGTGAATCATGCAGCACTTAGCATGCTATATACCGCCATTATAATTGGTATGTTAGAGATCATTCTAATCCTTCTTCTTGCCCGTTTCGGGACAAAGCAGATTTATTCTCCAATCTCGGATCTTGTCAAAAATGTGCATCAGACACTGGAAGATTCAAAGGGAATCGAGGAAAAGGATGAATTCACCTATATTGACAGCCGCTTTAATGCGCTTATAAGCTCGAAAAAGGACATGGAAACGGTTATTGACCATCAGAAGGTACAGTTAGCGGAATTATTCACGACAAGGCTTTTTAAGGGGTTAATTAAGAAAGAAGAACTGAATGAAAAGCTGTCGATGTTTCATATCGTGCTTTCTCCATATATGTGCATGATTACAGCCTGTATCTATGAAAATGAAGAAGAAAAAGAGTTAAACGAGACCGTACAGGATTATGCCAGAATGCGCGTTATGGAGAATATGCCTGCTTCGATTAAGAATCATTTTGTGTTCCCGGTTATTACGAATAATGATGTAATGATTATGATTGCGGGAGGGAATACAGAGGAAGAACTGGAGAAAAACTGCTTTATCTTAATTAAGCTGTTGAGTGGCTACATAAAAGAGGAAACTGGATGTCAGGCGAAATACGGGGTCAGCAAGACATTTCGTGATGTGTCTAGCTTACGCCAAAGCTATAATGAAAGTGCCGAGGCTATGAAGAACAACGATCATCCGGCAGCAGATGAAATAAGCACACTTGAAGACATTACCTTTTATTCTGATATTGCCGTGCCAAGCCACAATTCTTATCGTTATGATGTTCAGGCGGAACGAATGATTCAAAAAGCAATTGATGAATGTGATAAGGATGAAGCCTACCAGTTGTTAAATGAATTTGTCAATCATCTGTTAGAGGAAAAAGTAGTGTTTCATGAACTGTATTTCCATTTGCACAGAATGATGGTTGCTATCCTTTTAGTTGCCACGGACGCAGGACTTTCTCTTAATGATATATTCGGTGATTCCACCAGTAATCTGTTTGATGCATTTAATAAGCTCTCGGACGTGGATAAGATACGGTGGTATTTTAAGCATCGTATTATTGCTCCGGTTATCAGTGCACTTAAGATTTACCGTAAGAATTCATCAGAGCTTGTTTTAGAGAAGGTAGCGAGCTTGATTAATCAGTCAAAAGGTGATATCACACTAGCAGAATGTGCAGACCAGTTAGGATATCATCCAAGCTATATATGGAAAGTAATGAAGAACAAAGTAGATATGACATTTTCAGATTATATCATTAAGGTCAGAATGGAATATGCGAAAAAGATGCTCATAGAAACGAATCGTTCGGTAGGAGAGATTGCAGAAGACTTAAATTACACTAACGCACAGAACTTCATCCGTTTCTTTAGTAAGCATGAAGGAATCACACCCGGAAAGTATCGGATTTTAAGCCGAAAATCAAAGGAGACTGAATATGCAGATCAGACTAACTGACATAAACGATGCGTCCCTTACCATTTCCTGGGACAAGGAACCGGATGCGTTATCTTATACCATTTTCTTTGCAAATAAAAATACGCCAAAGATGAAATATAAAGAACTTGCTACCATAAAGGAGAATCATTTTACACTTCCTTATGCTACACATATTCCGTATTACTTTAAAATACGAACGAATTTAGAAGGTGGCAGCCGGATCAGTGATGTTTTCCAGACGCCTGTACATAAAGTATTGAATGAGCAGCTTGAGAAGCTGAATCGTGGCTTGATTGCCGTAAAAACAAGTGAAGGCGTGTTCTTAAGCTGGCGTCTGATGCTTGATGAAGTGGACGGATATACGAAAACTGGCATGTCCGGATGCAGTTTTGCTGTCATAAAAAATGGCTGGGAGATTGCAGAAGTAACCGATAGCACAAACTACCTAGATAAGGAAGGAACAGGAACCGATCGGTACAAGGTAATGGCACTTTATACAGATGGGCATAAGGAGACTGTGTTCTGCCCAGAGGTATCTGCATTTCCAGATGATAAGCCATATGTGGAAATTCCACTTCAGATTCCGCCATCAGGCGTAACACCAGCAGGGGAACCTTACTCCTATAGTGCAAATGATATGAGTATTGGGGATATCGACGGAGACGGGGAGTATGAGTTCTTTGTGAAATGGGATCCAAGCAATTCCCATGATGTTTCCATTAAAGGCTATACTGGAAATTGCTATATAGATTGTTATCGTCTGAATGGAACGCTTTTATGGAGGCTCGATATGGGGGTAAACATTCGTGCCGGCGCTCACTATACGCAGTTTATGGTTTATGACTTTAACGGGGACGGAATGGCCGAGATGGCGTTAAAGACTGCTCCTGGTACTAAGATGACGATTTTTCATGCAGATGGTACGATTGAAAAAGAGTTTTTTGTTACAATGCCAAAAGAAGACCTTGAAAAAGGATTTTCTCATAGCGATGACTATCGCTTAAGTGCAGACGGGTATTATAGGCATATTACGGAAGTATTCTGCAACTGGTTGGACCATGAGATGGTTAAAAATAAAGTATGGCCACAAACATTAGAAGAATGCTTTGGAATTCCAAAGAAATATTCCTATCCGTTATCTAAAAAAGATGCAGAGGAATTAGCAGATTACTTTATCGATGTTTATGCGCCATCAAGAAGCAAGAAAAATGATTTGCGCCATTTTGAAGGGTTTATCGTGGATGGACCAGAGTATCTTACGATGTTTTCGGGAAAAGGGGAGGAACTGCAGACCATATCCTTTAAATATGGCAGACAGGATGACGGCTTAATGTGGGGGGATTATGCAATGCCCCGAATTGAGCCTGCAAACCGTGTAGACCGGTTCCTTTCAGGTGTTGCTTACTTAGATGGAGAACGGCCGTATCTTATTGTAGCCAGAGGATATTACACAAGAACGACTATTGTGGCATATCAATTCTTTGAGAATAAATTCGAGGAATATTTCAGTATAGACAGCGGACATATTCTGATGGATAATCCATTTCATGCAAATCCTCATATTACGGAAGGTACTGATCCGGTATATGGAAAGCTTGCAGGTCAGGGCAATCACAGCCTTTCTGCTGCAGATGTGGATTTTGACGGATGTATGGAGATTATCTATGGCGCTGCTGTAATCGATCATGATGGAAGTCTTTTATACAGTAGCTTCGACTATCTTCCAGATAAAAAGACTTATATCAAATTAGGACATGGAGATGCCATGCATGTAGCTGATATTGATCCGGATAAGCCGGGACTTGAAATCTTCAATGTATTTGAAGCAGGAAAATGGGGGCCTTATGGATATGCTCTTCGTGATGCTATGACCGGCAAGGTTTTATTCGGTGAGTATTCGGAAGAAGATTTAGGCCGTTGTATGATTGGCGATATTAATCCGAATGTTCGTGGACTTCAGATGTGGGTTTATCAGGTACAGGATGTCAATGGTGATGTGCTTCCTGATCCGCTTCTTGGCACCAATCAGAATATACACTGGGCAGCAGATTTATCTACTCAGGTGTTAGATGGCGTGGATCTGTTTGGTCATCATACCGGAATCATCAATGACAATACCCATGGCATTATGTTAAATCCCAAAGGGGTTGCCATGAATAATGGAACGAAAGGGAACCCTTGTCTTGTAGCAGATCTGTTTGGAGACTGGAGAGAAGAGTTGTTAGTACGTACAGTAGATAATAATGCAATCCGTATTTATACCAATACAGATCTTACTTCTCATAAGCTGTTTACTCTGATGCATGATACACAATATCGATGCGGAATCGCATGGCAGAATAACTGCTATAACCAGCCATGCTATACGAAATTCTATCTTGCTTCTGATATGGACTGGGAATATGTTCTGCCACAGCTTGCAGGTCATAGTGACGCCAAGAAGCCAAACTAATCATTCTCTAATTTCAATTCTTTCATTTCGATATTATTTAAATCTAATTTTATTCCGATATATAAAGCAGGCCAAAAATGCCTGCTTTATTCTTTTATTATTGCCCTTAAGGAAGGAATCCACATAATGAAACAAAAGAAAATGAAGCTATATAGTATTCTGACTTTTATACTGACACTGTTGCTTTGTGTATCTGCAGCATCTTTTATTCGATATCAGAGTAATCTGAAAAAGCTGCTGGAGCAAAAAACAATATCAATGATCTGTGAAGAAGCAAATGAGGCCAGTGCAATCTTAGAAATGATGGTAGAAGAGTATAGCGATCAGTTAAACTATATCAAGAATTTATGTAAAATAGCAGATACGGAAAAACATAATGAAATTTTAGAGCTGTTAGACAAAAAGAATGAAGCGAATTCTTATATTACCCTCAGTATCAGCGATGCCCAAGGAAATCTCTATCTTCCAAGTAATTCAGACGCAAATATTGCAAAAACGCTATTTTTTCAGAAGGCATCTACATCCAAGGATGAAAATATATATATTGATCTTGGAACCAATCCAATTAATCAGAAAAACACCTTTTTATTGGCAGAATCCATTTTTTTAGATGATATATTCCAGGGAATGATTATTTTATATTGTGACGCGGATGCGCTCCTGAAGTTCATAGGTGGAGAAAGCTTCAACGATTCAGGAACACTGATGCTGTTTCACGAAGACGGGCAGGCAATTGGAAGAAACTATCCAATAAAAGAATTTGACGGGTATGAAGAAGTATTAGAAGATATTCCATTTAAAAATGAAGAGGAACGCCAGATATTCAAGCAGGCCATGGACACAGGAGAAAAATATATCAATTTTATGGAGAACAGTACAGGAGGAAACTGTATTTATTATCTTCCAACTAAATATCCCGGCTGGAATCTGCTTTTAACCGTAGATGCTTCTTACATCAAGGATGATTTTAGAGCAATCAATAAGGATTCCTTTACTTTTATGATCTTAAATGTCATCATCATTGGCTTTGCTGTTGCTGTCACCTATGCTATTTATGATGCAGGAAGGAAGATTATAGACAGCAATCAGCTGGATCCACACACACAGCTTTATAATAAGTCTTACGCGAAATATCTGGCGGAGGAGTATATCAACCGTGAGGGAAGAATGAATAATTTCGCATGTTTTTTCCTTGATATGGACCATTTTAAGAAAGTAAATGATACCTTTGGACATCAAGTGGGTGATCAGCTTCTGAAAGATTTTTCTCATGAGTTAAAAAACAGATTTCGCGAAAGTGATATTGTCAGCCGTTTCGGAGGCGATGAATTCTTCATTTTAATGAAAAATGTATCAGATAAACAAAATGTTGCAAAGAAAGCAGAAGAGATTATGAATATTCTATCGTCCATACAGAATTATGACGTTACAATAAGCATTGGAATTGCTATGTCACCGACAGATGGAAAAACATATGACGAACTTCAAAAATGTGCCGATATTGCTTTATATCTTGCAAAAGAAGGTGGTAAAAATAAATATTGCTTTTATCAATTAAATGACACTTGATACTTTTTGTGGTTTTTTGTATACTAGGAATGCAACCAAATAGAAAGGATTAAGAAATGAAAGTTTATCAGTATCCAAAATGCAGTACATGCAAAAAAGCACTAAAATGGCTAGATGATCACGGAATTTCCTATGAAGCCATTCATATTGTAGAAGCAAATCCAAGTAAAGAAGAATTAAAGGGATATTATGAATTAAGTGGACAGCCTTTAAAGAAATTCTTTAATACAAGCGGATTAAAATATAAAGAATTAGGATTAAAAGACCGTCTGAAAGATATGACAGAAGAAGAGCAGTTAGAGCTGTTAGCAACAGACGGCATGCTTGTAAAAAGACCCCTTTGTATCACTGAAAATCAGGTTTTAATCGGTTTTAAAGAAGAAGAGTGGACAAAAGCACTTGCATAATATACACAATGGTATACAGAACCAATGTAATTAAAAAGAAGGACTGACGTAAGATGTCAGTCCTTCTTTTTAATAGTAAAGTTTATAGTATATCGGAAGTTTAGTATATCAGAAATTTATAATTCAACTTCCGTATTTTCATTACTTTTATAGATCATCAATCAGAGCGCTGCTCTTTGCATAAGCGGTGCTTCTTGCCTCAAAGAAATCAGTCTTGATCATGTTGGCGTTGCTATACTGGCTTACCCATGACATGCTCTTAGGTTCTGTCTTGAAGTCTTCATAAATAGGACCGAAGGAAAGTGCTTCGGAACGAAGATTACCCAGGTATTTGATATAATCCGTTACCATGCCTTTGGTGAGGCCTTCGATCTCATCACCAATCGCATAACATCCCCAACGGATTTCCTGCTCACAGCCTTCTTTAATCATTTCTTTATAAACCGCAATCTTATCCTCTGTAAATAGTTCCGGTTCTTCCTTACGGATTTCATTGATAATATTACGGAACAGCCAGAGATGGGTGTTTTCATCTCGGTTAATATAGCGGATTGTCTGTGCGGTGCCAGGCATCTTACCGTTTCTTCCAAGGTTATAGAAGAACATAAATCCACTGTAGAAGTAAATTCCTTCTAAAATATAGTTGGCCATAATAGTCTTCATTAAGGAGTATGGAGACTTATCTTTCTGAAACTCATTGTAGAGATCACCGATAAAGGTGTTACGTTCCAAGAGAACTTTATCGTTTTTCCAGAGATATAAGATATCATTTCTCTGCTGCGGCTCGCAGATAGTATCTAACATATAAGAGTAACTCTGGGAATGGATTGCTTCCTGGAAAGACTGAATCGTCAAACAGAGGTTTACTTCATTTGCAGTAATATATTCCGCAATAAATGGGAGATTAGCTGTCTGAAGACTGTCTAGGAATACAAGGAACGATAGAATTCTATCATATGCATTTCGTTCGGCAGGCAGCAGAGAAGAGTAGTCTTTTACATCGGTTAGAAGACTAACTTCTTCTGGAATCCAGAAGTTATTCATGGCATGGCGATACCAGTCACTTGCCCAGGTGTATTTCATATTATTGAAATCGTTTAAGTTTGTTGTATTTCCGCCAATCATACGGCGGTCATTTGTCTCAATATCACCGTTTGGGTTAAAGAGTGGTTTCTTTTTTAACTGATCTATCATAATTATCATCCTCTGTTTATTCTAATTTTTACGTCTTATCATTCTTAGCTTGAGCAGGATTCACATTCTTCCACTTCAAGGCTCTTCGAACGAACATAGTATATCGTTTTTACTCCAAGTTCATTCGCTAATAGGTAAAGATCAAGTACCTTGCGGAATGTGAAATCATTTGTAATATAAAGGTTCATGCTCTGTGCCTGATCAATATGACGTCCACGGATGGCAGAAGCACGAATAGAATAGGTTTGATCCATAAAGTAAGCACTCTTATAGTACCAGTAAGTTTCAGGAGAAAGGTCCGGTGCAACACGAGGGATAATGCCGGATTTCTTTTCTTCTAAATAGTAGCGTTCCTGAATTGGATCCACACCCGCTGTCGTTCCGGCAATAATACTTGTGCTTCCAGTTGGCGCGATAGCAAGAAGATAACCGTTTCTCATACCGTATTTTGCAACGGATTCTCTTAATTCCTTCCACTGATTAGAAGTGTAGTCACGTTTTGTGAAATATTCACCGGTCTGCCAGTCACTGCCTTCAAAGTAAGGATAGCTGCCTTTTTCTTTCGCAATTTCATTGCTTGCAGAAATTGCTGCATAGTTGATTGTCTCAAAGATTTCATCTGCAAACTGAAGATGCTCTTCGGATTCATAACGGATCTGATTCTTTGCAAGCATATGATGATAACCGCTGATACCAAGACCGATTGGACGGTAGTGGTTGCTTGTAACCTTCGCATACGGAAGGGCATGATAATTTAAGTCTAATACGTTATCAAGAGCTCTGATCGCACATTTTGTGATAAAGGTAAGTTCCTCTTTATCTGTCACATTGATATTACCAAGAGAAAGGCTTGCAAGGTTACATACAACAAAATCACCAGGCTTTGTAACCGTAACAACGACATTCTCTCCATTTACATTCTGAATTGTCTGTTCTACGGATTCAATGGCACTCATATTCTGAGCAATTTCAGTACAAAGGTTGCTGCAGTAGATAACGCCTTTATGGCTGTTTGGATTCATACGGTTTACATGATCACGGTTAAATGTGAAAGGTGTTCCAGTTTCAACTGCACTCTTAATAATCAAGCGGATAATGTCCTTAATTGGAACAACACGTTTGCTGATTCGATCATCTGCAACACAGTCAAGATATTTCTGTTCCCATTCTTCTCCATAGCTGTCTTCTAAGGCATAGCCTTTTACATTCAAAATCTCATGAGGACACATTAAATGCCAGTCGGCTTCAATATTCTCTCTTGCAATCTTATAGAAGAGATCTGGATAACATACACCTGGGAAGACATCATGTGCCTTTAGACGATGATCACCATTATTCGTCTTAAGTGCTAAGAATTCTGGAAGATCTTTATGCCATGCATCCAAGTAAATAGCAACTGCACCTTGACGGATACCAAGCTGGTCAACTGCAACAGCAGTATCATTTGCAAGTTTAATCCAACGGATGACACCGCCAGCCGCACCTGCATAACCACGGATTTCACTGCCCATTGCACGTACTTTACCGAAATACATCCCCATACCGCCGCCAAGCTTGCTGATCTTTGCAAAGTTATCGATGCTTCGGTAGATACCATCTAAGCTGTCTGGAACAGTATCAATAAAGCAGGAGCTCAACTGATAAAATGGTTTTCTTGCATTTCCAAGAGTAGGGGTAGCCATTGTAACCTTTAGCATACTTAGCATATCGTAGAAATTCTTCACCCACTGATCACGGTTTTCCTTTTCTTTCATAGCTAAATGCATGGCAATTCCAAGAAACATCTCTTGTGGGGTTTCAAGCGGTGTGTTATCATGAGTATGAATGACATAACGCTTGATTAATAGATCAAGCGCAGAATAGGTCAATAACTCATTTCTCTTGGAATCCATATACTGTTCAAAGCGTTCTACTTCTTCTTTGGTGTAATTTTTTAAGATATAATCACCATATAGGTCGTGTTCAGTAAAGTAAACGAGTTTTTCATAGAAGGAATGTACGCCTTTTGCAGCAAGTTCTTTCTGAACGTTTTCTTCATACTGGAAGTTTAGCAGACGTGCTGCAATATACTCCCATTTTGGAGCTTCCTTTGTTGTAAGTTCCACAGCTGCTTTGATTAACAGCTGAAGTGCTTCTTTTGGAGAGAGTCCGCTTTTCATAAAGGAATTATATTTTTCCTCTAAATGGCGAATCGCATATTCCTCCGCTGTATAATCTTTTTCAATTTCGTCAAGGACTTTCTTTAGGTCCGGATATTCTATTTTATATAAATCTGTCAAGGAAATGACAGTGTTTGTAATGGAATTCATCTGAGTATTCATGCTCATTTCTTTCGCCCTTTCTTTCTTGAACACTTTATGTAGTGCCACTTCAAAATACTATCACAACATGTAGTGCATTTCAAGTATCAATTGTTGTTTTTTATTCTCCTATTATCTCCAATTAAAAAGATGTGCTGAATTTTTGCGGTGAGGCATAAAATGAACTACAAAACATTGCTATTTTTGTCTTATTGTGCTATATTTAAGAAAACATACGTTCTTAAACATATGTTCTAGCAAAAAGAAGAAGGAGTTATTATGGGAGGAAGCACTCATCTTGTAATCGGAGCATCGGTTGCTGTATTAGCTGCAAGACCAAGTTCCACATCTGAGCTGATCATCGCTACAGCTGTAGGGGCTGCGGGCGGATTATTGGCCGATGTTGATACAGACAATTCAAAAGCTGCTCATGTTGTTCGGTCTGCATTATTTGCACTGACGGCAGGAGTCGGCTTTATCTTATATAAACACGGCAGCGTAGGCGCCGAAATTTATGAATTTATTAAAAGAAATATTCTTGTTAATCTTACAAATACACAGATTATTGCTGCATGTACTTTTATGGCTCTGCTTTTTATTGGGACATTTCAAAAGCACCGGCATCTGACACATAGTATTGAATATGCATTATGTATTTCTGTTTCTATGTATTTTATGAATCCGGCACTGGCTCTTCCAATGTTTGCCGCAATGATGTCTCATATGATACTGGATATTTTTAATTATAAGGCGGTGCTGATTTCGTATTTGTTTAATTTCCGTACCTGCTTTAAACTCTGTAAATCCCAGGGGTCCATCAACGGAATTCTTTCCATGTGCGGCGGCCTCCTCTACGGACTTGCCCTGTATACTGTCCTTTAAAGGAGGGTATCGCACTCTGCCCCTTAGTCCCACTGCGTGTCCCAGGAACGATATTCAGGATGTTCGGACGCGAGGACGGACAGTGTTGCTTGTAATCCTTGCCTATCCGACAGCAGCGCTGTCTGCTATTCAAGGATTACAAACGACACTGTTCGCCTCGAGCCGGACATCCCCGAATATCGTTCCTGGGACACGCAGTGGGACTAAGGGGCGGAGTGCGACATCGCAATGCGTTTTTCAAACGCATTGCGATGCGCAGACGGATGAATGGGATGATGGGGAGGATGAGAGTGTAGGTATGATGCGTGGGGAGGAAATGCAGAGGAATGGTGGGATAAGCAGTATAATAGAAAGAGTTGTATAAGCTAAGAAGGGAAATGTGATTAGGAGCGGATAAGGGCTCTTTTTTTATGCTAAAAAGTGGGTTTATCTAGCTTATTTTATGTTATATGAATGAGAAAAATGGTATACTGAATGTACGAAAGGATAAGTTTGAAAGAATTTATAATGGTATGAATTGTGTGAATGCGATTAATAGGATGAATAGGATTAGGCATTGATTGAATGATTGGAAGGGGGAAAGCTTTTTGAAGACGGTTTTGACGATTTCAGCTTCGGATTGCAGTGGGGGTAGTGGTATACAGGGGGATGTGAAGACGATTGTGGTTCATAAGCTGTTTGCTATGACTGCGGTGACGGCGATGATTGCACAGAATTCTAGTGGGATGTTTGGGATTATGCAGGCTTCAGCTGAGTTTTTGGCAAATGAGATAGATTGCATTTTTGGGGATGTGTATCCGGATGCGGTTAAGATTGGGCTTGTTATGAGCGCGGAACTGATGGAGGTTATCGCAGATAAGCTGATTCAGTATAATGTGAAACGAGTGGTTTTGGATCCCGTTTTGCTGTCGTGTGTGGGAAGTCGGATGATGGAGGATGATGCGGTTGAGACGATGTGCAGACGCCTGCTGCCGCTTACAACGGTGTTGACCCTTACTATTCCAGAAGCAGAGTTGCTAACAGGAATGCAGATTGGGAATGCTGAGGATATGAAGAGAGTTGCTGCCAATATTGGACAGACTGCAGGGACTTCCGTTTTGATTAAGGGCGGATATAGAGAAACTGATGCAAATGATCTGCTATATACGAATCATCACTATACCTGGTTTTATGGTGAGAAGATAGAAGAGCGGAATACATATGGGGCAGGAAATGGACTGTCTGCTGCAATTGCCTGTAATATAGCGAAGGATTATCCGCTTGAATTAAGTATTGATTATGCCAAATCTTATATTTCTGGTGCTATAAAGGCTAACATGAAGCTAGGAAAGAGAAATGGCCCGGTTGACAGCTGTTTTAGCATTGGAGGATATCATGTTCGATGAATAGGGCGCTTAGGTATTATGTGAGGAGGATTTTAAAAAGAAAATATATTTGTTATTTTTGGGAAGTGTGATAGAATAAGAATGGTTTTAATGGATTTTACAGCACGGATTATCAAAAGATTGGGGGAAATGGAGAAATCCATATTGATTATGACAGATGTAAGCACAATGCCTATCGGCATAATACCATTATACGGAACAGAAGCATTGACAAAGCGAATTGCTTATTACCTGGATCGAATCTATAATGTTGGGGAAACAAAGATAATTGATAGTAAGGTAATGCGTTTTTTAACCGGAGATGCAAAAGCCATCCTTGAAAATACGGTAAGGGGAATGGATGTATACATTATTATGGATGTCGGGAATTATAGCTGCCATTATAAGATGTATGGACAGGATGTAATCATGTCACCGGATGAGCATTTTCAGAATTTGAAGAGAGTTATTTCTGCAATTGGAGGAAAGGCGAACCGGATTAATGTGGTTTCTCCAATGCTATATGCTGCCAGACAGGATCGTAAGCTTGCCAGAGAGTCTTTAGATTGCGCGGTGGCATTACGTGAGCTAGAGCAGATTGGAGTTAAGAATATTATGGCGTTTGACGTACATGATGATCGAGTACAGAATGCGGTTCCATTTATGGGATTTGATAATCTAATGCCGGTTTATCAGGTAATCAAGGAAATGAAACGCTGTTATCCGAATCTGAACTTTACCGAAGAGGAGATGCTTGTGGTAAGCCCTGATTTAGGAGGAACTAATCGAAATCTTTTATATGCTACGGAGTTAGGTCTTGATATGGGCATCTTTTATAAGCGAAGATCGAAGAAATCTTTTGTAAATGGGAAATATCAGGTTGAAGTACATAAATATATTGGACCGGATGTTAAGGGCAAAGACATTTTAATTGCAGATGATATCATTGCTTCCGGAGAGACGATTTTAGATGTTATCAGAAAGCTAAAGGAACTTGGAGCAAGAAGAGTGTTTGCAAGTGTGACGTTTGGCCTTTTTACCGAAGGAATCAGTCACTATAATAAGGCCTTTGAAGATGGCGTATTAGAGGCCGTGTTTATTACGAATGCGACGTATTGTAGAGATGAGGTAAAGAACGCACCGTGGTTTCATGAAGTGGATTTATCTAAGTACATTGCATTCTATATTTACTGTGTCAATTCGGGGAAATCCATATCTTCTTTGATTAATCCGCATCTTAAAATTCAGAGCCTTTTAGCAAAGCAGGAAGAAACGAGTGACTAATACCTTAAATCATAGTTAGATAAATAGAAAATAAATATAAATTGAATGCAAATAGGCAAGAAATAAAAAAACAGGAAAATGTGGCCTACTTAGAGGAACCATTTTCCTGTTTTCTGTTTATTTTACTATGACCAGTATTTTTCAATCTGTTCTTGTGTTAAATTGTCCGAGAAGCGTTTTTTAATAATTAAGAACTGCTCCATATCTTTTAATATCATAAAAAGAATCGCACGATTCTCAAATTCCTGTCTGGTAGCCGGTAAAGGACTCTCTTTTAACGTTTTCTCTAAATCCATTTCTACCTCTAACAGATGTACCGCATTATTGGACTGTTTCAAACTGTTTGCAATCTTTTCAATATAGACGGAAACAAGATAGGCCTGTTCTGGTACATATTCAAGTGACAAGATCTTGTGGTATACTCCTTTCAATACTTTCCACTGATGCTGGCGCATTTCCATATACTGAATAAAATACTCGGATTCCTGAAAAAATGTATTATTCATATGTTTATAGGCTTCTGAAAGCCCCATTGAGATAGATTGATCCAGTTCATCAAATAGGTGTTCATTATAACGCTCTTTGTTTTCTTCCTGCAGAAAATAGGCCATACGGAAAAGAACCTTTCTTAAATCAGTTTCAATGTTTTCCTGAACCTCAAGAATCAGTTTATGATTACTTGGCATATAAAAATTAATTAAAGTTCCAATACCTGCACCAATTAGCAAAAGTCCGGCTTCATTAATAAGCATGGAAACAGAAATGCTCTGTGCTAAGAGATAGTGGGTAGCAAGAACGGCATTCATTGCAATTCCATCCTGAAGGCGAAATAAAAAGCAGCCTCCGACAAACAAAAATAGAAAGATACCATAGGTAATCGTATAAAAACCTAAAAGGTTAAACAAGATAACTCCAAGAAACGCCGCAAATATAAATGCCGCTACACGCTTCAGTGAGATCAGAATGGTTTCTTTCTTTGTATCCTGAATGGTCAGAAGCGTAATGATTCCAGCCGAAGCACTATTGGCAAGACCAACAGCTCCAGCAAATAGAATGGAGAGAGTCGCGCCAAGAGCGATTTTAATGACTTTGTTCATGTTAATGTGTTTCATAATGTTTCTGTACTCCGATTCGATAATGATTAGTATGTATTTACTAGCATAACAAAAATTAGAGTAATTGCCAATGCTAATCTTTCAGTAAATGATAATAACCTGCCCTCTATTATCTGATTAGTGTTTACCATTCCTGAAAAAAGTACTAAAATAATGATGTAGTGAGTGTGTCTACTAGACGCGTTACGTTTCGTAAAACCAGACAGGAGGACACAAATGGTAATTAACGAAAGTGCACTATACAAAGGGCAGTTATGGTGTGCCTATGAGTTAAAAGATGCTCATGGACGCTATAACGAGGAATACCGACTTTTTATGCGAAAAGAAAGTCAGAAGAATATGTTTATCTGCCCGGACTGTAAAGAACCGCTGATTCTTTGTGCCGGCCCTATTATGGAACCATTCTTCAAGCATTATGACAATTCCGAATGTATCGTTCGGGTTTCAACGGCGCAGAGAAGGAATGCAGCCGCAAGGAGAGAGCTTTATCATCTGCTACGGGACAGCTTTCCAGAATGCACAATTGAGTTAAATAAGCGAATTGAAGAAAATCTAACGGCAGATCTTTATGTATCTGGAGATACCATTTATATGGCGGTATGTTATCTTGGATATGAAATGAAATTAGAAGAATGGGAACAAAAACATGCAGCATTTGAGGCGCATGGCATAACTGATGTATGGTTTTTAAATGATAAGCAGTATACTACACCTAATATAACAACTTTTGAATATCTATTATCCAAGTATTATCCAATCCTATATTACCTTAATTCGGATCAGGCGGTTATTACACTAAAAGAGCTTGTAACAGTTCCAGGGACTTCTAAAACAGCCCGTTTTACTAAGAGATACCCGATTGAAGAACTGATACTTGAGAAAAATGGTTCCTTTCTATGTGATTTTGATGAATGCCGTTTTGCACAGGCTAAGATATTAGAAGAATCCTATCAGGCTAAAATACGAGAGGAAGAGCAAAAAGCAGCCGAAAGGAGAGAGGCGTATGCCCTTTTAAAAGAGCGGATTCAGTATCATAAAGAGAAGAATGAGAAAAAGAATAACATGATTTCAGATAAGCAGGCTGCAAATCCATTAACACAATCTGCTCATTTAGATAAACCAGCTGTGGTTCGTAAGAACATGGATGGGGGAGAACTTTCTCAAAAGACAATGAAGATGACAAGCATTCAGGAACTATGGGATTTAAAGCCTCTCAATGGACCAGGTTCGCTTATTAAGGCAGCAGAGTATAATCGATACCTTTCTTTAAAAGCACTGAATAAGAAGCTATCCGTAATAGAAGATACGCAGATAAGAGAACAGATGATTCAGAATGCAATTGATCTTCTTTCAGAGAGATTGGATGCATATCATTGGAAGACAGTAATTGCTTTATAGCTTATCAAAAGTAAAAACATAGGAGAGCATCAAATGAGACTATTTATTGCAATAAACTTCAACTCATCCCTTAGTCATCTGCTACAAGAGGATATTAATCAGTTAAAGAAGGATTCCGTCTCCGGTAATTTCACCCCAAAAGAAAATCTGCATCTTACCTTAGCCTTTCTAGGCGAGATTTCAGAAAGCCGTATTCCGGCAATACAAGACGCCATGCGAGAAGCATGCAGAAGTTATCAGCCATCCTCTATTACACTCAAAGGATTTGGCAAATTTATAATGCGTGGAGAGATTCTATACTGGAGAGGAGTTAATTGCAGTCAACCAGTGCTTGCGATGCAGAACTGTCTCGTTCAAGCACTCAGAAAACAGGGATTCATGATAGAAGATCGTCCGTTTACTCCGCATATTACAATGGGTAGACGATGTAAGATGAAAGAAGAGTTTTCAGAATGTGAGTATGAAAAGGGGCTGCGGGCAGCAGAGATGACAGCGAACACAATCAGTTTGATGAAATCTGAGCGCATCAATGGTCGTATGGTATATACCAGCCTTTTTTCCATACCGCAATAATAAAATCGGATGGATGGAGGATAACCGTTATGTCGATTAGCAATGAGGCTATAAAAGAAGAGGAATGGATTATCGAACAGATTACGGAGGCGATTGAAAATAGTATTTCACATATTAACGACTATATCTGTACATGCATTACCTATCTGATTGAGTGTGAGTTACCAGAATATGAAGTGATCCATTCTTGGGATCCGCCATATGACTGCTCCGGTACCCTTGTCAGTACCGGGCGTACCTTAAAAAGCAATTCGAATATTACCTTCCAGGAGTTCTGTGAATTCTATACAGGGGATACCATAGCAAGTTACATATCCGGATGCGGGCTGAAGCATTTACAAATGATTGATATGATTCATGATAAAAGTCTGGAATATACAATGAAATTATCCGAAGATATTATAGCCGTAAGCATAGAAGAACAGAAACTGACTCATTACATGCATGATCATAACATTTATGATTCGGATGAAGTAACCTCCCAAATATTAGATGATGATTACCTTGATTTATTACGGGATTGTGTAGAACTCATAATTCCCGCTTACAAAGAAAATTGGACGATTCATGAGATTTGTCAGAAATATCAGTTTGTATCGAAAATGATATTTTCAAACAATCAAAAATATAAAAGAATTTATAGTGAGCTTTTAAAAAGTTGTGAAGAGGAAGCAGAGCATATTGTGATTCCAGAAGAATTCAACCAGTATATCGATAAATCTAATCAGTCAATGCTTACAAAGCTAAAAGAGGCGTTTACGCAGGGAGAATTAGCGCGACTGGGGTACTTTCATAAGCTGATTTTATCTCATAGCCTGCAAAGAACACTTGCTAATCAGTTAGAGCAAGAGATAAAAAAGAAGACGGAGGAAATTACACCAGCATATCAATCTGAAATACCAATAGAGTTATTCTATAAAGCATATGTGCATTAAGATTCTGCTTTCGTAAATTCGGATCTATTACGTTAGGAGAATCGCCATTTTTCCATTTAAATTTTAAGATACAAAAGGATAAGACTACTTTGGATATAGATGTAATAAGAATCTTGTCTGACAGGCGAGCAGAAATAATTAACTTCAACTTTTATTCCTGATTTG
Organism: uncultured Lachnospiraceae bacterium; assembly: GCA_945787565.1. Taxonomy (GTDB): domain Bacteria; phylum Bacillota; class Clostridia; order Lachnospirales; family Lachnospiraceae; genus Lachnoclostridium. The sequence continues at coordinate 20,729 of CALZIE010000026.1, forward strand.
GATCATACATAAGGCTTGTCAGGCAGGATGATTATGATGTTTTCGATAGGATAACGGAGCCGTTCCTGCATATTTCTTAAATGTTTTCTCAAAATAAACAATACTTTCATAGCCGGTCATTTCGGCAATCTTTGTTATCGTCTCATTGCTGGATTCCAGCAGTTCTTTTGCATGTTTCACTCTTTGAATATGAATATATTCGGTTACCGTGAAACTAGTCACATCTTTAAAAATCCGACTTACATATCCCTTATGTAGATAGAAGTGTAAAGCAATGGAAGAAAGAGTTAGATTCTCATAATAATGTTCCTGAATATAATGGCTGATTTCGGCAACCTTTCTATGCTTTTCGGATAACGGGAATGCCATGTTTTTAAGATTCATAGAATCTTTCGAAACAAGTATATTCCCAGAAGCTTTAAGGCTTTCCTCCTGTGGCTTTTGATACCTCATACCATAGATTAAGAGTTCTAGCATCCGGTTTTTTATTAAAACCTCAAATCCTGTATTCTTTTCTTTCAGTTCTGTATAAATCGAGTGCATAAGGGAAGAGATAAATGGATGGAGCGATTCTGGAAAATGAATGATACGATTACATTTAATCAGAGTATCGATGGAAGGTAGATTTGCTAATGCAAGAAGGGGATTAATCCAATTACTATTCATTAATATCAGGACACGGTCGTGCTTAGGATTCTTTGTGGTTCCTGTCTTATGAATCTCATCCCGGTTAATCAGTACTAAAGTACCCGGTGTAATATAGTAGCTTTCATTTTCAATAAAATAATAGCGTT
>CALZIE010000027.1 GCA_945787565.1 uncultured Lachnospiraceae bacterium
AGATACCCAGCGGTTAGGTTCCATTTTATTAGTAGGGGATGCAGCATATCAGTATTATGTATTTATGAAAGGGGCAACCGATCATTACATTGAAACAATCCAAAGTGCTGCTAAAAGACTGCAGGGAGTGGCCAATGTATACAGCCTTTTAATTCCTACCGGCATGGATATCATCTTGCCAAAATCATTGCGTGATAGAGTGGGAACAGATGACCAGCTTGCAGGAATGGAGTATATCTATGATGGTATCACAAAGGATACCGATGTAATTACAGTTCCAATCTATGAGACCTTAAAGGAGCACTGCGATGAATATCTTTACTTTCGCACGGATCATCACTGGACGGCGTTAGGGGCATATTATGCATATACACAGTTTGCACATGCTGTAGGTTTTGAGCCAGAGAAGATTACGGATTATGAAAGCATCACATTCCCAGGATTCTTAGGATCGTTTTATACGGAAAGCCGGAAGAATCCAAATCTAAAGGCAAATCCGGATGAGGTCATCGCCTATTATCCGAATGCGGAGGCAACGCTACGGTTTACCCAGAAAGATGGAACGGAAGTAGATTGGTTTATTATCTCAGATGTAAGTAAGTGGAAGCCGGGTACGAAGTATTCTGCTTTTATCGGAGGAGATAATCCATACACGATTATCGAGAATCAAGAGATGGAAGAGGGACCTTCCATTATGGTACTAAAAGAATCGTTTGGAAATGCATTTGTTCCATTTCTTGTGGATCATTATAAAACGATATATGTCATTGATTACCGCTACTATAGGGGAGAATTTAAGTCCTTCATTGAAGAGAAGGGAATTAGGGATGTACTATTCTTAAACAATATGTTAATGACGGGCACACAGTCCTTAATTGATTCTCTAGATAGAGTAATAAAGAGATAGCAGGAGTCCGGTATTTTATAAGGAAATAGACTTATAAAATACCGGGCTCTTGTTATTTCTTCTTAAATGGGATATATTAGAAAATAATGATAAATAATGGGGTGGAGATATGCAGGAATATGTAGAGAAGACACAGCAGATTATACAGGAAGTAAAGAAAGCGGTAATCGGAAAAGATTTTATTATAGAGAAGGTTTTAACAGCGATTTTGGCAAAAGGTCATATCTTGATTGAGGATATTCCGGGCGTAGGAAAGACCACGCTAGCACTTGCATTTTCAAGGGTGCTTGATTTAACGTACCATAGAATGCAGTTCACTCCGGATGTTCTCCCCTCGGATGTGATCGGTTTTTATGCCTATCAGCCCGGAAGCGGGAGAAAGGAATATGAATCTGGAAGCATTATGTGCAATTTGTTTTTGGCAGATGAGATTAACCGGACCTCAAGCAAGACACAGTCAGCACTCTTAGAGGCCATGGAAGAAGGCGGGGTTACCATTGACAGTATCACAAGGAAGCTTCCAAGTCCATTTATCGTCATTGCAACCCAGAATCCGATTGGTTCTGTGGGAACCCAGATGCTTCCGGAATCTCAGCTAGATCGTTTTATGATTCGTCTGTGCATGGGATATCCGGATATTGAGAGCGAAGTAAAGATGCTAAAAGGAAGGCATAAAAAGGATCCTTTAAAGGAAGTAGGATGCGTAGTGACTGCTAAAGAGTTAGTGGAATTGCAGCAGATGGTAGAAGGTGTTTTTATCCATGATGCTATTTATCAGTATATGGCGAGAATCATTGGGAAGACCAGAGAACATGAGTTTATTTCGTTAGGGGTAAGTCCGAGGGGAACGATTGCACTTGCCAATATGGCAAAGGCTCGGGCATTTATAAAAGGAAGATCCTATGTGATACCGGAGGATGTGACGGATGTATTTGCGGATGTGGCAGGACATCGTATTTTATTAAAGCCAAAGGCAAGAATTAGTCAGATAACAGAAGCGGACCTTATAGCAGATATTATCCGACAGGTAAGCCAGCCTAGACTGGTAAGCAGATAGGAGGAAGGAATGATACGGGAAAAGATCCGTTATGTGTTCGTTTGCTTGCTTCTTGGAATTCTTGCCATTTTATATAATGAATATATCACTTCTGTATTATTTCTTTCGGTGATAGCATTTCCTGTGATTTTATGGGGAATTATGCAGATTGTAAAGCGGCATGTGAAGGTTGGTCTTTTGATACCGGAAAGGATTGTGAGGAAGGGAGAAGTCTTTAAAATACAGATACCACTTGAAAATCCGACAATCCTTCCAGTTCTTAAGATGCAGATAAGAATGGCTTACCAAAATCAGTATACCAAACGAATATGGCACGAAGAGGTATATGCTACGATGAATGGCAAAAGCCATCAGAGCCTTGAAGCAGAGTTAAAATCCGATTATTGCGGGAATCTGACAGTTAGCATAGAAAAAGTATTTCTCTATGATCCGTTGGGCCTTTTTCGGCTACATAAAAAAGGTGAAAAGAAGGTTAATGTTACAGTGCTTCCAAAACAGTATGTATTCGAGAGCGTGGCAGTAAAGGAGAATCCCTATGTTATGACGGAAGGGGAATTGTATTCGGATAAAAGATCCGGCGATGATCCATCTGAGATCTTTGCAATTCGAGAATATCGATATGGAGACAGAATGAACCGAATCCACTGGAAGTTAACAGAAAAAGAAGGAACTCTTATGGTAAAGGAATTAGGGATGCCGCTTAATTCGTCAGTCTTAATTTTAGTAGAGTTCCCTGTATATGCACAATCCATGTTAAATACGATGGATGCGGTATGCAGTTGCGTCTTTAATCTTTCTTCGGCATTTTTAGAAAATGAGATAAGCCATTACATTTCCTGGAATGACGAGGAAACAGAATGTATGAAACGTAATAAGATAGAGAAAGAAGAGGAACTTTATGAAACGATGGCAATGCTTTTTGAAGCCAGAGCACGAAAAGAGGAGGAAAATGCTTTAGTGTATCATGAAGCCGAATATGCCAAAGAGCAGTATACAAGCATCTACTATATAACACCAAATCTTACGGAGGAGAAAGCGGATGTGCTTGTTCGGATGGCTAAAAATGCATGGTGTCATATCATAAAGATCGGGAAGATAGAAGAGAAACTTTTAGCATACTTAGAAAGTCTTTCGGTAACAGTGGCCAAGGTAAGGGAAGAAAACCTTGAAGAGGATATCTTAAGAATGATACCACAACAGGAAGAAGGTGTGCAGCTATGAGTAAAACTGGAGGAAAAGACGGACTGACAGTCGCAAATTATATTGCTATCACACTAAGTCAGGAAAAAAGAAGAAAGCACAATATCGCAGCAGATTTCCTTGTATTGATAACAGGTCTCGTTGGAAGTTTATACGCTGGTATCAGCAGTTTTGAAATTCCGGTTGATGGCAGGCTTCTCATAATTACTCTTTTCGTAATTTCACTTGCCTATTATGGGATAGAGTCTCTTAAAAAAGGAAAACGTTATATACTTCCGGCTTTTTTTCTGCTTCAGATGTTTTTGGGATGGAAAGCATGTTTCTATATTGAAAATGGATTTTATTATATCGAGAATATGGTGATTAAAAAGGCGGCAAAGTATTATGGATTCACGCCGGTCAGTTTTGTGGCAATGGGAGATGTGAAAATATGCACAGCAGCTTTCTTTCTGGTGGCAGGAATCATACTAGCCTTCTTTTTAGTTACCGCAATACGGTTTCAGCTGTTTCGGGGAGCGTTCTATTTGCTTGAGGCAGCCTTTTTAGCATCTGGTTTTCTTGTAGGGGTGATTCCACACCCGGTATCGTTAATCTGTAGTTTTCTTTCGGTATATATGTTGCAGGTCATGGATATGATACCAACGGGGAGAAAGGCATTCTACCCGGGAGAAGGTAAAAAGAGGCGAGAAATCAGGGAAGAGTATAAAAGGCAGATTAGAAGGAACGCAGCCCTATTAGTAGCTGGGATCTTTCTAGTTCTTCTTGTAACGGTGTCTATATTCTTTCCAAAGATGAAATACGATGAAATCGAGCCAAGAATCCGGCAGACAAAGCATGAGCTGCAAGAGCGGATGACTGCTTTTTTTGAAGAGGGAGGATTTCAGACGGTAAAGAATGTGGTTGATAAGATTGACTGGCGAAACTTTCAGCTTTTTTCAGTAGAAAAAGCAGGAGGAGGCGTAAGTGGTGGAAATCTAGGGCAGGCAGATGGAATATCTTATACGGGGGAAACGGCTCTTTTGGTGACAGTACCAGAAATGTCAGGTACCATTTATCTAAAAGCCTTTGCAGGTGCGATTTATGATGGAGATTCGTGGAATGGTCTTAGTGATGAAAAAAAGAGACAGTATCAGGAGTTAAGAGATGCATTTGGTGGGGAATTTAATGGAGAGAATCTTTCAGAAACACTTTATAACTGGAAGGAGAATACCGGAATAAAAGATAAGAGAGAGGAAAAAGAGATAACAGCAGATCAGGTATTATTCTTTAGATATCCAATTCATGTTATTTATGCACTTGCAAACCAAAACTATCTGTATCTGCCTTATGTGGTGGATTCCAATCTGCAGTTTTCATACGGCATGGAAGAAGATCTTTATCGCGTGCCGAGACAGAAGCAGCAGATGTATCAGGCCGATTACCGTGAGGCATCTTCTTATCAGAATATATTAGACAGTATGAAGCAGGACGATGTGGATCTGAATTATTTTTGGGATTTTGAAAAGGAATACCGGGACTTTGTATATGAGACATATCTTGAGATGCCGAAGGAGGGGCTTTCTAGATTAAAAGCGCTTGATCTTGGCGTTTCCTATTCGGATGGAAGTATAGAATCTAATATAGAAATCATTCGGGCAGTCAGAGATTATCTTTCTAAAAATACGTTATACTCTCTTACGCCGGGAAGTCTGCCAGAGGGAGAAGACTTTGTGGAGAACTTTCTCTTTGATACAAAGAAGGGATATTGCATGCACTATGCGTCTGCAGCAGTCCTTCTTTTAAGGAATTATGGTGTGCCAGCACGTTATGTGGAAGGCTATGTGGTCACGAAAGGAGATATTACTTCAGGATGGGATGCCGGTTACGAGAAAGTAGAGACATACCTAAAGGATGGTTCTATCCTAAGTCAGGATGTTTTGATGAAACAGGTGGAAGTGACGGATGAAAGAGCACATGCATGGGTAGAAGTATATGAAGATGGCTATGGATGGGTTCCAGTAGAGGTTACATCAGGCTATATGGAAGAGAACGAGAATGTCTGGGAGGAAAAAAGGGCAGAGTTAACGAATGCTCCGGAAGAGCTTTTGGAAGAAGCAACAGAAGAAATCGATATAAAACAAGAAGATTCCATAGAGCAGGGGGAAGAAGGACAGACAGAAGGACAGATAGAAGACGTACTGCCAAAAGAGGAAAACAAGACAGCAATAACAGAAGAACAGAAGTCAGATCTCCATATTTTTATTAAAATTTTTGGTATTGCAACAGGGGTAGCAGGAGTTGTAGTTATCTTACTAATAAGAAGAAATCGAATCATTGCAAGAAGAAAGGCAATGATAGAAAGGCATGATAATGAGGCGGTGCTTTTCCTTTATGGGTGGATTGTAAGGATGACAGATGAACTGTCTAAAAGAGAACAGAAAGCTATGGTAAGGAAGGCACGTCGAAAGAAAAAGACGGGGAAGAAGCAAGAGAAAAACAGAGAATTGTTAGAAGGCATGGAAGAGGTTGAAAGAATTGCATTAAAGGCCCGCTTCTCCAATCTTGAAGTGACAGAAGAGGAATATCAGACAGTATATCATCATTACCTACTATTGAGAGCACGATTTCGTGAAAACACATCAAATATTGCGAAAATATATATAGACTTTATTAAAGTGTTGTAAAAAGCGATTCCATATATTCCAAAATTATGATATAATATGGGTAACGGAAACAAAAATCCTTTTTAACAGAATGGAGGAGTCAGTATGAATAAAGTCATTACAATCAGCAGGCAGTATGGAAGCGGAGGAAGAGAAATCGGCGATAAACTGGCCAAGAGTTTATCTATTCCTTTTTATGATAATGAGATTATCACAAGGGCTGCAAAAGAGAGTGGATTTGCTGAGGCTGCATTTGAGAATGCAGAGAGTAAAGCCACCAACAGTCTTCTTTATTCCATTGCAATGGGAATGAATTCTTATGGCAATCAGGAGATGGGATTCTCTCATTTATCTTTGGATGACCGTATTTATTTAGCACAGTCCGATGTAATCAGGAAGGTGGCAGCAGAAGGGCCATGTGTGATTGTGGGACGCTGTGCGGACTATATATTAAAAGATATGCCGAATGTAGTGAATGTCTTTATTCATGCAAGCAAAGAGTTTCGGGTTGCGCGAGCAATAAAAGTAGACAATCTGTCAACGAATAAGGCAGAAGAAAATCTCGCTAAGATCGATAAACGGAGAGCTAATTATTATAATTACCATTCCAGTGAGAAATGGGGGGTTGCAATGAATTATCATATCAGCCTTGACTCCAGTATGATCGGCATAGACGGCTGTGTGGAATGCATAAAAGCATTTGTAGAACATAGTTGTAAATAAAAAAGGGAGCTGCCGCATAATGCGGCAGTTCTCTTTTTTGATGCAAAAAATGAAGAAGAGAAAAAGAAGCGCAAACGTAAGAAAAAAGTAAGGTTTCTTACATAGAAGAATTAAGAAATATTGGATAAGATTATTACAATTTTATACATAAAAAGGGAGAAGGTGCAAGAGTGGGGGAGAATATAGAGAAGATTATAGAAGTGAAGAATGTAAAGAAGATTTATCATATGGGCCATGAAAGAATTTGTGCGCTAAATGATGTAAGTTTTCACATTCTAAAAGGTGAATTCTGCTGCCTCTTGGGGACCTCCGGTTCTGGTAAATCAACACTGCTTAACTTGATGGCCGGGATTGAGAAAGCGAGTGGAGGACAGATTATTATAAAGGGAAAGAATATCAGCAAGATGAGCGAGAACAATTTAGCAAAGTTTCGTCAGCGTTATCTTGGATTTGTGTTTCAGTCCTATAATCTGATGAATTCTATGACTGCAATTGAGAATGTGGAATTCCCACTTGTATTTAAGAAGGTCCCGAGAAAAATTCGAAGAAAAATGGCGAGGGATATGCTGATTAAGGTAGGGCTTGGAAGCCGCTTAAGGCATAAACCAAAGGAAATGAGTGGTGGGCAGCAGCAGAGAGTCGGTATTGCGAGGGCATTTGTGGCAAATCCACAGATTGTATTTGCCGATGAGCCAACCGGAAATCTGGATACGAAGACAACAATGGAAGTCATGGATCTGATTAAGGGGATGGCGAAAGCAAATCATCAGACAATCGTCATGGTAACCCACGATCCAAGGCTGGCATCATATGCGGATAAGATTATTCATATTTTGGATGGAAATATTCAGAGTGTGGAGATATTACGAGATATCACAAAGCCAGAAGAACAGACGGCGGCTTCGTTAGAAGATACAGAGGAAGAAAATAAGAAAGAAGAAAAAGAGATTGTTTCCGTGCAGGCAACTGAGAATGACAAGGAAATGGAAGAAAGAATATAGAAAGTAGAGGGATGGAGAATGAAGAAAAAAAGGCTGGCAGCTGTCATTATGGCAGCTATGATGCTGTTTGGAAGCATATGCACTGGAACTGTGGTTCCGGTATATGCGGCAACAGAGAAAGCATATTTAAAGGTGAATGGAGGATCAAAGATCATTGATGCACAACCAGGGGAGGTGACCCATGTAAAGATACCGGTAATCGCTATCAATGACTATATCGTATCTCCAAGCATTTTAGCAGTACCAGGAGAGAAAGCCCCATTTACCGCATCGGATGTTACCTTAAGCAAGGATAATTTCTCAGAGAATATCCAGGGTATTTCCAATTTAGATACTACATATCTGGAATTTGATTTGACTATGAAGGATAGCGCCAAGATCGGCACCTATGATCTGACTATGAATATTTCCTTTGTATCTACAAACATTGACGATTTTGATTATAATACCAACGAATACACTACGATTACGACAACTCTTTCTCTTACGGTACGTGTGACCAAGGAAAAGGCGCCAATCCAGATCGCTGTGAACGATGTAACTTATAATGAGGATGCAGCAGCGGTAGGAGATACCTTCAATCTAAGCTTTAATGCAAAGAATGAAGGGGAGATTGCTTCCTTAAATACATATGTATCCATTGATTACAGTGATACCGGAATGATACCGGCTTATTCTGTAGAAAGCATGAAATTAGGAGATTTAGCGGCAGGACAGAGTGCAAGTGTGGACGTACCGATTAAGGTTCTTTCAACGGCAACAGAAGGTCTTAAGAAGCTGACAGCTACATTTACGTATAAAGATTCCGATGGAAATGAAGGCACAGTAACAAAATCATTCTATGTGACGGTTAAGAAGACAAGCACGGAAGTTTCTGAAAATGCCAAGCTTACGGTCAGCACAAATGCAAGAAGTGATGAAGTGGATCCAGGTATGGTCTATGAAGTAAAGACTACTATTTCTAATATTGGCAAGGCACTTGCAAAGGATATTAAAGTGACATTAGGAGATGGTGTTGGAGTAGCAAGTGGTGTTCTTCCGAATTTCTCGACAGATAGTATATCGGTTTCAGATTTAAATAAAGGGGAAAGTGCTCAGATCAGTATTCCTCTTTTAGTAGCTAAGACTGCAGAAAAGGGATTAAAGGAAATCACAATTAATGTTACGTATACAGATGAACAAAAGACAGAGCGCACTGCTACAGCAAAAGCGTATTTGACTGTCCTTGGCACGGCGGAAGAAGAGAGTGAAGTGAAGAATGAGATTGAGATCTCTAACGTATCTCAGAGTCCTGCATCTCCTAGCGTAGGAGATACCGTAACCGTTTCTTTTACCATTACGAATCATGGCAATGGAATAGCAAGTGGCTTAAAGGTATTTGGAAAAGATTTATCGAGTGATGGATTTGAACCGCTTGATTCCATGGCTTCTAAAAAGATTGGAGACCTTGCAGCAGGGCAGTCTAGCCAGGTATCCATGCAGTTTAGAGTAGGAAATGGCATTCCGGAAGGGCTTAATGCCTTAAAGCTTGGCTATTCCTATACCGACCAGAAGAAAGCTGCACAGGAAGGGGAAACTACCGTATATATCCTTCAGATACAGAATGACAGCAATTCAAAGCCAAAGCTGATCGTGACAGACTTTTATGCAGACAAGGAAGAGTTAAAAGCCGGAGATACTTTTGATTTTACGTTCTCTTTAAAAAATACGCATATGTCAAAGAGTGCAAAAAACATTAAGGTTACCATTTCTCAAAAAGATAGCATATTCTCAGCAAGTGAAGGAAGCAACAGTTTCTTTATTGAGCGAATCAGTGCTGGCGAGACTGTTGATAATACCATCAATATGAAGGTAAAAGCAGATGCGGCTACGGGTGCATATGAAGTAGAAATCGCAGTGGAATATGAATATGATGATATGTCAAAGACAGATGAGGAAGCAGGTGGTGTAAAGGATACCAATATAATTAAGCTACAGGCAGTTGAGAATGCAAGACCGGTTATTGAGAATATCAGTATTGGAAACTGGGATATGCCAGTGGTAAACCAGTCAACCAGCATGAGCTTTGAATTTTATAACATGGGAAAATCAACACTGAATAATGTATATTTCACATTTGAAGGAGATTTCACGTTAGAGACTGGAGAGATGTATTATTTAGGACCAGTTACCGCAGGTGGCTATGAGATTGTAGAGCCAATGGTAATCCCAACTGTTTCCGGAACTGCAGGTGGCACGATTTTAATTCATTTCGAGGACAGCAATGGGGATGAAACAATTGTCAGAAAAGAGTTTAATGATATTCAGGTTAATGAAGAGTATGTGCCGGATATGAGCGGCATGGATGATATGCCGGTATATAACGGGGATACACAGACTGTAAAAGAGAATATTGTATCCCTTCCAATCTTCCTTCTGATTCAGGCAGCAATCTTAGCATTGTTTATACCAGTATCCAGAAAAATCGTAATTACAAGATATAAGAGCAAATTACGCAAAGAAGATGAGAATGCGTAAGAGAAAGCAGATGGAAAGAGGGAGGTAGAATATGAATATGACAGTAAATCAGCTATGGAATACAGCAGTGGCATTTCAAACAATAGTGAATGAAACACCAGAAGAAAAACAGGATACCACTGGAACAGAAGATACGACAAACGGTGTTGTAACGGATGGAGTTGTAACCGATGAAGCTGTAGAAGGCGAGAACACAGAAGAGGTTAGTAATGCAGAAGGCACTGCAGGTGTAACGGAAGAAGCAGGGACTGAAGCAGAAGATGGTGTGCAAACGGATGATATGTCAGGAAGTGAGATATCAGGAGATGACTCGCAAAGTGGTGATGTGTCAGCGGATGGAATGATGTCAGATGATATGGCAGTTGGCGACGAGTACGGAATGGATGGAATGATGGGAACGGAAACAGGGACCGAGTCTACCGGATCCGTATTAGCAAGTTATCCGTTTGTAATCGGTATATCAGCACTAACGCTTGCAGTAAGCATTGTAATCGGAATCTTATTAGGAAAGAGAAAAATTAAAAAAGGACTTGATCTGTATGAGGATTAGTGACTTGATCTTAATGGGCCTTCGAAACTTAAGCAGACGAAAAGCCCGTACGGCTCTGACCGTAGTCGGAATGGTGATTGGCACGATTTCCATTGTTGTCATGGTATCAATCGGAATTGGGATGAATAAAATCTTTACGAAAAGCGTTATGGAGAATGGGAGTATGACCATCATCTCCATCTATAAGAATTCTTATGTTGAGAGTGAAGATGGAAATTACCAGAGTATCGAGCAGAAGATGGATGATGCTCTGGTGAATGAAATCAGTCAGATCGATCATGTGGATGCCGTAACACCTATTTATGATAAGTACGTACAGCTAACAAGTGGAAAGTATCAAAGCAACATGGAACTCATTGCAATGGATTGTACCGCTATGCCAAAGTTTGGCTTTCCAGCGTTATCAGAAGGGGAATATCCGACACCGGAGAATAATGAGATTATTTTAATTGGTGCGGATGCTATGCAGGACTTTTACTATTTTTCGGGAAGAACACCAAAACAGAAAACAATAGAGCTTGGAAAAGACAAGGTTTCTTTCACTTTTAGCGAGTATGCTGTGAATGAAAAAAAGAAACCGGTTACCGTCAACCTGAATAATTACGCATTGTTTGCAGAATCGGAGGACTATCGGTATAATTATTGTTCTTATATTGATTTGGAGTATTTTAAAACACTTTATAAAAAGTATGCAGCAACGTTAAAGGCAGAAGACCGAAAGAAGGCGCTTGCATCACTGGAAAGTTATGAAGAAATCCGAATCAATGTAGATAATATGAAGAATGTTATGGATGTGCAAAAGACCATTGAGGAGATGGGATATAAATGCGAGAGTGATATGCAGTATCTTGATTCCATGCTTGAGACTTCCAATATGCTTCAGATGGTATTAGGCGCAATTGGACTTGTTGCAATGCTTGTCTCTGCCATCAATATTGCGAATACGATGGTTATGTCCATTTATGAACGGACAAAAGAGATTGGTATTATGAAAGTATTAGGATGTTATATCAGGGATATTAAGAAGCTGTTTTTATTTGAATCCGGTATGATTGGCTTAATCGGGGGTACTCTTGGAATGGGCTTTAGCTATCTGGCATCTCATTATATCAATAAATATGGCGGGACGCTTCTTTCTTCCATTATGCCAGGAGGCGGTTATTATACGGAAGAAGGGGCAAAATTTTCTCAGATTCCAATCTGGCTTCCATTAGCGGCAATGCTGTTCGCGATTGTGGTTGGCGTGGTGGCTGGTTACATACCGGCAAGACGTGCAACTAAAATCAGTGCCATTGAAGCAATGAAGACAGATGGCTGATAATTTAATAAAAAAAGCATGCCAGGGCCGGTGACGAAGGCCCTAAGGCATGCTTTTTTTATTTTGAAAGCTGGGAGACAAGAAGGCATTTTGCTGTGATTCGTAGGTGTGAGAATGGTGAAACTATTTGTTCCTAAAAGGGAGAAAGAAAGTAAATCATCCATCAAAATAGCAAATGTGCCAGATTATGACAGGAAATTTCCAACAGAAATGCTTGTGAAACCAAAATAATTGGTATATAATCAAGAAATGAAGTTTTTTTGAAAGGATTTTACTCTAGAATGAAGAAAAAAGATATATTGCTAATCCTGGTAGTATTAGCCGTTGGTGTGTTCATTATCATGAGTTTCCGTGCTTTTAAGGAAGATGGTGGACAGGTAGTAGTGTCGGTAGCAGGAGAAGATTATGCTACGCTTCCTCTTAACAAAGATGCTCAACTTGAGATTACAGGAAAGTATGGCACCAATATTTTGCTCATAAAGGATGGTACTGCACGAATGGAATCTGCAGGTTGTCCGGATCAAATCTGCGTTTATCACAAAGCAATCCAGTATAACGGAGATACTATTATATGTCTTCCAAATCAGATTATTGTTCAGGTTGTAGATGGTGAGGATCAGACGCTCGATTCCGTTGCACAGTAAAGAAAGGCAGAGAATATGCAGAAGGTTCAGACAAAGAAAATGGCTCTATTCGGAATGCTAGTTGCACTGGCATTCATTTTAAGTTATGTTGAGAGCTTGATACCATTTCATTTTGGTGTTCCTGGTGTTAAGTTAGGACTTGCTAACATCGTGGTTTTAATCGGGCTTTATACATTAGGAACAAAATCCGCTTTTGCATTGTCCATTATTCGTGTACTTTTAGCTGGATTTACGTTTGGGAATATGTATACAATGTGGTACAGTTTAGCAGGAGCCATGCTAAGCTTTATCTGTATGGCATTATTGAAACGATGCAAGGGATTTAGCATCGTGGGTGTGAGTGTTGCCGGTGGGGTAGCCCATAATGTGGGACAGATCACGGTGGCAATGATCATACTTGGGAAAAATATTATGTACTACTTTGCAGTATTATTGGTTGCGGGCGTAGTTACCGGTACCTTGATTGGAATTATCGGTGCGTCCATTTTAAAACAGGTAAGAAGAGCGTTTAAAATCATAATGAGCGAATAAGCTTTGTTTGTTCTTTAGAATGCGAATAAAACCTCAGATAAATACACTTGGCGCGCTTCAGGAAGTAATATGACAGCGCGTCAGAGAAAAAAGGGTTTCGGTGGCGGAACTCTTTGTTTTTACATAGATAAGGCAGGGATGCCGAAAAACAGGTGATCATGGAGAAGAGATATGGCGACGATTCGAGATATTTCATTAAAATGTGGTGTATCCGTTTCTACAGTAAGCAAAGTACTGAATGGATATAAGGAAATCAGCGAGGAAACCAAAAAGTTTGTGCTGCGGGCAGCCGATGAACTGGACTATGTGCCCAATGCATATGCGAGGCAGCTGAAATTGAAAAAGTGCTATAATATCGGAGTATTATTCGATACTCTGTCTGGCTACAGTCTTAGAAATGAATATTTTGCGCATATCCTTGCTTCTTTGCGCGAGGAGGCAGGCAAAAAAGGATATGACATCACCTTTATTGAAAATAATATTGGAAATCGGAAGATGACCTACTTAGAACAGTGCAAGTACCGTAATTTCGACGGTGTCTGTATTGTATGTGCGGATTACATGAATCCAGAAGTATTAGAAGTGATTAACAGTGATTTTCCAGTTGTTACGATTGATCATGGTTTTAATGATGCAATCGGAATTCTATCAGATAACTTAGATGGCATGAGGCAGTTAGTGCAGTATATTGTAGAATGTGGGCACGAAAGGATTGCCTATATCCATGGGACAAAGTCTTCGGTAACTCATAACCGGCTTGTTTCTTTTTATCATATTTTGGAGGAAAATCAGATACATATCCCACCGGAATATTTACGTGCGGGGCAATACCGTGATGCGGAAATAGCAGAAGAGATAGCTTGTGAGCTGTTAAGTTTAAAGGAGCCGCCGACTTGTATTATAGCACCGGATGATTTTTCGGCACTTGGTGTAATAAAGGCAGTCAATCGGATGGGACTTCGTATGCCGGAAGATGTATCGGTAGCCGGTTATGATGGGATTTCGATCTCTCAGGCCGTTACGCCGAAGCTTACCACAGTGAGACAGGATACAGACAGGATTGGCGAGGAAGCGGCAAGACACTTGATTAACCTGATGGAGAATCCGATGGGGACGCCATTAGAGCATATTGTGCTGGGGGTGTCTCTCGTAAAGGGAGAATCTATCTGTAAGAGAAAAAATACGGACATAAGATAACCATAACTGAAGGAGAATACAAATGAGGCTGGTATCGATAAGCATGCTAACACCGGATATGGTGTTAGCCCGCTCAATTTATCATAACGATATCCTATTTTTAAGTGCGGGAAATGCAGACCTGCCTAGATATGCAGAACGTTTCTGTAAGATGGGTATCCGTACTGTTTATGTAGAGGATGGAGTGAGCGAGGGAATCGAGATTCCGGATGCGATTAAGGAAGAGACAAGGAGCACTTGTAAAATGGTGCTGCGTAATACATTGAAAGGCTGTATTGCTGGAGAGAATGTCAGCTTTAAACAACTGAATAAGAGTATTGAGGATATTATTGATGAAGTTTTGAAAACAGAGGATATTCAGGTAAGTCTTAATGATATCGGAGCGGTAGATGAGTATACCTACCAGCACTCTGTAAGTGTAGCGGTATATTGTCTGTTAATGGGAAGGGCATTAAAACTGCCAAGAAAGCATTTAACCTACCTGGCTATGGGAGGACTGATCCATGATATTGGAAAGATTGCAATGGATAAGGAAATCATGTTCCAGCAGGGGAGCTTTACAAAGGAAGAGTATGAGTATGCAAAGCTTCATGTAACATTTGGCTATCAAAAGCTGTCTGAAAATTCCATGATACCCGCACATGCTAAAATGATTGCTTACAGCCATCATGAGAGAATCGATGGAAGTGGTTATCCACTAGGGAAAAAAGGGGATGAGCTGCATCTTTTCAGCAAGATCGCTGCCATTGCAGATGTATATGATGCGCTTACGACAGATCGCTGCTATCGTCCGAAATGGCCGGCATATAAAGCCGTGGATTATCTGATTGAGAATTCCGGAACTCATTTTTCGCCAGAATTAGTACAGATTTTTATTAAACAGATTGCGATTTTCCCAAATGGCTCTATGGTTTTACTCTCAACTGGGGAAACTGCTATTGTAAAAGACCAAAATAGAGGGCTTCCATATAGGCCAATCGTCAGAGTGATTAAAGATGCTCAGGCTAACGAGATTACGCCATATGAAATAGATTTATTACATAAATTAAATATTACAATTGTAGAGTCGGAATTAGAAAATAGAAGAAACAATGTTGCTGGCTATTATCCGCAAAATATGGGATATGCTAAAGAATAAAGAAAAAGAAAGGAAAGAATCATGGCAAAAGAATTAAAGAAAAGAAGCGAAGTGAATGAAAAAGACACGTGGGCTATAACCGATCTTTATGCAACCGATGATGCCTGGAGAGCAGAATTTGAGGAAGCAAAGAAGTTCAAAGAGGAAATTGCAAAATTTAAAGGTAAGTTAGGAACTTGCGCACAAACACTGTACTCTTATTATACTTATGTGGATCAGATCACGCTTGTACTGGATAATCTGGTTTCTTATGCTGCTAGAAAGCGGGATGAGGATACGAAGAATCCGACTTATCAGGCAATGTATGGGGCCATTCTTTCTCTATATGTAGAAATTGAAGGCGCATCTGCGTTTGAACTGCCGGAGGTCATTGCAATTCCGGATGAGGTAATGGAGCGTTTCTATGAAGAAAACGAGGGATTACGTCTTTATAAGCTTCATATTACAAGAAAGAGAAGCAAAAAAGAGCATACATTAAGTGAAGCAGAAGAAAAGCTTCTTGCAGCAGCCGGAGAAGTAGCAGGAACTCCAACGAATGTGTTTGGAATGCTCAATAATGCAGATTTAGTATTTCCAGAAATCACAGATGAAGAAGGCAATAAAGTACGCCTGACTCATGGCAATTTCATTCCGTTTATGGAAAGTGCGAATCGTGAAGTAAGAAAAGAAGCATTTCAGAGTCTTTACTCCGTATACGATCAGTTTAAGAATACATTAGCAGCAGTATTGAACGGACAGATCAAGCAGTTGATGTTTTTTGCAAATGCAAGAAACTATGGATCTACGCTAGAGGCAGCACTTGATAAGACAGAGGTTCCAGTGGCTGTTTACAAGAATCTGATTGAAGCGGTTCATGCCAATCTGCCATCTCTTCATCGCTATGTAGAATTAAGAAAGAAGTTACTTGGTGTAGAAGAACTTCATATGTATGATTTATATACTCCGGTAGTCAAAGACGTGGATGTGAAAATCCCATTTGAACAGGCAAAAGAAACCGTATATGATGCATTAGCTCCTCTTGGAGACGAGTACCGTGCTATTTTAAAGGAAGGTTTTGATAATCGCTGGATCGATGTATATGAAAATGAAGGAAAGAGAAGTGGCGCTTATTCATCCGGAAGTAAGGTACATCCTTTTGTACTATTAAATCATGCGGATACATTAGACAGTGAATTCACACTGGCACATGAGATGGGACATGCCCTTCATTCCTATCTTTCGAATAAGACACAGCCGACTGTATATTCGGAATATACGATTTTCGTGGCTGAAGTGGCATCTACCTGCAATGAAGCGCTTTTAATGAAATATCTGTTAAGCAAGACAACGGATAAAACGGAAAAAGCATATTTAATTAATCATTTCTTAGAGAAATTCAGAGGGACTTTATTCCGCCAGACTATGTTTGCGGAATTTGAATTAAAGATCAACGAACTTGCAGAAAGGAAAGAAAGTCTGACCGCAGAAAGATTATGCAGCTTATATCATGATCTTAATGTTCAGTATTTTGGAAAAGATATCGTGGTTGATAAAGAAATTGATGTAGAATGGGCAAGAATCCCTCACTTCTACTATAATTTCTATGTGTTCCAGTATGCGACTGGGTATTCTGCTGCCATTGCGTTATCTGAGCGTATTTTAAATGGCGGAGAAGAAGCAGTACGTGATTATCTGAAATTCTTAAGCAGCGGATCTTCTACCGATCCAATCTCCTTATTAAAGATAGCAGGTGTGGACATGAGCAGTCCAGAACCAATAAATGCGGCTTTACGTGTATTTGATTCCTTGATCAAAGAAATGGAAGAATTGCTTGCAGACTAATATAAAAAAGTAAGAAGAAAAAAGAGACATTCTGTACTCTGGAAATCCGACATGAAACCATGGTCTGATCTCCAGAATGCAGAATGTCTTTTTGATTTGCAGAGCTTGGAGGGGACTTGTTTTATTATTTTACGGTAACTTGACATCTTTTTGAGATACCGCTTGAGGTGGTGACGGTAATGGTTGCTTTTCCTTTCGAAATGGCAGTAAGAAGACCTTGCTGATTAACGGTGACAATGGAAGGATCAGACGATACATAGGTAATCTGATCGGTACTGTCAGATGGGAAAAGAGTCGGCCACAGACGGAAGCATTTTCCGATACCAAGTGTCTTTTTGGTGCGATTTAAGGAAAGATTCGTTGATTTAATGATCGTTGCACTAACAACGGTGATGGATTTATTTCCACGGTAGTCGGCGGCATAGATAGTATATGCTCCAGAGTCTTTTGTTGAAAAAGTTACTTTTTCGTTTTTAGTCGATAAAGAGGTTCCAAAGGAGGAAGCTTTAAAGTCTTGGATGGAGCAGATTCCTTTTTTATATTTCAACGTCTTAACTCCGCTGTCTGCATCCGAGGCGCAGACTGTGATAGAAATCACCTTGTAATCATTCGATATCTGATAGGAGGTTGTGATCTCAGGCGACACGAGATCATCTTTTACGTAATACGGAAAGACGGACTCATTCCCTGCATAGTCACTGATATAAAAGGTATAGAAGCCGGCCTTCGTAAGCTGAAGGGAGTTGCCGCTGATGGAGATTCCAGTGGTGCCATGACGAAAAGAAGCAAGACTCTTTTTTCCTACTGCATATTTTACAACTCGTATGCCAGAGGTACCTGGATCTGCTTTTGTGAAATCAAGCTGTAGCATATCCTGGTGAAAGGATGTCTTAATCGCAATTTCTGGTATGAAAGGATCGGTTTTAATTAGATTTAAGGAGCTTACTGCTGCAAAGGCATCCGGAATACCAGGATTTTTTAAAAGGCCGTTTAGAGAAGGCAGGGATTTGACAGTGGAGAGAATGATCTCCTTGATATTAGAGGCGTAAAGGTGTGGGCAGTATGCATATAACATGGCTGCAATCCCGGTTACATGGGGAGCTGCCATAGAGGAACCGCTCATTGTGCTGTAAGAACCGACCACAGTGCTAAAGATATCGGAACCTGGGGCTGCTAAGTCCACCGAACTCACCCCGTAGTTGGAGTCATAATCTAGTTTGCCATTGGCATCAATAAAGGTGACTGAAATCAAGTTGCCCAGATTTAAGCTGGAAGGAAACATAGGCACATCATCATTGTTACTTCCGTCATTGCCAGCTGCGGTAATAAAAAGCATCGGGGATTCTTTAATTGCCTGTTCGAGTGCTTCGCTGTAAACGGTGGAGCCCCAGCTCATATTACAGATATCGGCACCCATCGCCGTTGCATATTTAATGGCCTTTACGGCGTTTGCAACGGTACCTTTTCCATTTGCGCCGCCATGTATTTTAAGAGGCAGGATCTTTACATTTATATTAGAAGCAACGCCAGCAATCCCGATTCCATTGTCAGCGGTTGCTGCAATGATGCCTGCGATATGCGTGCCATGGTCGTCATCATCAGAGGAAGAGGCAAGATTTAGCCCGAGTCGCTTGTTATATTCATAATGGCAGATGGTATTATCCTGGTTATAGAAATCCCAACCGTAGATATCGTCAATATAGCCATTATTATCATTATCAATTCCATCGCCGGGGATTTCCGCTGTATTCACAAAAATATGCTGAGCCAAATCCGGATGGGTAACATCAATTCCAGTATCGATAACGGCTACGATGACTTCTTCTTTTGCATTTAGGTTTTGATTATAGGCCTCCCATGCAGCTGGCAGATTCAAGTCAATGCCAGGGGTAGAGGATGTGATTCCGGTGTTGGAACCGGATATATGCGTGTAAGAACCGCTGTTTTGAATGGGCCACTGGGTATCGGAATAGGGATCGTTTGTTACACCGAATAGGGAAAGCTCATAATTAGGTTCAATCTGAACAGCTTCCGGAAGGTTCTCAAGATAAGAAAGGAAAGAAGAGAGAACTTGAGGTTTCGCATTAGGAAGTTCACATACGGTATAGCAGTCGAATTGGTCAGTAATGGTAAGAAGGGGAGTGAAAGGGGTAAGAAAGGAGACGATGTCTTCATCCGTGACACTTTCATCCCATTTAATTAAAAGTCCGCTTGCAGAGTCTGATAGAAGCGCTTCTTCGATGGCAGAAGGAAGAATGGAAAAAGGCAGCAGGGCAAAAAGGAGGATAAAAAAAAGCAGGAAAGCAGGAAGAAATAAGAAGGATTTTATAAAGGTTCTTTTTTTCATGACAGGATGGCCTCCGGAAAATGGAATATGTATGATGGGGTATCACTTCCTATGCTAAAGGAAAAAAATGGCAGGAATATGTCATTTTCAATATTTATAAAGGACAGATTGGGGAAAGTAAAAGGTGCAAGAAAAAAAGTGTTGTGCTATAATAATTCAAAGGTCATGTCGGTATGGTGTTTTATGCAAATATCGACTATATAGTATAGACAAAAACGGTAAGCGATATCCAGATTGAAGAGAGGAATTTAGTAATACGATGAAGTTGTTGATTGTTGATAAAGATAGAGAGGTAATGAAAAAAACTGCACAGATGATCAGACGTAATAGTAAGACTATCGAGATCACGGGCCGTGTGACCAATACACAGGAAGCACTTCAGTCAGTAATCAGCAATCCACCGGATGCCGCTTTGATTTCAAAAGAGTTAAAAGAAGATGACGGATTCCATGTAGGAGAGGAGATAAAGCGTCTTGTACCGGAAGTCGGAATCATCTTTTATATGGAGAATGAGAAAAGCAATGATATGAAACGAGGGCTGGATGTGGGGGCACTAGCGATCATGCGGCCTCCGATTAATAAGAGAAGGTTGATACCGGTATTAGATGCGCTTTGGGAACGTCTGAAAAGGGAAAAAGAACAGAGCATGTTAGCGGATAAGAATAAAGAGCTGCTAGCAAGTGCTAAGGAATTAGTAGAATTTAGTTTTATTTATTCTTTGTTTTTTAGCGGCAGTCTGGAATGGAATTATGCAAGATACAGGGAAGTGTTTCCGATAAAGGATTTTGGATATGTGCTTTATATTGCCTGTGACAAGGAAGACTGCCTCGATAGTGGAAAGCTATTGTATAGCCAATATGCAAGAGTGATCAAGAACATTGTCCCAGACGGATATCTGTGTATCGTAAGCCCTCCAATCACAAGACGAATCATTGTCTTAGTATTAGCGACCGAAGAGAAAAAGAAAGAGAAGCACCAGGAACGTGTGGAGCAGGTGAAGTTTGGGGAAGCGGTAAAGAAAGCATTTCGGACCTTATTCGAGATTAATGTAAGAATCGGAATGGGAAGCGAACGTACGTTAGATAAACTTTCGATTTCTTATGAGGAGGCAATACATGATATCCGTTATGACAAGTCGGAACTCATAAGATGTCGTGAGAATATGATGATGGAAGAGGAGAGACAGCATTTTTATGTTGAGATGGAAGAGGAGTTGTTGCGGGCAGTAAGGGCAGGCAATAGTGAAGCACTCAATAACTTTATGGTGATCCTTGATATATTAGACCGCTATCATCCGGAAGAGAAAAAGAATAAGGTTATGGAACTTTTAGTGCTTGCATCAAGGGAGACAAGGAAGAAAGGCGAACGGGAGCCGGAATATCTAAATTACTTAGAGTTTGGAAAGACGCTTTTAAGTCTTCCGGATGATGAAGTGAATGCATGGGCATTAAGCAATATGAACCTGATTATTAATCTGATTAAGGAAAGCAAGGATGGACAGTCATTTGACAGCGTCAGAAAGGTGTTACAGCATATGGAGAAGCATTATGAAGAGGAATTTATGCTAGAAGAGGCTGCAAAGATGGCGAATATGAGTCCACAGTATTTTAGTCGTATCTTTAAGGAGAGGACGGGAAGCAATTATGTGGAATATCTGACCAAGCTTCGAATGAAGAAAGCGATGGAGTGGTTTGATTCTTCGAATCAGAATATTCAGGAAGTGTGCTACCGGGTCGGCTATAAAGACCCAAATTATTTTACAAGAGTCTTCAAAAAAATAACCGGAATGACCCCAAGACAGTATATGGAGAGAGGTGGGCGATGATCTCGGACTAATACTGGGTCGTGGAGAGGCATTGGCGAGC
>CALZIE010000028.1 GCA_945787565.1 uncultured Lachnospiraceae bacterium
TGCATTGGCTTAACAACCGCCTGGTAGTAATTGCTTAAGAACATGTTAAGAGAACATCCGATAAATGATACAAAGTAAATACGGATTGCAGTCGGAGCTAATGCCATAATCTCCTCAGTTGGGTGGATGAAGATTTTCACCACGCTTTCCGGTAAGAAAAGACCTGTCAGTACAAATAAGATTCCAAGTATACCTGCTGACAGGAAAGCAATTCGCTTCACTTTCTTTACACGCTCCATCTTTCCTGCGCCATAGTTCATCGTAATGATCGGCTGAGCGGCCTGAGAAATTCCATTTCCAAGAGACATCACAATAATAGCTGTATTTGCAATGATACTGTACACGGTAATACCGATATCTCCAAGGTAGATTAAAATCTGACGATTGAACACAAATGTCACGATGCCGTTTGCGATTTCAATCAGGAAGCTGGAAAGACCATTCTGAAAGATACGTCCAAGGCTTGCAAATGAAAACCCGCGGATATCCACTTTTAACGTATTCTGCTTTCGGAAGAAATGGGTACATAAAATGCTGCAGGTTATAACAGAGCCAAGCACGGTAGCTAAGGCTGCCCCTGCCATCCCCATCTGAAGCGGAAATACAAATATAAGGTCCAGTATGATATTTAAAATACCCCCCGTGATAACCGCCGTCATCGCAAGCTTCGGTGCATTATCATTTCGAATAAACGCCTGTAAAAATGTAGAGAATACAAAAAATGGAGTTCCTATCATAAACATTTTTGCGTATTCCTTTAAAAGTCCCATCGTTGCATCCGTACCGCCAAGAAGCGTCAGAATCTCATCAAAAAACAGGAATATGCCCCCATCATAAAGAAGTATCATAACAATACTTGCAAATAACGCAGTTGTGAAGTATTCCTTTGTCTTTTTATGATCTCCGGAACCTTTTGCTACTGCCATTAGTACGGAACCACCTACACCAAATAAAAGCCCGGTTCCAAAAAAGATTGTGAATAATGGAAGGATTAGATTTAATGCTGCAACGGCATTCGCTCCTAACCCTTTTCCTACGATAACCGTATCTGCCAGTACATAAATTGACGTAACCAACGTCGCACTGACAGACGGTATCAAGTACTTAAAAAATAGCCCTCGTACTGGATCCTGTAATAAATCAGGTTTTGTCTGTGTCTTCATTCTTTTTTCCTCTATCCCTTATTATTGTCTTAATTGACACGTTCCAAGATGATTTTATAATTATCACCTTGCTCCTTGTCGATTATAAACGTTAAAGTTACTTGAATGTCAACACTAAATGTCGTAAGATAAGAAAAAACATAAGAAAGGCTTTTTTATGAAAGATCACTTTAGCATACAGGAAATATCCAAAATATTCGGTGTCCCAAAATCCACGCTCCGATACTGGGATCAGGAAGGGCTGATTCATCTGGAACGCAATGAAGAAAATCATTATCGGGAATTCAATATTACGACGATGTATGACATCATTGATATTATGACCTATCGCGCCCTTAGCATGTCGATTGAGGACATCAAAAAGGTAGAGACCGGAAGTCCTGATTTTTTACGTCTGACACTTGCCGAAAAAGAAAAAGAGCTGGACAATCAGATTGCCCAGCTGATAAAGACCAAAGAAAAGATTCAAAGAAAACAGGAGCACTTCAAAGAATACGATTTACTCCTTACACATCCTTATCAGATTCAAAAACCGGATGCAAAACGTCTCCTTCCTTTTCATTTTCAAGATAAGAGCCACTGGGATGCCTGCATGAGTGACTCCTATCATTTTTCCCTGTACTTTACTCCTGCTTCCCTCTCCCCGCTTTATGGCCTTTCAGTCATGAAAGAAGAGGAGGAGGGTTTATGTGAAAATCAGGATGACTTTCTATGGGATTCTTCTTCTGCAGACAAGGAATACTTACAGTGTCTTTTAAAAGTTTCCTATGATGACCACAGCATCCATGATCTTTCCATGCACCACGACTATATCCGTAATCATCTGAAACGCACTCCTGGCATCACCATAGCAAGACATCTGTTCACCGCCTATGAGGCCAAACGCTACGACTACTATAAAGCATTTATTGAACTGATCTAACTTGCCATTATTGGCAAGTCTCTACACGTACTAACCTGCACCCACTAGCGGTTCTTATAATAAAAGATAGCAAGCTGTGTCCGGTCTCTTAAGCAAAGCTTCTCTAATATTGTGCTTAAATAGTTCCGGACTGTGCCTTCGCTTAAGTACATCTCCTCTGCGATTTCTTTATTGCTTAATCCATCGGCCACCTTCTCGATAATCTCACTTTCCTTCTCATTAATATGAAAGCTTGCATAATCAATAGAAGACTTCTTCGCAATCATATCCGGCAGCTTTGCTATAATCTCATCCCCGAAAACACTCTGTCCGATATTCACTGCCTTAAGCGCCGGAATAATGCTTTCGTAATCCTGCTTTAATATATAACCTCTTGCTCCCATATGCAGTGCCTTTATTATGTATTCGTTATCGGAAAAGGTAGTTAAAAACAGAATCTTTGCATCCTTATGTTTCTCAAATATCTTCTCTGCTGCTTCTAATCCTGTCATATGCTTCATTCTGATATCCATCAGAAGAAGATCAGGCTTCTGTTCTTCATAAAGCCTCACTGCATCTGATCCGTCATTTCCAATACCGGCCACTTCCACTTCCGGTTCCATCTCCAGTATGATTTTCAGTGAAGTACAGACAAGCCTGTCATCATCTACAATCAGAACTCTCATATCTTTCCATCCCCTTTTATTTCTCTTTCTTCTTCGGTATCGAGATAAAGATGCGATACCCGCTGTCATTTGTAATATTAATCATGCCATTTAAGCCCCCAACCCGTTCTCTCATATTCGCAAGTCCCATGCCATCGGAATCTTCCTTCTTTACCGTCCCATTATCCTCTAACAAGAACTGATAAAGGCCCGGATGCTCCCTTAATACAACCTCCACATGATTGGCATTGCTGTGGCGGATGATATTCGAGAGTCCTTCCTTTAATATGGCAATAAAACAGTATTTCACATTTCGCTCCACGTTCTTTCCCATATCATAATCGAGCATTATATCACAGAAAGAAAAAGAATCGACTAATTTCCTAACTTCCTGTTCTAAATCCAGTGATTCATCATGAAGATCATGCACCGAACTTCGGATGCTGCTCATTGCTTCATCTAATGTATCTTTCAGCTGTGACAAATATCCTTTCATCTGTTCATCATGATTCATCACCTTTAGTGCTCCTACCATCAAAATAGAACGTGACAGCATATGTCCCACATTATCATGAATCTCCCTTGCAATTCGGTTTCTTTCCTGTAAGGTCGCCGTATAAATGTCATTATCCTGTTTTTCACATAGTTCCTTATTCCTTCTCTCTAGCTGCATCCTCAACTCTGTTCCGGAATCCCGAATGTGTTTGTTTTCTTCGGAAATCTTCTCAATCTTCCCCGTCTTATCCGCAAGAACTATCGAAAGAAGCAGACACATCACAACGGCTGCCCCATCTCGGATGTTGCAGCCATATAGCAAAGGTAACACACTGCCTATTCCAACCGCTGCGAATATCTTATCCCGATAAAGCAGGCTATCATAGCAAATCAACGGGAGAAATGCCACACTTTGCGGCCATACAAACATCATAATCATCCCTCCGAGAAAAGCTCCCTTTTGTCTTATGGATCGATCAAAATAAGACTGAAGACAGGCAGAAATCACAGCAATACATAAAATGATCACTCCTGCCTCCCTGTTTGGTTCGCCTGTAAACAAAAGAATACCGGCAAACAGCAAAATTCCTTTATCTTTAATTGCCTGCATATAAGCAACTCCTCCACTGCTTCTATTCTGTTACCTATTTCGTTAATAATCTATAAGTTTCTTCTATCCATAATTAAACTCTTTGTGTTCTCCTTTATACTGATCCGTCATTACTGTTCTTGCTAATTTTATCTTGCTGATTTTATCTTTTTTATTCTACTTATTTTATTTCTGGAATTCCTTTTCTTTAATTATAACCATATTTTTCCTGTTGTGTCTATTTGTTTCATTATCCTGTTATTTTCATATAAAGAAATGACATTTGTCATCCAGATTGGTGAGAGCAGACACTTACTCGCAAGAAAAGAAAGGAATATAATGGCATCATAAAGAAAAGAAAAACATCATGAGAATGGCATTAAAAAAATAAAAGATAGAGCAAAAAGAAAGGAAGGATTTAAGCATGAGTACCGTAGTAAAAGTAGAGAATCTGGTGAAACGCTACAACGATTTAGTAGCCCTTGATCATATGAATCTGAATATCGAGAAGGGTGAAGTCTTCGGTCTGCTTGGCCCAAATGGTTCCGGCAAGACAACCGCCATGAACTGCATTTTAGCACTTCTAAAATATGATAAAGGTAATATTGAGGTATTTGGAAAGCCGATGAACCCGAACAGCTATGAATTAAAAAGAAGAATCGGAGTTGTGCTTCAGAATGTTGCGGTATTCGATGAGCTGACTGTCTACGAAAATATCGATTACTTCTGTGGCCTGTATGTTCCTGAGAAAAATAAAAGAAAACAACTGGTAGAAGAAGCTATCGAGTTTGTTGGCCTGGATGAGTTTCGCAAATTCTTACCGAAGAAGTTATCCGGAGGTCTTTTAAGAAGACTGAATATTGCCTGTGGCATCGCACATAAACCAGACCTGATTTTTATGGATGAACCTACTGTAGCAGTGGATCCACAGAGCCGTAATAAAATTCTGGAAGGAATTCAGGAATTGAATAAAAACGGTGCAACCATTATCTATACTTCTCATTACATGGAAGAAGTAGAACAGATCTGCACAAAGATCGCAATCATCGATAAAGGCAAGAATGTAGCCTATGGAACGAAAGAAGAATTAAAAGCTATGATTAAGACCGGCGAGACGATTTCCATTGATGTACTATCCCTGCCGGAAGAAAATCTTGCAAGCATCAAAGCGCTTCCACATGTATACCAACTTGACTATGACCACAAACAGCTGAAGATTCGTTACAGCGGTGGAAAGCATAATGTTATTCGCATCTTAGACTACTTAAAGAATCAGGATATTTCATTCGGAAGAGTGTACTCAGAGCTTCCAACATTAAACGATGTATTCCTTGAAATCACGGGAAAAGCATTAAGGGATTAGGAGGTCACTATTATGTTTCATTTATTTAAATACCGCATCAAAGCATTGATTGGAAATAAAAAGCTTCTGTTCTGGCTTCTTTTGTTCCCGCTTTCCCTGGCAACTTTATTTAAACTAACACTGGGTGATGGAACAGATGTATCGGATCAGTTTTCTACCATACCAGTTGCAATCGTATTAAATGAAGAAGAAGGATCCGATACCTTTCTCTCTATAATAGAGGATGTTCAAAATGGTGAAAAACCTCTTTTCTCCATTCAGATTGCCACAGGAGAAGACGCAAAATCCCTTCTTGATCAGGAAACGATAAAAGGAATCATTACCTACGGTTCCTCCATCGAACTGACGGTTGGAGCAAGCGGACTGGAAGAAAGCATTATCAAGTCCTTTGTGGAACAATATAAACGCAGTCAGGCAATTCTTACGGATATCGCTATTCACCATCCGGAAAAATTAGAAACTGCAATGGAAATGCTTACAGACAGCAACAGCTATCTAAACTCCGTATCTCTTGGTGGTGAATCCATTTCCTGCAACTATCAGTATTATTATGCATTGATTGCCATGACTTGTATTTATGGCACGTTCCTTGGGAACAAAAACAGCTCCGATATCTTAGCTAACTTATCTCCTCTTGCTGCCAGACGATGTATCACTCCAACTCATAAGATGAAACTGATCCTTTCCGATCTAGCCGCTGCTTTAGTGATTCATTTTGCAGAAATCGTCCTGGTCGTAGGCTATATCCGCTTTGTCCTTGGTGTTAATATCGCAGTGAAAGCGCCTTTGTTCTTCTTAGCATGCTTCTTCGGTAGTCTGATTGGAATCTGTATCGGACAGTTCATCGGCTCTATCTCCAAAGGAAGCGAAGGCTTAAAAACATCCATCAGTGTTGGCATTTCTATGCTTTTAAGCTTTTTAAGCGGACTGATGGTAGCAGAAATCAAGGATGCTATTCAGCAGAAAGCACCAATCCTCAATTCCATCAATCCAAACGCATTGATTACGGATATGTTCTACAGTCTGACTGTATACGATGATTATTCCCGTTATATCAAAAGCCTCATATCTCTTATCATCCTGGCAGTTATCCTGCTGATTGGCAACTTTCTTATTGTTAGGAGGGAACGTTATGCAAGTGTTTAAAGCATTTTTTCAGATTACCAAAAGAGAAATCACTACCTGCCTTGTCAATCTGGGGGTATTTGTAGCATTGGCTATTATGATTATGAGTAGTAACGCAAATACGGCGGAAGATACTGCTTTCCAGGAATCCAATATCCCGATTGCCGTAATCGACCGCGATCAAACAACCGAAAGCAAAGCAGTTCAAGATTACTTATCTTCCACCTACCACACCGTTGCTGTCAACGATTCCAAAGATGACCTTCAGGATGCACTCTTTTTCCGCGACATCACTTATCTGGTAATTCTGCCGGAAGGTTTTTCCAAGGCCCTTTATAGTGAAAATGCTTCTCTTGCTGATACCGTTAAAATCCCGGATTCCTATACATCCATCTACACCGATATCGATTTGGAACAGTTTTTCTCATCTTTAAAGCTTTATACAAATAGTGGCTATAGCATTACGGAAGCACTGGACTCCATCGATCAGGTCACAAAAGCATCCGAAACTACAGTCACCCTGCAATTAAAGGAGAATGCGACAGAAACTCACTCTAACACTTATTATTACTTCCGTCTGCTGCCATATCCTCTATTAGCCCTGGTAATTAGCTGCATCAGCTTACTTCTGTTAAACTTTAATAAAACCGATATCAAACGCCGTTCCCTCTGCTCTTCTCTTTCCCTTCACAGCCGGAATGCTCAGCTGTCCTTAGCAAGCCTGGCTCTTTCCCTTCTATTCTTTGTTATCACAATGGGAATCGGCTATATCCTAACAGGCGGAACCATATTCGAATCCTCCATTTGGATTTATTATATGATAAACGGACTGATTATGACATTTAACAGCCTTTGCATCGCTTATCTGATTGGCATCAGCATTTCCTCACCAGAACAGATCAGCATGATTGGAAATATTGTTTCTCTTGGTCTTTGTTTCCTTGGCGGCATCTTCGTTCCGCTTTCCATGATTAGTTCAAAGGTTCAGTATTTCGCCCGGATTCTTCCGACTTACTGGTACACGAAGATCAACCAGACACTTGGCGGCTATACCATTCTTCCATCTTCTATGAGAAAGGATATATTCGGACAGTATATGATTCAGCTTCTGACCGGCTTATGCATCTTCTGTGTTGCTCTCCTGATCAGCAAACAAAAATCCCAAAGGGCCTGATCAAGACATGCCTTGACTTTGCAGATGATTCTTATTCACCAATCCGGTGTTTCAAAATCATCTGCAATTTTTTATTTATGAAATTGTACGTTACACTAGGAAATTGGTACTATTTATTTTACTTTTTTCAAATTTATTTTCCATTTTTTGTAATTTATGGTATAATATATTACAAATTCAGAGGTATATTTTATTCTTTCGTGTTTTCGGTGTATAAAAAATTTATACCGGAATATTCTAAAAGAGTAATTATTTTTATCCTGAAGAATACCATCGTAAGCATGGAGATTTGATTTTATTATCTTACTTGCAGATACATAACTACAGATTATAAAATTTCACCTGCCTGAAGATGACTATTAATAATAGTAAAGGAGAAATGCATATGATATCCAATAAAAGAGTAATCAATCTATTTATAGAAGAAGGTTACAACGATAAGAATTTCAGCGCTGTAATGCAATTGCTTTCTGCAGACTATATCGATCATAGCCCAGCAGGTTCTTCTTCTCCTGAAGCCGCTGTTGACACTCTAAAGCAGGTTACGGCTGCCTTTCCTGATTTACATGCTGAGATTCTTGACCTAGTGGAGGAAAATAATAAAGTAGTCGGAAGATTTTTATTTACAGGAACACATAACGGGGACTACATGGGCATCCCTGCTACCGGAAAATCCATCTCTTTTGAAGCAATTGAGATGTTTTTCTTAGAAGATTCCAAAATCATTGAATCCTGGGGATACTGGCCGGATAGCTCTATCCTTGAACAACTGACCAAGTAGGTCATGATAAATCGAATGGTATAATAAATTTGCCAGGAAACGCATTCCCGTTTTCCTGGCATTTTAAAATAAAGAGGCCTTGCAGAACAGATTCGAATTTCTTCTAATCGTGCTACAAAGCCTCTTTATTCTGCGTCATCTTGCATCTACCATCTTTGATTCCGATATACCGATGACGCTTTCTATCTGTTTTACAAGTTTAGGATAATCCACACTTGTAAAATCTGTAGTATCTACCAGGATCCTCTCTCCAAGGGAAAATTGCGAAATTCCCATAGAAATAATCCATTCCCGAAACTCTTCTAATGGAATTGGTGGTGGACAGCTATCCATCCTATCCTTTTCCGGATAAGAACTCAAAGCTGCGTGCCCTCTGTGTCTTGCAGGCGACATCTCCCGTTCCATATAGCGCTGGTATACGTTTTCTATCTCACCCTGAAATAATACAGTCAGGATCTGATAGGAATACTTCTTTGCCAGTGCAGTCAATTCTTCTTTTTCTCTGTCATGAAATACATTCTCCAGTATGATATTCCCGCCGGTGCGCATCTGCGCTTCTGCCATATAATACAGAATATGATTACTTGTAATACCAAGCTTGCGTTTCTCCGCAGCCGACTGAAAGCCTATATGATCAAATAATATTTCTTTTACCTGATCCTTACATGC
Source organism: uncultured Lachnospiraceae bacterium (assembly GCA_945787565.1). GTDB lineage: Bacteria > Bacillota > Clostridia > Lachnospirales > Lachnospiraceae > Lachnoclostridium. The sequence continues at coordinate 8,926 of CALZIE010000028.1, forward strand.
TCTTGGAATACCTAGTCTTTTGCTCAGATACTCTGCAAACGTTGCTTTTCCCGTTGCAGGCATTCCGGCAATTAAAATGAGATATCGTTCCATAGCCGCCTCCCCTAGATAGACCTGTTTTTAGTGGAAATTAATGTAAGTATATCACAGTGGGTTTGGTTGCACAAGAATACAATTATAAAATTTAACTAAAGAAATTCTGGGTACAGTAATTGCCGTAGGAACCGCCCAGTGCAAATCCCGCACCAAGTTTCGTAAAGGATGTGCTTAACAGATTGCTTCTGTGTCCACTGGAATTAACCCATCCATTTACGGAATATAGGGCATTTCCATATCCCCCGATAATATTCTCACCTGCAGATCGATAAGAAATCCCTTCTGCTGTCATTCGGTCATAAGGTGTTCTTCCATCTAATGACGTATGAGAAAAATATCCGTTTGACGCCATATCCTGACTATGTTTCTTTGCAGACTTGGCTGCCTGATCAGACCAGGATAATGCAGAAAGCCCATTTCTTTCACGGAAGGAATTTGTAAGATCTAACACTTCCTTTTCCCATGCTGTGAGAACTGCATCTGTTGTTCCAGTGCTGGTTACAGAAGAAGATGCTACATAGATTCCATCAATCGTTCCATTTCCAAGCGTATCCATAAAGAATGTGATCTTCTGTCCATTGGATGTTACCGTGATTGTTTTCGCCAGTGATTTGGATGTTTTAAAGGCAGCATTAATATTCGCTACTGTGGAGTTCGTTGTCAGACCACAATAGGAAAAATCATTGGAATCTGTATACCATCCCACTACTTTATCGTTTGCGACCGCAATCATCGCGAACTTCGAATAATTGGAATTATACACATAGTAACTATAATTAAACTCTGTTACATCGGTACGGTTTGGAGAACCTAATTTCGATACTAAAGAACTCTTCGACTCACCCATAGAAATAGTCTGCCCCTTTACCTGAATGGACACCTCAGAAGACTGACTGCCTGTCTGTCCTGTCGTGTCACTTGGCTTTTGTGTTGGTACCGCTGTTGGTTTTGCTGTTGCTGTCGGTGCTTTCGTTGGCACTGCTGTCGGCTTTGCTGTGGATACCGGTGCTTTCGTTGGTACTGCTGTTGGCTTTGCTGTGGATGCCGGTGTTTTCGTTGGTGCCGCTGTTGGCTTTTCTGTTGATACCGGTGTTTTGGTTGGTGCAACAGATTCACTGGATTCTTCTGCATTAAATGAAGAATCGGATGCGTCTGTCTGCTGTATTGTTACATTTTGAACCTGAAGGTTTGTATCCGCTGATTGCTCTGTGGACTCTGATACGGATTCATCCGACTGATTCGTTATTTCATCTTCTGAATACATCTGAATTTCGTCGGATTGTGCTGTATCATTTTCATGATTCAGCTCTTCGCTATCTGTAATCTCATCATAGCTAGCGGACGCATAATCTCCCCCTGTACGCTCTTCTGTCTGATTGGTTTCGGTGTTCTGTGATGATGCCAGGGTAGTCTCTGTTTCTGCATCTGCTGGATTTGCCAGCAGATCGACACTCTTATTGCTGCATCCAGCAAGTAGGAATGTAGTACACATGGCAACCATACATAGTTTTCGTTTCATAATAAATCCTCTTTCTATCCCTTTTCTCTTGTCACATTTTCACATATTTTGTGTTAAAATATCGTCATTTTTCGACATGCGACTAGGTCTATTATAAAAGGGTAGGCCTCGGATTACAACCTTTTCCATCAATCTCCTATTATTTACTCCAACAAAAACTCCGCATCATTCTCCACCATTTCAAAGATTTCTTTATTCACTTCACTGTTCTTTTCAAACTCTCGATCACTCTGATACAGCGACTCAAACTCCCTGATTTCCCCACATATATCCACGCCAAGAATTTTATGATTCAAGCAGATATGCTCATATATTGTCTTTAATTCTGCGAACGAAAGACTTCCCTGGTCCCAGTTTGTCTTTGCCTCTTTCTCATCCAGCACATCCTTATCGATTGAAATATAAACCGGATATAAGAATCCTTCTTTTGAAAACAGCTCGATGCTCTGTTCCATATCCATGCTGTTTTCACCAAAACTTACAATCATTTCCCGGTACTCTTCTGGTATCTGTTCGATCAGTTCCTCTTTTGCGCCGATTAGGACGACTTTCTTTATGTATGGGTTCTCATCTAATACCTTCTTCACCCAGCTTCCACAAGATAAAAGTTCTGCAAACATCGATGGCTGCATATCGGTATGATGATCAAATAATACAAGAACAAACGGTTTATGAATCTGTTCTAAATATAAATATGTAATATAGTGATAATTTCCGGAATCAATATAATGAACTTCGGTTTTCTTTGCCTTTTTTAGCCGCGCTCGTATGATATTCAATGATTCCTCATCACAATAGCCATCCGTCCCGGAGAGGGCCGTAAAATCAATCCACTCATAAGGCTCCTTTACGTAAAAATCCTGATGCTTATAAGCATTATCAAAGTTTAAGATTGTCATTGAACGTTTCAAATCCATTCCTCCTTCATCTGTTGCCAATAAGATAGTTCTTTGATTTCCTTCCTTCTCCCGCGGATATTCCTATATATTATGCGATTCGCAACGTACAGTCACCTTTCTTTGCGCATTCCCATAAGTTCTCAACGCCACATCTTACCATACTCTCTACTGCTTCCTGTGTATAAAATGCCATATGCTGTGTCATCGTCACATTTGGGAACTGACGCAGATAAGCGATATCACGATTACTGATAATATCCGAACGTAAATCTCTGTGATATAATCCCTCCTCATATTCTACCACATCAAGGCCTAATGCTCCAATCTTCTTTGTCTCAATTCCTTTAATCAGAGTGGATAATGACATCAGACTTCCTCTTGCTGTATTAATTAAGATTACTCCATCCTTCATCTTTTCCAGCGTCTCATCATTTACCATATGATAGGTGTCCTTGGTAAGCGGTACATGGAAACTAATAATATCACAGCGTTTATAGATTTCATCCATAGATGCAAAGGTGCACATTCCTTCTAATTCTTTCTTTGGATGATTCGCATGCGCTAAAATCTCACAGCCAAATCCCTGCAGATTCTGAATAACGGTAGCCCCGATGCTTCCAGCCCCTACAACACCGATTGTCATATTGCGCATCTCTCTTCCCTGAAGTCCGGCCAGGGAATAATCATTCACATTTCCACGGAATAATGCCTGCTTATAGTTTCGCATTGCCATCAGAATCAGCATAATCGTATAATCTGCTACTCCATTTGGTGCATAGTTCGCGTTGCTGATTACAATACCTGCCTTAGCCGCATACTCCACATCGATATGATTATAGCCGATTGTACGGGTAGAAACCGCCTTAACTCCATATATCTTCATCAGATCAATCAGATCCTTATCAAGCTTACTAAATCCAAGAATGCTTACATATTCAAATCCTTCTAATAAATAAACATTATCTTTGCTTAATACATCGCAGACATATGTAATTTCCGCCTCATATTCCTTCTCCATCTTCTTAAAGCTTTCCAGCTCGTCATTTCTCACTTCGAACGCAATGATCTTCATTCTGATTCCTCCCGTAACATTTGTATACATGAATACTTTTTATAATAAATACCATGTATTCCCGTTTTATGCAAACACTCGCTTTAAAGAATTAATGCATTGTAGCGCCTACTCTCTCAGTCTTTTACTACTCACTGATTAATCTGTATTGAAACTGTAAGCTTAATAATACAACATTGTCTTTACTAGTCTCTATTTTTATATTTATTTAACCTACATGTTAATGGGACTGTCACACTAAGAGAGGGCGGCACCTGGAGTGTCATGTTTCCCGGATGTCCGGCTCATGACGAACAAAAGTGGACTTATTCTTTAAATAGCAGACAGTGTTTTTCTGTCTGATAGGTAAAGAATAAGTCCACTTTTGTCCGCTCATGCGTCCGAACATCGGGAAACATGACGCTCCAGGTGCCGCCCTCTCTTAGTGTGACAGCCCCATGTTTTAAATTGAATTATATATAATTCAATTTAAAACATTTTCTTTGATAATTTGTCTACGATGTCTTTTACACAGCCATCTTCGAATGGAGTCTTAAGGCCTACTGCTGGGAGCATGTTGACAAAGAAATCACTTGCGGATAATTCGCAAAGTTTTAAGTAGCTTTCCCAAGCTGCTTTATAGTCCTCATCCATCCATACTTTGTACTGGAATGCGCATGTCTGAGCAATACAGTAATCAATGTAGTAGAATGGCATCTGATAGATATGGGACTGTTTCTGCCAGAAACCGCCGTTTGCCATAAATGCATCATCTGCATAATCAAGATGTGGCTTATATTCTTTTTCTAATTTCGCCCATACAGCTTTTCTTTCTGCTGGGGTCATTTCTGGATTTTCGTATACAACATGCTGGAATTCATCTACGGTACATCCGTAAGGAATGAATGCTGCTGCATCTTCGGTATGCATCTCAACATAATCTGCTGTTCTGTCACCAAAGAATAACTTCATCCAAGGCTCTGTAAAGAACTCCATGGACATAGAGTGAATTTCTGCTGTTTCCATTGTGATTTCTGCATGCTCACGGATTGGGTCTTTTCCGGAGATATAACCCTGGAATGCATGACCGCATTCATGTGTGATTACATCAATATCACCGCTTGTTCCGTTGAAGTTTGCAAAAATAAATGGAGAGTTATATTTCGGAAGGTAAGTCATATAGCCGCCGGCTCTCTTTGTCTTTCTTCCTAATACATCGAATAATTCGTTTTCTGTCATGAAATCAAAGAATTCCTTTGTTTCTGGAGACAGTTCAGAATACATCTTCTGTCCATCTTTCATGATTTCTTCTGGTGTGCCCGTTGGTTCTGGATTACCATTCTTAAAGTATACGCTCTCATCAATTGCATAAAGCTTATCAAGTCCAAGACGTTCTCTTCTAATATCATGAAGCTTTTCTGCAAATGGAACCCAGTACTTCTTGATCTGATCACGGAAGTTCTTAACCATTTCCTTATCATAGCAGTTACGTCCCATGCGGTAGTATCCAAGTTCCACATAGTTCTTGAAGCCTAATTCTTTCGCCTGCTTATCACGGTTTTTCACAAGACTGTCATAGATACGGTCTAACGCTTCTCCGTTTTCAGCCATCCATGCAGAACGTTTTGCATGTGCTTTTTTACGAACTTCACGATCGGAATGATTTAAGTATTTTCCAAGAAGGGATAAGTTAAGGGTTTCTCCTTCCCAATCGATCTTAGCGCCTGCAATCAGTTTTGTATATTCTGTTGTTAAGGCATTCTCTTCCTGCATTAATGGAATTATCTTTTCATCAAAAGACTTAATTCTTAATTCCATGTTCTTAAATGCTACTTTTCCAATTTTGCTTTCTAAATACTCACGGTATGGAGAATGATAAAGAAGCATCATATAGTTTACATTTAAGTTGTCAAGCTTTGGTCCAACTTCATCATAGTAATCATTTTCTGCGGAATAGAATTCATCCTGTGTATCGATATCGTAACGGATATGAGCGATTGTCATCAGTGTCTCGATTTCAGAAGTCAGTGCATAATATTTCTTATGAACTTCGAACTGTTCTTCACCGCTTTTTGCTGCTTTGAATTCTTCCATTAATTCATTCATCTTTGTTTCCACGTCTTCAAACTGAACACGTGTGTATGGCATATCTTTGAATTTCATCCTTTTTCCTCCTGGTATTCATTTACTGTTCATCTTAACGCATTTTCAATAAAATGGCAACAACAATAGTCCTTATTCTACTATTTTCATCATTTATTATGAATTTATTTCGCTTAAAATACGCATTCATTCCGTAAATCATCTTGAAATCCTATCAAAATCACGCTTATTCCATTACCAGTAGCATTCCACTAGAAAACGAATACACTATTAATAAGATTGTTTTTGGGAGTGAGACAATTGGAAAACAAGCATGAAACCTTTGGAAGAAGGAAACATCATTCGAATCCGTCTCCTCTTTCTCATATTGCAATTCCAGATGAATATGTGGGGAAATACCCATCAAATGGATTCTTCCCATCGAAACCGTTTTATGGAATGCAGATTTACTACACGATCACTCATACCGCAATCAAGAAACAGGATGACTTTATCGGAAAAGAAGCCGAGCGGGTACTGATTGGGCATATTATAAATTCTCACATTGAATTAGATGGCTATATAAAAATATGTTCCGATCAGGGCTGTCATGGGGCTAGTATTCAGATTTCGTTAACCGATATCGCAAATCCGGATAATACCATAACTTCTTATCTAAATCTCTCCGATTCCGATACGATAGAACAACCATTTCATCTATTTCTAGAACTTCCTCCTAGCATTCAAGAAGCTCATATTACCATTGTTATTCTAGGAGATTATGAATCCGGTACCCGCTCTCTTAAAATAAACGGAAAATTAAAGGTCTCTAGGATTCTTCCTCCCCCTTTGCCATATCCTGCATTTTCAGACCAGAGAAAAGATCCCTCTTCCTTTTTCCCAAGTGGAGATACAAAGCTTAATGAAAATGGGATTTTGTTATGGAATTCCCCTTCCCTGACCAAAGGCCCTGGAGGCTTTCCTACCGGTTCTTATCAGATATCAGAAGAAGGCTATATTCTAATGGAGAAAATATCGCCAGATACAGTCTCTGGCACCTATTTTGGCATACCTGAGCTTTATGGCAGTGGACATTTTATGGGAAGGATCATGCAGAATGAGCTCACAAAAGAAGTAGTGATTGAAGCGACCTGGAAGGGGAATCCCCCATATTACTGCAAAAATACATTTGAACCTGGAAAACTGCGAATTGCTTTCAGCGAAGATGGAAATCGTTTTCATATGAACTATTCACAGTGTGGAGATTCTGAGACGGTATCGAATCCTCCGAATATCGGCTATCTTGTTTATCCAAACTTCTATCCAATTGACGGCATGTTCTGGGACTATAATGAAATGCCGGGACAGCAGGTTGCAAAAGAGGGTACCATGCGTACCATTTTGAATCCTATCTCTCCCGGACTTCTCTCTAATTCGATTCTTGGTTTCTATGACCATAATAAAGGCTGTCTAACTGGTAACATAGTCGGCAATATCCTTCTTGGCTACTTCTTCTATAGCTTTAGCGATGACCGGATTTATTTTGGAGAGACCTTCTTTTTATTCGACCCGATCTCCCATTCCTTTATCGCAAACTGGAATCCTGCAGGCTTTCTTTGATACTGTCCTTTTTCTGGTTTAGCAGTAATTTATATCCTTTTTCTATCTGTAATTTACCGCTTTAGCTATTTCGCACACACTCCCTGATTTCTTTTCTCACCGCAAAAAGAGAGGAAGGAGATACGGATAGCGCATCCATGCCCATCTTAAGCAGTATCGGAATCATAACTGGATCCGTTGCTAGCTCTCCGCATAGTGATACCTTTATGCCTGCACTATGCGCGTTTTTTATCGTCAGTTCAATCATACGCATGATAGCTGGATGATGTTCATCGTAGTAACCGTCTAATTTCGCATTCTGCCTGTCAACTGCTAGCGTATACTGAGTCAGGTCATTTGTTCCAATACTAAAGAAATCCGCTTGTTTTGCCAACAGATCACTGATCATAACCGCTGCCGGCGTTTCAATCATGATTCCCTGTTCAATCTTTTTATATGGAACCGCACTCTCATCCAGTTCCTTCTCACATTCCTTAAAAATCTGTTTTGCTTTCATTAGTTCGGATTCGGATATGATCATAGGATACATAATCGCCACATCTCCATACATGCTGGCACGTAAAATTGCACGAATCTGTGTCTTAAATAATTCTATCCGATTAAGACAGAGGCGGATTGCCCGATATCCCATAGCCGGATTTTCTTCTGACTCCAATCCAAAATACGGGGCCTTCTTATCCGCTCCAATATCTATTGTACGGATCACTACCGGTTTTCCATCCATCCGCTGAACAACTTCTTTATAAACCTGAAACTGCTCCTCCTCCGTCGGATAACCATCTTTTTCTAAATATAAAAATTCCGTCCGAAACAGCCCAATGCCTGCCGCCCTACACTCTACTGCCTGATTCACCTCCTCTGCCTTTCGGATATTCGCATAAAGAGGAATGGAAACGCCGTCTTTTGTAATATCTTCACACTGATATAATGCCTCTAAGCGTTTCCTTTCCTGTTGTTGTTCCTGCTGCATCTCATGAAGTTTCAACAGAATCTCCCTATCCGGCTCGACTAAGAGCTTTCCTTCAAATCCATCAATCGCTCCTATCTTCCCTTCCCACTCATTCTCCATGGAAATGCCAGTCAACATTGGAATATTCATAGACCTTGCCAAAATGGCAGTATGAGAATTTACCGATCCTCGTTCCAAAATAATTCCCAGCAAAAGATTTCGATCCATATGAATCAGTTCACTTGGTGCTAATTCCTGACATGCTAAAATCACTGGATTCGTAAGAATAATCCCGGTTTCATCATATCCTCCAAGAATTTGTAAAAGACACTTTGTAATGTCCCTTACATCCATCTCCCTGGCCTTAAAATACTCATCGTCCATCTCAGCAAATATCCTGGAGAATTTATCCCCGGTCATATAGACTGCATATTCTGCATTGATCTTCTTTCCGGAAATTAAGCTTCTTACCGTATCATTATAATGCTCATCTTCTAGCATCATAGCCTGTACCTCGAAAATCGCGGCATTATCCATCCCGGCTTCTTTCATTGCCTTTTCGTACAATCCTCTGAGCTTTTGTGCCGCCTGCCATTTTGCCTCTTCATAACGTCTAAGCTGTTCGTTGGTATCAGCAGCCGGTATTCGTTTCACTTTTTGTTCTAGTCTGGCATAACAGCGAATTGTGCCAGCCGCCATGCCTTGAAAGACTGACCTTCCCTGATACTGCTTCATAACGCAGGCCTCCTTGTGCCATATGCGTATCACAGCTTACATCTGTTTACGCACAATCTTATATTCATCTCCAAATTGAAAATATGGACATGCATCAAAGGTATCCGTTAAAAATTTGCCCATCTCGTCTTCATCTAAATTCATTAGACATACATAACATTCGTATTCCTCATCATAATCGTAATTCATACAGCATTCACAGCTTGTTTTATTGCTCATCTTCTATCCCTTCCTTTTGTCTATCTTCCTTACATTCTTTTGTAAGTTTCTTTGCTTTTAGTGTAGCAAATTTCCCTGCACAAATCTAGTAGGATGCTAAAATTCTTCCCTTCCATCATTTCTCTTAATCCTGGTTGACACTTACTTACTTTCCATTTATAGTAACTATAAGGATGATTTTTCCATCAAAACTCAAAAAGGAGACTCTTATGACAACGACATCTTTAAAACTACTTGCCCTAGTGCTAATGCTGATTGACCATATCGGTGAATTCATCCCTGGTACACCGGTATATCTTCGATGGCTTGGAAGACTGTCTGCCCCTCTTTTCATGTTCTGTATGACGTGGGGACTGCATTACACAAGAAATCGGATTCACTATCTGAAACGTATGTATATCTTTGGTGTAGGAATGGCAGCAATCGATCTGCTACTAAATAATATTCTTTCTTCCCCTTACCACTACATAAGCAATAACATATTTGTCACTCTGCTTTTAGTTGGAATTATTGTGACTGTTTCAGAAAAAGCAAAGGAAAGACCAGAAAAACGAGTCTTTATATGGACCTGCTTCTTCGCCTTTGAATTCTTCTCTACGATTCTTTGTATCCTTCTTGGCGCGTCCACCTCGCTTTATGGCATGTCTTCCTTTGTTGGAGCTCTCCTTCCTAATATTCTCTTTAATGAAGGAAGCTTTATCTTTGTAACACTTGGCGTTTTGATGTACCGCCAGAAAGAATCCAAACAGGGATTGATTTCTGTATATGCTGGTTTCACAATCATCTATACGCTAATCACCACCTTTGCCATGGCACAGGCTTATGGCATTTCAAATTATAGAGATTTCTTCTTAAATGATAATTATCAGTGGATGATGATTTTCTCCCTTCCTCTGATGCTTGGCTACAATAACCAGAAAGGAGCTGGACTAAAGTACTTTTTCTATATCTTTTATCCAGCTCATATTATCCTTTTATATCTGGCTGGAAATCTATTGTTTTAGTTAGTAAGGGTTTTGGTATTACCAAGCCATCAAAGAAAAGCAGAGGCTGTCACACCAAAAGGGCGTCACCTGAATCGTTTCTCTTCAGATACTTGGTTCATGACTTTTATTTGCTCATGTGCCTTATATTTGAAAATAACATTCCAGGTGCCGCCCTCTCTTTGTATGACAGCCTCTGCTTTACACAAATACTGCTACTTTTAATGAAGTTCAATGATATCATCAAACAGATCTTTATGCTGTTCAATGTATTCTGGAGATGCTACGACTACGTAATTGGATTCTTTAATAAGCTTTGTTAACATCTCTACATAACTTGCATAATCCGATGCTTTTGCACTCTTGATTTCTTCTAACAGTTCTTTTAACTTACTAATATCATAATGACTTAGTGTACGGGTTGCTGCAGCATACGCATCTGACAGTTTTCCGTTCGGGACCGAATAACCAGCATAAGTGGAAAGAATATAGCTTTCCAAATCCTCATCTGTCAGTTTGGATGCTATGGATTCAATATAAGCATCCATATTATCAATAACCTCAATGGAATTAGCCGCGTTGGCATCTCGATACGTATAAACTAAGAAAATACTTTCATCCATGGATGCATTTGCACCATATGCGCCTCCGTTAAAACGGATCTTCGGAATCAGATAACCATCATTTAAGATTGTACACATATTGATCATGCCGCCATCAAAATTCACTCCAGACTGTGTGAAGTCAGAACTCCATACCACATACTGTACATCTGAACTGGTTGTATAAGCCTGATGTCTTGCACAAGTCGGAAGCTCATATTCTGCATCTTTTACTGTCATAAACGGGAACTGTTGCACAAAGTCTGATTTTACTTTATCAAACGCATTCAAAGACCACTGATCTCCTGCCATTACAATTGACATGCCATTTCTGATAAATACTTTCTTTCTT
>CALZIE010000029.1 GCA_945787565.1 uncultured Lachnospiraceae bacterium
GGAAATAGAAAGAATGACCGGACAGAAGGAAAAGGTAACGGGATCTGGACGAACCGATGCAGGGGTCCATGCATTAGGTCAGGTTGCAAATGTCCGGATGGAGATAAACAGTACAAAAGAGGAGATTCGATCCGAGTTAAATAAAAGACTTCCGGCAGAAATACGAGTAGTGGATGTAGAATTTGTAAAAGATGCATTCCATAGCCGATATGATGCCGTATCAAAAACGTATCTGTACCGGATGGATATTGGGGAGAGGGAATCGGTATTTACTAGACGATATGCGTATCCTGTATTACAGACGCTAGATGTGAAAGCGATGAGAACGGCAGCCGCTTTCCTTATAGGAACCCATGATTTTAAAGCATTTAGCACCGACAGGAAAGATGGTAAATCAACGGTGAGGACGATAACAGATATTACGATTTTAGAAGAGGATAATGGGTATCATAAAAGGGAAGTCCGTATCTATGTAAGTGGCAATGGATTTTTATATCATATGGTGCGTATTATTGCAGGAACCTTATTAGAAGTAGGGCTTTTAAAGAGAGAGCCAGAAAGTGTTAAGGAAGCGTTAGAACAAAAAGACAGAAGCTTAGCAGGGCAGACACTTTCCTCCATCGGATTATGCTTAGTTAAAGTGGAATATGAATAGTAAAAGAACCCGCAGAAAACAGGTGGCTGTTTGTTAGCGGGTTCTTTTTATATGTCTAAGTGAAAATAGATTTCTAGAAAACATGGAGTTTAACGGGAAAAACAGCTGTTTTACTTAGTGTGACGGATTGGTGTTAAGTAAGTGGGATAGGGTCACTTACCGTATGGTCGTTTATGATATGACGGATTGTCTGATAGATGTGAGGCTTCAGTTTATCAATGGATGCTGGTTCATTGTAGAGAATGGAGCTGTAACAGGTGGAGCTTACGAGTTCTACAATTAAGAAAATCATGATTTCAGGATCTTTAAAGGTACAAGATTCTTTATGCAGCATATTCGTGTAAATATCATAAAAGTTGATTTCAGAAGAGTCTTTTGGGGTGGTAAGAGCGGTCTTAAAAATTCCCCAGCTTAAGTTCTTGCTGATAAAGTTAAGCAGTGACTTGTTTGCCGTAAGCTGATCGATAATATGATTAACCATAAATATGATTCGATCATCAAAAGATGCAAGGCTGTCAGCGGGCATGGCATTCATGGCTTCCTCTGCATTATGAAAAAGATTGCTTGCACGATGGGAGATCAGCTTGTTGCGGATGTCGTATTTATCTGAAAAATATAAGTAGAAGGTACCTTTGGCCACGCCTGCCTGTTCTACAATGTCTGATATGGAAGTTTTATTAATGCCTTTTGAAGTGAAAAGTTCAAAAGCGGTATTTAATAAAGCTTCTTTTTTTTCTTTTTTGTTGTTCTCCAGTTTTCCCATAATTCTAACCCCTTTTCTTTTCACGAGAGCTTTGCTTGTCAGAGCGTATTTAAAGTATGCTAAGAAGCTGCCGCTTATGTAGTTCTCATTTTAGCATATATCCGATGGAGGGGAAATGTCAAGGGAACAAAAATGAAGGGAAGATTGTCCATTCCTTACCTAAATGGGAACAAAATATAAAAAAAAGATAAATTGGAAAAATAATATTGACCAATGGTCATTTTGGGTGTATAAACATATACTAGTAAGTGACTGATGGTCATTTTTGTGAGGCCTCACAAAAAAATAATAAGTGAAAAAAGAAAAGAGGTTAATCGTATGGTTGAGTTTGGGAAGAAAGTAGTTAAGTACAAAATTCCGATTTTTATCCTGAGTTTGTTACTGCTGATTCCATCTGTATTTGGATTCTTATTTACAAGAGTCAACTATGATATCCTGTCTTATCTGCCAGATGACATTGAGACAATGAAGGGCCAGGATATCTTAGTCAATGAGTTTGGAACAGGAGCGTTTTCCTTCTTTATCGTGGACGGGATGGAGAATAAGGACATATCAGAATTGAAGCAAAAGATAGAAGAAGTGGAACATGTAGAGAAAGTTGTCTGGTATGACAGTGTGGCAGATATCAACATTCCAATGGAAATCCTTCCAGACAAGTTAAATGAAGTGTTTAATTCAGGTTCGTCTACCCTGATGGCAATTATCTATGATGATACTACATCATCAGACGGAACAATGGATGCAATCGAAGAGATCCGTTCCATTGCCAACAAGCAGTGCTTTTTAAGCGGTATGTCCGCAGTTGTTACGGATACGAAGAAACTTTCTGAAAAAGAAACACCGCTTTATGTCGGAATCGCAGTGCTCTTATCCATTGTCGTATTGGCACTCACAATGGATTCATACTTAACACCGATTCTTTTCTTATTAAGTATCGGAATCGCTATCTTATATAACTTAGGAACGAATTACTTCCTTGGGGAGATTTCTTATATCACAAAAGCATTAAGTGCAGTGCTTCAGCTTGGTGTCACAATGGATTACTCCATTTTCTTATGGCACAGCTACAAGGAACAGCAGGAGCAGTATCCAAGTGATAAAGATACAGCAATGGCACATGCAATCGCACAGACGGTTACTTCCATTGTCGGAAGTTCCATCACAACCGTAGCTGGTTTTATCGCTCTTTGCTTTATGAGCTTTACACTTGGTATGGATTTAGGAATCGTTATGGCGAAAGGTGTTGTATGCGGCGTAATCTGCTGTGTAACCGTTCTTCCAGCCATGATCTTAATCTTTGATAAGGCATTGGAAAAATGCAGCCATAAGCCGCTTCTTCCAGAGATTCCAAAGCTTTCAGAAGTGGTTACAAAGTTCTATGGTGTGTTCGCTATCATCTTCCTTGTATTATTAGTACCTGCTATTTATGGTAATAATCACACATCCGTATATTACAACTTAGATGAGACTCTTCCAAAAGATTTGGAAAGTATCATGGCAAATACAAAATTAGCAGACGAATTCGATATGAATGCAACCCACATGGTATTAGTGGATGGCAGCATGTCAGCAAAAGATTCCATAAAATTAACAAACGATATGGAAGCAGTCGATGGTGTAAAATGGGCGATTGGATTAAATTCCTTAATCGGACCAAGCATTCCAGATGAAATGATTCCAGACTCCATCAAATCCATTTTAAATAATGGAGAATATCAGTTAATGTTAGTCGGATCCCGTTATAAAGTAGCAAGCGATGAGGTAAATGAACAGGTAGATGCGTTAGATGCCATCATTAAAAGCTATGATGCAAACGGCATGATCGTTGGTGAAGCGCCTTGTACGAAGGACTTAATTGAGATTACCGATACGGACTTTAAGGTAGTAAATACCCTTTCCATCGCAGTCATCTTCGTAATTATCGCACTTGTATTCAAATCCATCCTGCTTCCGGTTATTTTGGTGGCGGTTATTGAATTTGCTATCTTTATTAACCTTGGTATTCCGTTCTATACCGGAACAGAGCTTCCGTTCATCTCTTCAATCGTAATCGGTACGATTCAGTTAGGTGCGACGGTTGACTATGCAATCTTAATGACAAACCGTTATAAGAAAGAACGTATTCTTGGTCTTTCTAAGAAAGAAGCCATAAAAATTGCACATCTTTCTAGTGCAAAATCCATTATCGTCAGCGCATTAAGCTTCTTTGCAGCAACATTTGGTGTTGGTCTATATTCCGGTATTGATATGATCAGTTCTTTATGTTCTTTAATGGCAAGAGGTGCCTTAATCAGTATGGTAGTTGTACTGACCGTGCTTCCAGCAATGTTATTAATCTTTGATCGCGCGATTTGTGCCACGACATTTGGCATGAAGCAGGCAGGAAAGAAGAATGTAGAAGAATCAGTAGCAATTAAAAAAGTGGTTTAATATTTGATCTGAGGAGGTAATCACGATGAAAAAGAAATTTGTGAAAGTCACAGCGGTGACAGCAATTGCAGCCTTATTAGTAACAGGAGCAGTTCACATTAATAACAATACATTAAGCCAGGTTATGGCATCATCCAATACGGTGACAAATGAGACAAAACAGGAAAATGACAAAGCAATCCAGTCTGTATTAAACGGTATCTTTGCAAAAGATGAGACCGTATATGCATTCTGTGGTGCAGATGGAAGTGTTTCTAATATCATCGTAAGTGACTGGCTTAAGAATGGGGAAGGAAACGAAAGTTTAGCAGATGCTTCTGATCTTTCCGATATCGTAAATGTAAAAGGAGATGAAACATTTACTGTGGCATCGGATGGAAGCCTTACCTGGAATACATCAGGAACAGATATCTATTATCAGGGAACTACAACAAAAGAACTTCCAGTTTCCATTAAGGTAACGTACTTATTAGATGGAGAAGAAATCACTCCAGAGGATCTTCTTCATAAAAGTGGAAAGGTAACCATTCGCTATGAATATACGAATAATGAGCTGCAGACTGTGAAGGAAGATGGCAAGAGTTATGATGTGTATGTTCCATTTGTAATGGCAACCGGCATGATCCTTCCAAACGATCAGTTTAGAAATGTGGAAGTAAATCAAGGAAAGATATTCTCCGATGGATCCCGTAATATTGTACTAGGCTATGCGGTTCCTGGATTAGATGAAAGTCTTAACTTAAACAAAGATGAGAAAACAAGTTCTCTTTTAACCAATACGGTTGAAATCACAGCGGATGTGGAAGACTTTACATTAGGAATGACGATCACCGTAGCAACAAGTGAGCTCCTTTCTGATTTAGATGTGTCTGAAATAGAGGATATCGATAGCATCAATGATCTTATTAACAAGATAAGTGATGCATCCGAACAGCTTGTATCTGGTTCTGGTACCTTATATGACGGTCTTGTTACACTTCAGAGCAAGATGGGTGAACTTTCAAGCGGTGTTTCCACATTAGCAGACGGGGGTTCTCAGATTGCAAGCGGAGCTGCAACATTAGATGATAACATGAAGACATTGGTTGACGGTCTTGCAAGCAGCAAAGCTGGTGTCAGCACAATTGTAGCCGGATATGAAGGTGATAACGGAGCTGTGAATGCAGCAAAGACAATCGCAGGCGGGTTAAGCAAGGTAAGTGCCGGAACAGAAAGCCTTGCAGCTGGTGTAAATTCCATGGCACAGTCCATGCAGCAGACAATTGAAAGCTATACCGCACAGGTAAAAGAGATTAAGACTGCACAGGCAAAATTAGTGGCAGCAGGATCTGATCTTACAAGTGAGCAGTATGAACAGCTTGGACAGTTAGAAGGTGCCATTGCTGCATTAAGTCAGATTGTATCCCAGATGAATGAAGCAGGTCTTAGTGAGAATATCGCCACATTAAATACAGCAGCAGGTGCTCTTAAGAATGGTTCTGAACAGTTAAGTGCAGGACTTACTAAACTGTATGAAGGAACAAAGACATTGCAAGCTGGTATCACAAAACTCTCAGCTGGAAGTACATCCTTAAAAGAAGGAACTCAGAAATTACGTGCAGCAGCGAATACATTAAAACAGGGAACTGCATCTTTAAGCAGTGCAGTTACACAGTTATCACAAGGTGTGGATACTCTAACCGATGGTGGCAAGGAATTAAAAGAAGGTATGGAAACCTTCCATCAGGATGCGGTATTAAAGGTAATCGATACATTTAATGGTGATATCAAAGATTTAATAAACAGATTAGATGCCGTTGTAAGTGCAGGCAAGAGTTATGAAAGTTTCACAGACATTGCGGATGATTGTGAAGGCAGCGTTAAGTTTATTATAAAAACAAGCGAAATAGAGTAAATATGTTAAGTCGCAAAGGTATAAATTCCTTGATTTTACAAACAATATAAACATAAAACTTAAATATGAGAATTCATCTTAAGACTATATAATGTAAAATGGAGGAATATGCTGTATGAAAGCGACAGGAATCGTACGACGGATAGATGATTTGGGTAGAGTAGTTATTCCAAAAGAAATCAGAAGGACACTGCGAATCCGGGAGGGCGATCCGTTAGAAATCTTTACGGATCGTGAAGGTGAGATTATTTTAAAAAAATATTCACCGATTGGCGAGTTAGGCCAGTTCGCGAAGCAGTATGCTGATTCGATTGGACAGACGACCGGTCATATCGTTGCCATTACCGATAAAGATCAGTTCGTAGCTGTTGCGGGTACTGCTAAGAAGGACTGGGTGACAAAACCAATTAGCAAAGATTTAGAGACATTGATTAATGATCGTGAAAGTATCGCCGTGGGAAAAGAAGATAAGGGGTTTGTTCGGATCGCAGGCGATGATGAAGATATTGTATATGAAGTGATAGCACCTATCATTAGTGAGGGAGATGCTATTGGAGCAGTGTTAATCCTCACAAAAGATGCAAAACAAAAACTTGGTGACGTGGAGATTAAGCTTGCTGCAACAGCAGCAGCGTTCTTAGGACGTCAGATGGAAAATTAATGGAAAGGGACTGTAATATAAAGAGTGTAATCTCTTGGTATTACAGTCTCTTTTTTGCGTGTTAAAGAAAATTAGATGTATTTATTGCATAAAATGAAAAAAAGTTGCAATTGATAATTTTTCATAATATGATAGAATATGAAAAATGATAGTGAGATTCATCGGATTTTGTTTTTACGAAATAAGAGTATGAGAAAACTCGAAACTACAAGAGAGAAAATATAAGAGAAAAATAAAATTGTTTACCGCCATGACAGAAGAAATGCAAAGAGCTGTTATTGGATCAGGTATCTTTTTTTAATTTGATAACATTTTTCCAAATATAAAATCAAAATATGCTGCTTGGAATAGCAGTTTTTTTTATGATGGCATTGCTATAAATGTCATATTAAGATTTATGTTAGGTTGTAAGATGGAGGAAGAAGCAATATGAGAGCGACAGGAATTGTAAGACGAATTGATGACTTGGGCAGAGTGGTTATCCCAAAGGAAATTAGAAGAACATTACGAATCCGTGAAGGGGATCCATTAGAAATTTTTACAGACCGCGAAGGAGAGATTGTCTTAAAGAAGTATTCTCCGATTGGCGAGTTAGGCCAGTTTGCAAAGCAGTATGCAGAAGTGATTGCACAGACAACAGGCCATATCGTTGTAGTTACCGATAAAGATCAGTTTGTTGCAGTTGCAGGTGCCGGCAAGAAGGACTGGGTAGCAAGATCGATTACAAAGGATTTAGAAATTGTAATCAATAATCGTGAAATGGTTGTAGTTGGCAAAGAAGAAAGAGGCTTTGTACGTATTGCAAGCGATGATACAGATATTGCTTATGAAGTGATTTGTCCTATCATTAGTGGTGGAGATATAATTGGTGCAGTTTTAATTCTTACAAAAGATGCAAGGGTAAAGCTTGGTGAGGTGGAAATGAAACTTGCAGCCACAGCAGCGGCATTTTTAGGACGTCAGATGGAAAACTAATATAAAAAAAGGAATGACGTGATCACGTTATTCCTTTTTTGTATTGTAGTAGCAGACAAATGTAGTTATTTATAAAAAAAGAAAAAAATAATTGCAATTGATAACTTTTCATATTATGATGGTACACATATGAAATACAGGAATCTTTTACCCTGTGCTGTTTAACGAATTAACGCGTTTTATTGGCATAGTAAAAGACGAAAGATGGGAGAATCCACAATGCAAGAAAAAAAATATGGATTGTTTACCACCATAACAATGATTACAGGAATTGTTATCGGATCTGGTATCTTTTTTAAGTCTGATGACATATTGCAGTATACGAATGGCAATATGCTGCTTGGAATAGCAGTATTTTTAATCGCTGCTATTGCGATTATATTTGGATGCCTGACGGTTGCACAGCTTGCCAGTCGTAGTAACAGACAGGGCGGGGCGATTGGTTATGCGGAAGAGTTTGTTGGAAGAAGAGCAGCCGGAGCAATGGGCTGGTTTCAGATTATCTTTTATTTCGGTACATTAGCGCCAGTAGTTGCCTGGGTGACCGGAATTTATATATGCCAGCTGTTCCAGATAGAAGGAACTCTAGAAAATCAGATGCTGATTGGCTTTGTAATTATGACTTTACTGTTCGGCATGAATATAGTTTCCTCCACGGCGGGCGGATATTTTCAGAATGCTTCGATGATGATTAAGCTGGTTCCACTTTTATTATTCGCTGTGATTGGTCTGGTCTATGGAAATCCGGGAGAAATCATGGTAAAGGATATGGAGTCTATAAAGACTGTGGGAACTTCTGGTGGATGGCTCATGGCATTTGCACCAATTGCTTTTTCCTATGATGGCTGGATTGTTGCTACATCCATTGGTCATAGGATTAAGAACAGCAAACGCAACCTGCCGATTGCCTTGATTTGTTCACCACTTATCATTCTGACCTGCTACATCGTTTACTTTGTGGGGATTACGTCCCTTCTTGGAACGGATACAGTGCTTGCGCAGGGGAATGACAGCGTATTCCTTGCGGCTAATCAGGTATTTGGCCATATGGGTGCAAAACTTATTTTAGTGTTTGTTATCGTAGCCATATTAGGAACATTAAACGGAATAATCCTTGGATTCATCCAGCTTCCTTATTCCGTTGCCTTAAAAGGTCTGCTTCCAAAGAGCAGCCTGTTTACAAAAAAATCAGAGAGATTTGGCATGATGCCAATAAATTCTGCAATTTTAGCATATGTTATCGCATCTGTATGGTTTGTGGCAAATTACTTTTTACAAAAGGCAGGCCTTCCGGATGTATCGGAAGTTCCAGTATGCTTTAGTTATGTAAGTTACATCATACTATATGTTGTTGTAATCCGCCTTACAAAGAAAGGTGAGATTAAGAATAAGTTTATGGGATATGTCGTTCCAGTTCTCGCGATTATCGGTTCATTGATCATCTTTACAGGAACAATAGGACATCCGTTATTTTTCTTATATCTAATCGTTTGTGCATGTGTCATAGGTGGAGGATATTACTTCACACATCAGATGGAATCAAAAAGAAAAGAAGCTTTTGCGGAATAGACATTGCTGTAAATAAAAAAGAAGATAGGGAAAAACAGTCGGGACTTAAATTATTAAGTTTCGGCTGTTTTTTCGTTCTAAACATAAGACATAGAGATATAATATAATAGGAACCCCGCATGGGCCTGTGTTCGTTAAGAAAACAGGTGAGAGAATTCCGCTTTCAGGGAAAGGGATGAGCCTTTGTGAAGAATATATTATCAATCGATGGCGGTGGGATGAAAGGAATTGTATCCGCTGTTGTATTAAGGGAGTTGGAGAAAAAACTAAGAGAATACAGTCAGGAAAAAGATGCTAGAATCGGAGATTACTTTGATTTGATCGCAGGAACAAGTACTGGATCAATTCTTACTGGATTATATCTGTACGCAAATGAGCAGGGCGGTTCCAAATATTCTGCAGAGGATGTACTGCAGTTATATATCGATCAGGGAGAATACATATTTAAAAGAAGGTTCGGGTATCCATTCTTTGGAGCAAAGTATACAAATAAACGATTAAGGCAGAAACTGTATGAGTATTTTGATGATGCGTGCCTTGCGGACTTAAGAAGACCTTGTCTGATGGTCGCTTATGATATGACAAAGAAGCAGGCCGTGTTCTTTAATACAGTAAGCAGTCGGAATGATCCAAAAAGAAACTATCCACTTGTAGATGCGATTATGGCTTCGACAGGGGCGCCTACGTATTTTCCTCCACAGGCATTACAAGTAGGAAAGAAGCGGATCAATTGCTTGGTAGACGGCGGTGTGGTAGCGAATAATCCTGCAATGTGTGCACTGATTGAGTCCTTAAAGCTTCCGGGAAACGTATGCCTTTCGGACACTTTGTTACTCTCCATCGGAAATCTTACAAATAAGAAAAGCTATCAATACGATGAGGTGAAAAGGTGGGGATTAGTAAACTGGGCGGTTCCGATGCTTGATGTATTTATGAATGGAAGTGAGCAGACCGTTGATTATGAGCTAAGAAAGATTTATCAGGCAATTGACAGGCCGCACAATTATTATCGTATGATCTGGGTTACAGAAGAAGAGATTCCGGGAATGGATGATACAAGCAAAGAGGCTGTGAAGAAGCTTGTGGAATATGGAGAGAAGTTAGCATATCGGGAGAAGTACCGAATTGATGAAATTGCAAAGAAAATCGTAAGGGCTAAGAATATACTTTAATATAGAAGAAAAAGGGTTGTCGCACGAAGAGAGGGCGGTGCCTGAAGCGTTATGTTTCCAAATGTTCGGACGCATGACGCTTTAGGCACCGCCCTCTCTTCGTGCGACAGCGCCTTTGTTTGAGTCATTCCTATAAATCAGAAAATGAACTCTGACTGAGGCTGGCAAAGTGAAAAAGCGCGCGGTATTCTTACTTAAGAACTAGCAGTATTTCATGGATTATTCACAGGATGAACAATGAACGGACATATCTTCACGGTATGATAGTAAATCAAAGCATGAATCAAAACAAGAAGGAGGAGAAGTGATGGCAGCCGTTAATTATGTGTTTGAGCGTGTGGAAAAGAAATATATGATGAATGCAGAGCAGTATAAGCGTCTGTTAAAGGGAATGGAAGCGTATATGACTGCCGACAGCTATGGAATACATACGATTAGAAATGTTTATTATGATACGGATGATTATGAACTGATTTGAAGATCATTAGAAAAAACGGTTTATAAGGAAAAGTTCCGTATTCGCAGTTATGGGGCGCCCAAAGAAGACGATAAGATCTTTCTTGAGATTAAGAAAAAATAAAGAAAAACGTATAGATCGCCAAATTAGGGTTATCATTTTATTTGTGAAATACCGATAAATAAAACGAGGTTTCCCAAGAAAAGCCTCAGAAAGATCATTTGTTTGTATATTTATAATATAAAAGGGAATAAAAATACTATGAAATTATGTGTGGACAGGATGCATTTTTCGGCAGACAGAATAGGCTTTTTATCAGAAAAATAGGAAAAAAAGTAAATTCACAAAGCCTTCTGATAAAAATAGAAATAGGCAGTCCGAAAACGCTAAAAAACTCTGGGTTTTTGGAAATAAATGCAGAAAATTCCTTGACAAATAAGCACAATAAGTTTATAAATAGATTGAAGGTGATGTCAATCTTAGAAAACACTAGTATTTCACCTGATTTGCCCGGAGAAGAGCGTTTCGCTCTATGGGAACGTGTGTGATAATCAGAATGATTATTCGAGAGAACTATTATAATAATACGTTAGAGGAGGAGTTTATCCATGAACAAGGCAGAATTAGTTGCAGCTATCGCAGAAAAGACAGAATTATCTAAAAAAGATTCCGAAAAGGCTTTAAAGGCTTTTATTGATGTTGTTACAGAAGAATTAACAAAAGGTGAAAAGGTTCAGTTAGTTGGTTTCGGTACTTTCGAAGTATCTGAAAGACCAGCAAGAACTGGTAGAAATCCACAGACAAAGGAAACAATCACTATCGCTGCTTCCAAGGCACCTAAATTCAAAGCTGGTAAGGCTTTAAAGGACGTTATCAATCAGTAATTAGGAATCTATTTGCTTTTTAGAATGTTCTAGGTAAACATAAGAATGTCAAGCTGTCGCATGGAGATGCTAAAGCGGTGGGAAACAGTAGAATCCCATTAGCCTTAGCGTTTTGTTGCGGCAGTTTTTTAATTTCTGGAGATTAAAGTGGAACATCCATTTTGTTCTTGATAGAAAGAAAGGAGAAGAATCATGCGTTTAGATAAGTATCTGAAGGTATCCCGTCTCATTAAGAGAAGAACAGTTGCCAATGAAGCATGTGATGCAGGAAGGGTATTAGTCAATGACAAGCCAGCCAAGGCATCTCAGAATGTGAAAGTTGGAGATGTGATTGAGATTGGGTTCGGAAGCAAGGCCGTGAAAGTGGAAGTATTAGATATTTTAGATACAACTAAGAAGGATGAGGCAAAAGAACTCTACAAGTATTTATAAATCATGAATTCCAAGACACCGCATATATTATTAACAGCAGGGGAAGACCCATAGAAAATGATATGAGGTGTTTATATGGAAGATAGAGCACAGACAAGAAAGCATCTTATCAATATGAGCGATCGGAAAAGCGCGGTGTTAACCGGTGTGAATGATGTACGTTCGTTTGATGAGCAGGAGATTATTCTAGAGACTGAGCAGGGAATGTTAATGATTCGCGGAAGTGAATTGCATATCGGAAGGCTCACGCTGGAAAAAGGAGAAGTGGATATCACCGGTAACATAGATAGTTTAGTATATTCAGAAATCCGCAATTATAAAAAGACAGGGGAATCGCTCCTTAAGAGAATGTTTAAATAACCTGGGGGTGTATGGATGAATACAGCTATCTTTGCTGAGGCAGAATATTTTTTTACCTCGTTAGCGTGGGGCGCTCTCCTTTTTCTTATGTATGATGGCATACTGATTATTCGAAATATCATAAAGCATGGAAAAGTCTTGATTGCCATAGAAGATATCTGTTTCTGGATTGCATCAGGAGTGCTCATCTTTCGAATGATGTATCTTAAGAATAATGGAATGATCAGATGGTATGCAGTGCTGGGGATTATTATAGGAATGAATGCATACCATTTTTTACTTAGCAGATTTCTTGTAAAAACTGTCACAAAGGCATTAAAGACGTTGATACGTCTTATGAAAAGAGCGATACATATCTTACTTACGCCAATCCGTTTTTTGATCAAACAATTAAGACGTTTTTTAAGGTTCCTTTATAGAAAGGGCAGAAGACGGGCGGATGCGGCAGGCCGAATGGTTGAAAAACGATTGAAAAAGCATGAGGAAAAGGTTACAATAAAAAAGAAAGCAAAAGAAGAGAAAAGACGCCAGGAACAGGAGGCGAAGCAGGGAGCGAAACCAGATCTTCCAGAGGTTAAAAAAGGTTGTTTTGAGCTTATTTCAATACCGGAGGAAAAGGGTGAAGTGATTGAGGATGCGAACAAAAAAGAAAAGACAAAGAAGAAAAAGAACCGGGCTTAGGCTGATCGCCGTCATGGTTTTAATGATATGCTTAGTTGTAATAGTGAAACGTTCGGATTTAGAGAATGATTATGAAGAGAAGCTTGCAAAGAAAGCGAAGTTGGAAGAACAGATTGCCGAACAGGAAGAACGAACAAAAGAGCTTGAAGAAAAAAAGGCTTACATGCAGACAAGGAAATACATAGAACAGGTTGCACGTGATGTCCTTGGTCTTGTTTATAAAGATGAGATCATTTTTAAACAGGAAGAGTAAGGACAAGCAAGTGCTGTCCGGCTAGAGGGATTTTAGGGGATGTCCATTTAGTAAAATGAGATGGCATCCCTTAAAATACCCTCCCTGATATGAAATTAATGGAATTCGTATAATTTTTTAAAAAATTAAGAAAATATTATTGACAAGTAAAAAAAACAATGTTATACTTGGTTTACAGTTTTGGCGAAATAGCTCAGTTGGCTAGAGCACACGGTTCATACCCGTGGTGTCGTGGGTTCAAATCCCTCTTTCGCTACGTCTAGTAAGCGGTCTGGAATCTTAGGATTTCAGGCCGCTTTTGTTTTCTGAAAATCTTTTGAATTTAGTCTCAATAAAATCTAAAAAAAGTGTGTTCCATTTATTTTTCTGTTTCGACCTTTCGACATCCCAAATTCCCATGCTTATTAAAAAGAAATAAGCATTTTCTTAAGTTAGAAATTTTTCTAGATACTGATTATGCAGAGTATTACAATTCCAAGCAAATTTGCTAACATTAGCTTCTTAAACACTATGAGATGCGTTGAATCGAGTTTGAAGTGAGGAAAAGTGGGAAAATGTCACTAAATTTCAAGGCATTTTGGCTTGTATTTGACAAACATTTCGCCTTTCTAAAATTATAATCACTAGTACAAAGCCTAGATGCATATAGGCAGAGATTATAAAAGAAAGGGTGTTGGCGCTATGCCACAAGGTCAGGTAAAGCATATGAGTAAAAGAAGGAGACAAGTACTACTATTAACAGGAGCAATTCTGGCGGTGTTTGCGTTTTTCTTTGTGGAATCGGATGTTTTACTAAAGCTCGTCATTTATGCAACGGCAGTTTTGGCGGTACTTCTGCTTTTTTCAGGAGCCATTTCTTTATTAAGAAAGCAGAGAATAAGAAGTGGAGAGGAATATATCAAAGAGGAGTTAGAAAATACCGCAAAGAAGAAACTAGAAGGAATATCGGGTTCCTTCAAAAAACTTGCGGCTAGCTTTGAAAGCCTGACACAATCCAAGGAAGCCTTAAATGTGATGGATATGAATGCGGTCTTTGAAGGATTGTCTTCCAACCTATGTGAGAATTGTACGAAATGCAGCATCTGTTGGCAAAAGCATTTCGATGAAAGCTATGAAGCAGCGTGTTCTGTGTTAGAAGCAGCAAGGGAAAATGGGGCGGTGGGGATGGAGGACGTTCCAATACATTTAAAGAAACATTGTATCCGAGTAGAGGATTTTATAGAGGAAACCAATCGGAACATGTCACTTGCCAAATTAAAGCTAGCCTGGCATAACCGTATGGCAGAAAGCAGAGAGGCGGTTGCTGGGCAGCTTGGAGAAGTGGCGCGCATTGTAAAGGAGTTTTCGAATAATTTATGCGATACGGGGGAAATTATCGAGATTCAGAGAAAAAAAGTTACGAGGAAGCTAGGCCGCCATGATGTAAAGGTGGCAAGAGTGATGATGTTTGAACGGGAAAACCGTGGAGCAGAACTGCATTTAACGGCAAAATGCAGGGAGGGCCGATGCATTACGACCAAGGAGGCTGCCGTCCTCCTTGGACAGGCTCTTGATAAGAAGTTTATCCCAAGGGAGGATTCGAGAAATGTCATTGGAAAGAATTATGCGGATTATGTATTCTGTGAGGATGCCAACTTTAAGGTGCTAACAGGAGTCGCAAGAGCGGCGAAGAAGAAAGGGGAAGTATCGGGCGATAACTTTTCCTTTTTGTATCCGGACAGCTTCGATGTGGTGATGATGCTTTCAGACGGCATGGGAACCGGAGAAGAGGCAAACCGGGATAGTGAGATGGTCATTGAGTTGTTAGAGGAGTTTTTAGAGGCAGGTTTTCGGGAAGAGATCGCGGTACGCCTGATTAACTCCATTTTAGTCCTGCGGTCTGAGCAGGAGATGTTTTCAACGGTCGATCTGTGCGTGATTAATTTATGTGCAGCGACTTGTGAGTTCGTGAAGATAGGAGCTGCAACAACCTTTATAAAAAGAAATCAGTATGTAGAGACCATACAGTCAACGTCACTTCCGCCTGGCATGTTAAATAAAGTCGATTATGAGACGCAGTGCAAGAAATTGTACGAGGGAGATTATGTGATCATGGTATCAGACGGTGTGCTTGACTGTGTGGAGGAAGAGGATAAGGAGGCGTATCTGACAGAGCTAATCGCAGGATTTTCGTATCAGAACCCGCAGGAGTTAGCCAATGCCATTTTATCAAAGGCATTAGAGCAACATGGGTTTGAGCCGGTAGATGATATGACGGTATTAGTCACCGGAATCTGGAAGAAATAATCGAAATCAAAAAAGAGAGGAGAGAAAAGCGCGAGAAAAGTAGACGTATACCTTTTTCGGAGATTGGGAATACTTGCTATTTATAGCGGGGCGTTGTAAAATTAGAGTAAAAGTAAGCTTATATAGTATAGACTGAAATGGCATGTTTTTGCCTGAGAAGAAAGAAGAAAAGGAATTGTAAAAGGTACATGCAGATGATAGAGAAGGTAAGAGCATATATTAGAGAGCAGAATATGCTTTGTGATGGTGACAAAGTTGTGGTAGGGGTATCGGGAGGAGCCGATTCCATGTGTCTGTTAAGCTGCCTGATGGAGCTTAGGAAAGAATACAGACTAGAGCTGTTCGTGGTGCATGTAAATCATGGGATTCGGGGAGAAGAAGCTAGGGAAGATGCAGAGTATGTAACTGCATTTTGTAAAGCCAATGGCATCCCGGTCCGTGTAAAAGAGGCAGATGTAAAGAGTCTTGCCAAAAAAGAAGGGCTTTCGGAAGAGGAAGCTGGTCGCAAGGTAAGGTATGAAGAGTTTGAGAAGGAGTGCAGAATCCATGAGTGTGGAAAGATCGCCATAGCCCATAATGAGAATGATAATGCAGAAACGGTGCTTTTTCATCTGTTTCGCGGAAGCGGAATCCGGGGCATATCGGGGATTAAACCGACAAGGGGCATGATTATCAGGCCTCTTTTGACATGTCTAAGAAGTGAGATAGAAGCATATCTTGAGAGGAAAGGCATCCCGTTTCGTACAGACGCCACGAATCTGACGGAGGATTACAGTCGTAATAAAATCAGGCGCAGAGTGCTTCCTTATGTGGAGGAAGAAATCAATAAAAAAGCAGTCGAGCATGTCGTAAGTCTCGCTGCGGAGATGGCACAGATTGATGATTTTTTAGATCAGTATGTAATGAATGAGTATAATCGCATCGTTACAAAAACGGATACTGGTTATTCCATTGAACTTAGTGGGTTTTCTTTATTAAATCAGATTATTAAGCAAAGATTGGTTCAAAAAGTGCTCGAACATATAGTAGGCGGTCTAAAGAATATAGAGAGAAAGCATATTTTAGATATTATTTCTTTAGAAAATAAGCAGGTAGGGAAACAAATCATGCTTCCTTATCATATATTTGTAAAGCGAGGGTATACTACATTTGATGTCTGTCTTTTGAATAAAATGGAAAGAACATATGTCGATGAGATACCATGTGAGATTCCCGGGGACTGTTATATCGGTGGCCTAGACTTAAGGCTTGAGCTGTCGATTGAAAATTATAAAAAAACCATGAGAATTCCTCAAAATGGGTATACGAAATGGTTCGACTATGATAAAATAAGGAATGCTATTGTTGTACGAACAAGGCGGACAGGTGACTTTCTTCAGATCAATCAATCAGGTGGAAGAAAGTCTTTAAAATCTGTAATGATAGACAAAAAGATACCAAAGGAGCAGCGTGATGAAGTGTGTTTGTTGGCGGCAGGAGACCATATTTTATGGATTCTGGGCGACCGAGGCACGGAAGGCTTTTTCGTAGAGGATACGACAAAGAGAATTTTAGTTGCAAGACTTTGCTCTGCAGGTGAGAAGTAATAAGAAAGAGGTGTAATACAATGGCCGAAACAATTAAGGTACTAATATCCGAAGAAGAAATTGATAAGAGAATTAAAGAGTTAGCAGCTGAGATCAGCAAGGCTTACGAAGGCAAAAGTCTTCACATGATATGTGTATTAAAGGGTGGGGTATTCTTTATGACCGAACTCTCAAAACATATGACAATACCAGTATCCATCGACTTTATGTCTGTTTCCAGCTATGGTGATGCTACCGTAAGCTCAGGAAGAGTAAAGATTGTAAAAGATTTAGATGAATCAATCGAAGGAAAAGATGTATTAATTGTAGAAGACATCATCGATTCTGGTAGAACACTTTCCTATTTACTTGCTATGTTGAAAAACAGAATGCCAGCAAGTCTTAAGCTTTGTACGCTGCTTGATAAACCAGATCGTAGAGAGATGGAGGTTGATGTTGATTATACAGGCTTTAAGATTCCAGACGCTTTTGTAGTTGGCTATGGTCTTGATTATAAGCAGATTTATAGAAACCTCCCTTATATTGGTGTGGTAGAACTATAATATCATAAAGGAGGCAATGGATTGAAAAAGTCAATGAGGGGGTATGGCTTTTATGCCATTATCCTGCTAATTATTTTTGCTGCGCTTTATCTGTCAGAAGGCTTGGGAGGCGGAAACACCCAGAATTATAGTTATGTGGATTATATAAACAGTCTGACAAGCGGGACAGTAAAAGCAGTAGACATCTATCAGAATGAAGAAGCACCGACTGGTGAGGTTAAGGTTACCACAGAGGACGGGAAGAGTTATAGTCTCTATGTGGCGGATACGAAGGAAGCAAGGCAGGATGCGGAAGCATATGGTGTCTCAGCAATTATGAGAGATGTGCAGAAGCCGAGCTGGTTTTTAAAAAGTGTACTTCCATATCTGTTAGGTTTTGTTGTAATTGTCCTGATGTTCTCGTTCTTAACGAGTCAGATGGGAGCCGGTGGCGGTGGAAACTCCAAGGTAATGAACTTTGGAAAGAGTCGTGCAAAGATGACGACGGATGAAGGCAAGAATACCACATTTAAGAATGTGGCAGGTCTTCAGGAAGAGAAAGAAGAGTTAAGAGAGATTGTAGATTTCTTAAAGAATCCGAAGAAATATATTCAGGTAGGCGCAAGAATCCCAAAAGGTGTTCTGTTAGAGGGTCCTCCTGGAACAGGTAAGACATTGCTTGCTAAAGCAGTAGCCGGAGAAGCAGGAGTCCCATTCTTCTCAATTTCGGGTTCTGACTTCGTTGAGATGTTTGTTGGTGTAGGTGCATCTCGTGTCCGTGATTTATTTGCGGAAGCAAAGAAAAACTCACCATGTATTATCTTTATTGATGAAATCGATGCCGTTGCAAGACGAAGAGGTACTGGTATGGGCGGCGGCCACGATGAAAGAGAGCAGACGTTAAATCAGTTGTTAGTTGAGATGGATGGATTTGGCGTGAATGAAGGAATTATCGTAATGGCAGCCACAAACCGTGTGGATATCTTAGATCCTGCGATCCTTCGTCCAGGCCGTTTTGACCGTAAAGTCATGGTTGGAAGACCGGATGTAAAGGGCAGAGAAGAAATCTTAGAAGTTCATGCAAAAGGAAAGCCGCTTGCAGAAGATGTTGACTTAAAGCAGATCGCACAGACAACAGCAGGTTTTACTGGTGCAGATTTAGAGAACTTATTGAATGAAGCAGCAATCAGTGCTGCGAAAGATGACCGCAGCTTCATTAAGTTTGAGGACATTAAGAAATCCTTCATTAAGGTTGGAATCGGAACAGAAAAGAAGAGCCGTGTCATCACTGAGAAAGAAAAGAAGATCACTGCATATCACGAAGCAGGTCATGCGATCTTATTCCATGTGCTTCCGGATGTAGGACCGGTTTATACCGTATCCATCATTCCTACTGGTTCTGGTGCAGCAGGTTATACTATGCCGCTTCCAGAAAAGGATGAGATGTTCAATACAAAGGGAAGAATGCATCAGGATATTATCGTTAGCCTTGGCGGACGTATTGCAGAGGAAATCATATTTGATGATATCACAACTGGTGCAAGTCAGGATATCAAGGTGGCAACAAAGACTGCAAGAAGCATGGTAACAAGATACGGTTTCTCTGAGAGCATCGGTATGGTGAACTATGACAATGACGATGATGAAGTATTCATCGGCAGAGATTTAGCTCATACAAGAAGCTACAGTGAGACAGTTGCTGGCACTATTGATGAAGAAGTAAGAAAGATCATTGATAGCTGTTATGCAGAAGCAAAACAGATTTTATTAGATCATATCAATGTTCTTCATAGCTGTGCAGCGCTTCTGATTGAAAAGGAAAGAATCGGCCGTGATGAATTCGAAGCTTTATTCGAAGAAAAACAGCCGGAAATCGTGGCAGAGACAGTGAGCGAGGAAGTATAATATTAAACAATATTTGGAAAAATATAAAAATATTTTCAATGGAAATTGTTTTTTAGATGTTTTTCCAGTGCATGAAAATTAGAAGAATTATCTAATTGTCAAATCAAACAAAAATATTGAAAATTTAACTAAATGTTTGTGCACACTTATTTTACTTTCGATGCTATACTAATACTCGTAAACCCCAATACATTATATAGTTTTTGCTACACCCCATAAGTAACAAAAATACCTTCTCCGAAAAAGGACAGCACCCGTTAAGCTGTCCTTTTTTTTGTGCTTTTGTTGGGAGGATGCCGAAGGAACCCCCGTGTAGGAGCCGGCTGAAAGCTCGGCGGGGGTGGCGG
>CALZIE010000030.1 GCA_945787565.1 uncultured Lachnospiraceae bacterium
CTAGAATCGTCTGTTTCTCCTCCATAATCAGAATATTGTAAATGCCTTCTTTTCCGATTCTGGCATATCCCACATTCTCTAAGTTCTCCGCCATATTCTTTTGGCGGTACAGATAATATGGATGGTAATCATTTGCCTTTGTATACTGCTTCGTGAGTTCCATCATTCCCTGCACATCCTGCGCTTTATAGGCTTTAAACTCTTCCTTATTGGTATTAAGTCTTGCCGCACGCTTGATTGCTAACGTATGCACGGTTAAACTGTCTGGATTTAATGGATGGATACGGTCTAGTGTATAAGCCACATCTTCCTTATTCTCACCAGATAAACCAAGGATTAAATCCATATTGATATTAGTATGACCTGCTTCCCTTGCCATATAAAATGCTTCTTCAATCTGTTCTACCGTATGCTTTCTTCCGATCAGATCCAGTGTCTTCTGACGCATGGTCTGCGGATTGATGCTGATACGATCAACCCCCTGTTCCTTTAAGACAACAAGCTTGTCCATTGTAATGCTGTCCGGTCTTCCGGCCTCTACGGTCAGTTCCTTCATATTGGAGAAGTCAAAATGACGATGCACGCTTTTTAATACACGTTCTAGCTGTGGTGCACTAAGAGTGGTCGGAGTTCCTCCGCCAAAGTAAATCGTGCTTAGCTTCTTGTTTGGTATGGCTGTTGCGGCATACTCGATTTCTTTTTCTAACGCTTCTAAATATGGTTCTACCATATGTTCAAACCGTCCTAACGGGAAAGAAGTAAAGGAACAGTAATTACACGTACTTGGACAGAATGGGATACCAATATAGATGCTGTATCCATCTTTATAGTCAAGCTCATCCAAGATTTCCTTTTCCCTCTTTGCCACCGTAAGGCTCACATCTATTTTTTCATCGGATGTATAGTATTCTTCTTTTAAGTAGCGACGAATCTCGTCTTCGGACTGATGCACTTCTAAGCGTTCTAATACCTGCTTGGTTGGACGAATTCCGGTAAGCGTTCCCCAAGGAAGAGTCTTTTTTGTCACCTGAGATAACACTTCATATAACTTTCGGTGCAGTTCATTGCGGTAGATTCTGCGTTTTACTTTTTCCTCTGTCTCA
The DNA here is from genome assembly GCA_945787565.1 of uncultured Lachnospiraceae bacterium. Lineage (GTDB taxonomy): Bacteria > Bacillota > Clostridia > Lachnospirales > Lachnospiraceae > Lachnoclostridium. The sequence goes on from CALZIE010000030.1 coordinate 1,104, forward strand.
TCTTTTGCTAAAGTCAGAGTCTCAAAATCCTTCTTAAAATCATATTCTTTTAAACCGCTCTCTTTGGATTCTACTTCCGCTAAACCGATTAAAAAAGAATCCTTCTTAAGATGGAACACAACGATAGCAGTTAATGCCTCTTTTTCTGCTTCCACCTGATGAGGATGATGTTTGCGGAATTCTTTTCGTTCTTCCTGCTCCTCTTTTTCCATTTCTTCGTTCGGAATACGGAAAAATGCGGACTCATCCATTTCTGCTTCCTGATAAGAAGTTTCTTCCGTTTTCATTACCTGGATTTCATCATCCGGATAAAATGATTTAATTAATGGGCGGACATCCTGTTCATAGTCCTCCCCATATAAACGCATCCTGATCATTTTTTAATATTCCTCTTCTAATACGTATGGATTATTTTGTTCTTCGTAACCGATTGTTGAGCTGCGTCCATGTCCTGGATATACAGTCACATCTTCTGGAAGAACAAATAGTTTCTTTGTAATGGATTCAATAATTGCTGCTTCATTGCTCGTTGGCAGATCGCATCTTCCCACAGCTTCAAAGAATAGCGTATCCCCTGTGATGACAATCTTTGCGTCTTCGATATAATAACATACGCCGCCGGATGTATGGCCTGGTGTATGGATTACCTGAATCTTAAGTCCTGCCAGTGTAAGGATCTGACCGTCTTTTACATAGATATCTGCCTCAGTCGCTGCTTCACAATTAAACATATGAGCACAGTTCATATCCGGATTTCCTAATAATTCTCGTTCTGCCTCACAGGCATATACCGTCGCTCTTGTCTGTCTGCGAATCTCATCCACGCCCATAATATGATCAAAATGTCCATGTGTCAGTAAAATTGCCTGAATGCTTAGCCCTTTACTTTTTACAAATTCTAAAATTCGTTCCGCATCTGCCCCTGGATCGAATACAAGTGCTTCTTTTGTTTCCTCATTGCTTAAAATATAGCAATTGGTTCTCATCTCTCCTACATTAATAATCTGAAGGTTATACATACTTCTCTTCCTTTCAACTAGCATGCTGTCTTTTTTTTCAGAAGCTCAGCCTTTAGCCCGTCGTACGCTCAATATCAAGCACGCTTTCCACATTACGAAGTTTTGAAATAACAAACTGAAGCTGTTCCACTCCATTGATTTCAAATCCCACGCTGATGGTCGCGGTCCCCTGCTTGCTTGTACGCACGGTCATTGATGTCACATCTATTTTATTCTCGGTAAAGATTTTAGAAACATCCAGTAACACGCCGTTACGGTTATTTGCGAAAATCTTGATTTCTGCTGTGTATAATTCATGGCCTTTTTTATCTGCCTGTATATTCCACTCTGCATCAATTAAACGCACTCTGTCCTCTTCTGGAAGGTGTAAGATATTGATACAGTCCGTACGATGGATGGATACCCCTCGTCCTCTTGTGACAAAGCCCACAATCTCATCTCCTGGTACTGGTGAACAGCACTTGGAGAAATGGACTGCCACATCGTGGATTCCCTGTACGACAATGCCGCCTTTGCTCTTTACGATAGCCGGCTTATCGATATGCATATCACTTAATTTCTCTAATACATTGGCATCCGTTAAGGTCTTCTTATTCCTCTTCGTATACTCTTCCTGCAGTTTATTTACGACCTGGCCTTCCTTAAGACCGCCATGTCCTACTGCTGCATACACAGAATCCCAATCACGGAATCCATACTTATGCATGCAGGCATCCATATACTCGGTCTTTAACAAATCGCTTAATACGATACTCTTTGCCTTACAATAAGATAACATCATTTCTTTTCCGCGAATGATATTATCCTCTTTTAATTCACTCTTAAACCACTGATTGATCTTATTCTTTGCCTGTGTACTCTTCACTAAGCTTAACCAGTCCCTTGATGGTCCCTTCGAGTTCTGGCTTGTTAAGATTTCAATACGATCACCATTCTGGATCACATAATCAATAGTCACAAGACGTCCATTGACTCTTGCTCCTACCATTTTATTACCTACCGCACTATGAATGCTATATGCAAAATCAATTGGAGTAGAGCCTGCCGGCAAGTTCTTCACATCACCGCTAGGAGTGAAACAGTATACATTATCCGAGAATAAATCAAGGTCATTCTTAAGCAGACTTAAGAACTCTTTATTATCCGATAAATCACGCTGCCACTCTAAGATCTGACGCAGCCATGTAAGCTTTGCCTCTTCCGTATCGTGAGGGCTCTTTCCGTCTTTCGCCTCTTTATACTTCCAGTGTGCCGCAATACCGTATTCGGCCGTACGATGCATCTCAAACGTACGAATCTGAATCTCAAACGGCTGTCCCTGTGGACCAATCAAAGTCGTATGAAGAGACTGATACATATTTGGCTTTGGCATCGCGATATAATCCTTAAAACGTCCCGGAATCGGCTTATACATCTCATGGATCACGCCGAGTGCCGCATAACAATCCTTCACCGTATCCACAATAATACGCACCGCAAACAAATCATAAATCTGCTCAAGCGTCTTATTCTGGTTCACCATCTTCTTATAAATGCTGAAGAAATGCTTTACCCTTCCATCAATCTTAGCCGGAATATCAGCCGCCTTGATATGATGGCTTACATCCTCCACAATGCTTCCGATAAACGCTTCCCGTTCTTCCTTCTTTGATGCGATCTTTGCAGTCAGATCCTTGTACACTTCTGGCTCTAAATAGCGAAGGGATAAATCATCCAGTTCAATCTTAATCTTGCTAATACCAAGTCTCTGTGCAATAGGAGCATAGATATCCATTGTCTCTCTGGATTTCTCAATCTGCTTATTAGGACTCTGATATTGCATCGTTCTCATATTATGCAGACGGTCAGCAAGCTTAATTAAGATAACACGAATATCCTTTGCCATAGCAAGGAACATCTTTCTTAAATTCTCAGCCTGGATCTCTACTTTATCTTTCGAATAATTCAACTGGGTCAGTTTTGTAACACCGTCAACTAACAGTGCCACCTCATCACCGAACTCTTTCGCCAGTTCCTCAACCGTAAACACCGTATCCTCGACAACATCATGCAGAATGCCAGCCACGATCGTCTCCTTATCAAGCTCTAATTCCGCTAAGATAATGGCCACGCAAAGTGGATGGATAATATAAGGTTCTCCTGACTTTCTTTTCTGATTCTCATGTGCCTTAAACGCAACATGATAAGCCTTCTCGATCATGGACACGTCGGTAGAAGGATGATAATTCTTTATAACCTGAATCAAATCCGCATATAATTCATCAGGGCTCGTAAAATCAGCAGGAGTTCCGATTCCAATCTTCTTCTCCCGTTCATAGGTCTTCTCCTGTTCCATCAACTTATCAAGCATCGAAAAATCAAAGCCAACTTTCTGTTCTTTCGCCTGTACATCAGTCTTCGTATTTATCTTCTTGTCCATGAGAACCAATCCTTTCACTGCAATTCGCTTAGAGTTTATCATATCATTATAAATATAAATCTCAAAAAAATCAATATTTTTGGCATTTGTAAACAATTTACTCCAAGCATTCCCCTATTCTATTCATTATTATCCACCTTGTGCCTGTCTCAATACACCCCTCGCAAAATATTTTTTCCTTTCTCTTCCCTATTCTGACATCGTTCCCACTAAACCACTCTTTCTCCCCAAGAACCCTTTTCCATCCAAAATCCATTCCTTCCGCCATCAATTCTCACCACTTACTCGCTACGTGCCGCCTAGTGACAAAACCAGGCAAGTGGGAACTGCCTCAGTAAGAGGTGTCGATTTCTGCGGCGGGAAGACTGGGAGAGGCGAAAGTTCTATGTGTTCCGGAATGTCCGGCTCATGACGAACAAAAAAGCACCCCAGTCCTTGAATAGCAGACAGGAATTTCACTGTCTGATAGTCAAGGACTGGGGTGCTTTTTTGTCCGCTCATGCGTCCGAACATTCGGAACACATAGAGCTTCCGTCTCTGTCCGGTCTTCCCGTCGCAAGGCTCGACACCTCTTACTGAGGCAGTCGTCCTCTTACTGAAGCATTCGTCCTCTTATTTGCCTTCGTATTTAATTACGGATTCAATATTGTAGCCTTCGAGGCGGGAGCGACCGTTGAGGCCTTCGAGTTCTATAAGGAAAACAGCCTTTACAACAACACCACCGAGCTGTTCAATTAACTTAATAATCGCTTCGATTGTACCGCCTGTTGCCATTAAGTCATCAACGATTACAACTCTCTGACCTGGCTTAATTGCATCTTTATGGATTTCAATTGTCGCAGTGCCGTACTCAAGAGCATATTCCATCTCAACTGTCTCACATGGAAGTTTACCCTTCTTACGAACTGGGATAAAACCTTTATTTAAATTATAAGCAATTGGCACACCAAAGATAAAGCCACGGGATTCTGGTCCAAGAACAAGATCAAAGTCCTCATTTTCTAACAATGCCTGCATCTGGTCGATAGACATTCTAAGTCCGTCCTTATCCTGTAAAACGCTTGTTACGTCACGAAAAACAATTCCCTTCTCAGGAAAATCCGGTATACTTCTAACATATTCTTCTAACTTTTTCATTCTGACACCATACCTTTCTTGGTAAACTCTTTTCTCCTAGGCGCTGTGCACATATATAATAAAACCTACACTTATCCTTACGATCACCTTATAAACATCTAATATCTTTCAACTAACCTATAATAAACGCAAACCACAATCTTTTCAATACCTAAAATAAAATTTTTCCTTTTTTTACTTTCTTTTAATTATTTCTTGGCAAGATCATTATAGCTTTCTAGCAGGTCATTGATTGGCGCTTTATCGAGTTTCTTAAAGAACTCATCTCTGGCATCCTTAATCACGATTGGTTTCTTGTGATTATACTTAAATGCGGTCTGCAGGTCACTTTCCTTATAATTAAATCGATCTGCTACTGCGCCAAACACTTCATCGCCTTTTTTCGTATTCACCATGATAATGCTTGTTCCTTTATCATCATACATAGATGGGTCTGTATGACGAATGCCCCAGAAATCGCCCATTGTAATATCGCCAACACGGTTCTTATATACAAAGGAGCACTGTCCACAAGCTGGTCTTGCAATATAATCTTTTGCAAAGCAACGATAATAATTATTCTTTCTTGCGTTTACCTTAATAACCTTCTTATTTTTAAATGTAATCTTTAAACTGTTGTGCTCTGCAATCCAGCCTTCTGATTTGTCTCGGAAGTTAAAGTCCACTACTTCTGATTTAAACTTCTTATTCAGATACTCCAGATACTTCTTAAATACCTTTGGAGATGGAGAAGCATGACATAATATTTCAGTCACAAACAAGTTATCATATGGTTTTCTTAAGTAAGCCTTTAAACCAGCTGCTTCACACGGAAGCCCGGAATATAATACAAACTTGCCTTCTGAAAGTAATTCCTTGATCTTAGGGAACACGTGAGAGAAATCACTCTTTACGTATTTAGCACCATAGAACGCTTTCACATCTTCCATATTATCTGCAATATCCGCAACCGCATTCATATTCTCATCATATCGTACACCGACTACATAACCATGCATTACATTGATCGCATAATCCGCAAGTACCGGGAATACACCACCGGATGAACTGTTCATTCGTTCTTCTTCGTTATTGTTCATGGCACATAAGATCTTTGGATAGGATTTCTCATAAGAAATGGTCTGTGGGTTATCCCGTTTTACGCACTGTTTTGCACAAAGCTTGCAGTCAATACATTTGTCCTTATCTACAACCGGATATAAGAATCCTTCCTGATCCGCTACCATCTCGATCGCATTGGTAGGACAGACTTCCTTACAGGCAGAACAGCCACAACATTCCGAACGAAGGATATTCGTCGGACAGTCTACATATAAGTTGAACTGCTCTAATTTAAGCTCCATTCCAAGAGATTTCTTAATCTCTCCTCTTGCTGTTTTAACTGCTGTACGGAACTCTCCTTTATTCTGAATCAGATAGCTTGTCTCCTTCTTTGCATCAACAGATGGATCAACCATGTGATCAGAAAGTTTTACTAAGGAAAGTACTTCCTTTATTTCCTCTGCTTCTTCATTATGAACAAGGCTTACAAAATCTTTTTCGTGAAGGAATGCCATCACCGTTGTAATATAGGTATCTGTTACCACGCATGATGCATAACGGATATAACCGATATATCCTTCTATATCTCTTTCCTGATATTGGGCCACCGCTTTTCCAATAGAAGGGTTGGTTCGTTTCTCTACGATTGCAAGGCCGCGTTCTGTCGCCATATGCTCAATAAAATGCTTTGTCTTGTTATCTAAATTCTTAACATCCACTAACATATAGTCTTTTGCTAATTCCGGCTTTCTTGCAAGCTCATGATAAATCTTCTGATTGATTAACATTGCTGCATTCTTCACCTGATAAAGCGGATGATAAAAATGTTCTTCCTTTTCTAATTCTTCCTTCATTCTCGGATCTGTCACAATATAATGGTCCATGTTCTGCCAGATACCTTTTTCATGGCCTACTTCCTTTGTGCCATTACAGATAACAAAGCGCGCTTTTGCAAATTCAGAAATCTCACGTTTCTTCACCGCTGGGGCAGCCTTTTCCTTTGTTCCAAAAAGACCTTTTAGCTTTGCTTTGAAGCCTTTCTTTTCTTCTATTTTCTCTTCGGATGCTTCCTGATTTACTTCTTCTGTATTCTCTATCTCATGTGTGACTGCAATCGGCGTAATGCCAAATTCTTTTAACACTTTCTGTACAGCCCATGCTTCTGCATACGCTCTCATGTCGTCACTTGCTAAATCTGCTATAATCCCGACTTTCATAACTTCCCTCTCTTACATTTATTGTATTAGGTTCAATTCCTTATTGTATCGTATTTCTTAACATGTGGCAAGTTATTTGCCAGACTGTATTTTATTCCTAGCTTTTCTGTTTTATAGGATCTGTATTCATTTTCCTGATTTATAGCTTCCTTATACAAATATTTTTTCTTAATTTAACGGATTACTCCAACTTGTTTCCCTATTATTAATGCATTAGTGGATACAAAGAATATGGTACCCAAAACCTATATCAATTCGTGCCCCTTTAAGCAGACTCTTTCCTTATTATATCCTTTCATTTATATAAAAAAACCGCCTCTTTCTTTCGCATCCGACAGTGCTTTGTTCTGTCTGATGCCAAAAGAAAGAGGCGGCCTTTTATTTATTCTTAGAAAACGTTTTCTTTTCGACTAAATCTGTGCGATATCTACTACTGAGAGCTCACCTGTTTTTGCTGTTTCTAAGCTTGTTAGAAGTGCGTTTGCGGTATCTAAAGAGGTAAGGCATGTTACACCTGTTTCAATGGATACACGACGGATTAAGAAACCATCTCTTGATTTATCACGTCCAAGTGTAGGGGTATCTACCACTAAGTCAATCTCATGTCCTAATAATAAATCCATGATGGTTGGAGATTCTCCGTCAATTTTCTGTACTGGAATTGCAGATACTCCATTTTCCTTTAAGACTCTTGCTGTGCTTCTTGTTGCATAGATTTCATAGCCTAATGCTTCAAATCTTCTGCCTGCTTCCACTGCCTCTAATTTATCCGCATCACGTACCGTAAGAATCATCTTCTTGTGCTTTGGAAGATTCACTCCTGCACCAAGGAATGCCTTATAAAGAGCTTCATCGAAGTTCTTGGAAATACCTAAGCATTCACCGGTAGACTTCATCTCTGGACCAAGTCCGATATCGGCGCCTCTTAATTTTTCGAAGGAGAATACCGGCATCTTGATTGCGATATAATCGGATTTCTTAGCAAGACCAGTTCCATATCCTAAATCCTTTACCTTAGCGCCTAAGATTACCTTGCTTGCTAAGTCTACAATTGGGATATTGGTTACCTTGCTGATATAAGGAACGGTACGGCTGCTTCGAGGATTTACTTCAATTACATACACTTCATCATGATATACGATAAACTGGATGTTGATTAAACCGACTACATGTAAGGATTTCGCTAACTTTCTTGTATAATCCACGATTACGTTCTGGATCTTCTCACTTACGCTCTGGCTTGGGTACACGCTGATACTATCACCAGAGTGAATGCCGGCACGTTCTACATGTTCCATGATTCCTGGGATTAAGATGTCTTCTCCGTCACATACGGCATCGACTTCCACTTCTTTGCCCATTAAATATTTATCAACTAAGATTGGATGTTCCTGTACCGTACGGTTGATGATTGCCATGAATTCACGTACATCATCGTCACAGATTGCGATCTGCATGCCGGCGCCACCTAATACATAGGATGGTCTTACTAAGACTGGATATCCTAATTCATTTGCTGCTACAATCGCTTCTTCTGTTGTGAATACTGTCTTTCCTGCTGGTCTTGGGATACAGCACTGCTCTAAGATTTCATCAAACAGCTCTCTGTCTTCTGCCGCATCTACATTTTCAGCACTTGTTCCTAAGATTGGAACGCCCATCTTTAATAAGCTTTCGGTTAACTTGATTGCTGTCTGTCCGCCGAACTGAACAACCGCTCCGTCTGGCTTCTCTAAATCTACGATGCTTTCCACATCTTCCGGTGTTAATGGCTCGAAGTATAACTTATCTGCGATATCAAAGTCAGTACTTACGGTTTCTGGATTGTTATTTACGATAATGGTTTCAAAACCAGATTTATGAAGAGACCAGGTAGCGTGTACCGAGCAGTAGTCAAACTCGATACCCTGACCGATTCGGATTGGACCGGAACCAAGCACTAATACTTTCTTTTTCGTACGAGGGGCTTCTACTTCATTTACAGAATCAAAGCAAGAATAATAATAAGGAGTTTCTGCTTCGAATTCTGCTGCACAAGTATCAACGGTCTTAAATGCGGCAGTGATCTGGTATTCTTCTTTTCTAAGCTGTTTTACTTCCTCTTCTGACTTTCCGGAAAGGGATGCAATCACACGGTCTGGATATTCTAATCGCTTCGCTTCTAACATCAGTTCTTTTGTTAACGGCTCTGTCTTAAGGCGATTTTCCATTTCCACTAAGATTGCGATCTTATCGATGAACCAAAGGTCGATCTTTGTGATGGCATTGATTTCTTCTGGGGAAATACCTCTTCTTAACGCTTCTGCGATTACGAAGATTCTTCTGTCGTCGATCTGATGTAATTTCTCACAGATATCTTCATTGCTATCTTTTGTGTAGTCACCATACTGCATGCTGTATATGTTCTGCTCTAAAGAACGGATTGCTTTCATTAAAGCACCTTCGAAGTTTGTACAGATACTCATAACTTCGCCTGTTGCTTTCATCTGTGTAGTTAACGTTCTCTTTGCCATAATGAACTTATCAAATGGCCACTTTGGAATCTTAACAACGCAGTAGTCAAGAGCTGGTTCAAAGCTTGCTACGGTCTTTCCTGTGATGGCATTTGGGATTTCATCTAATGTATAACCAAGTGCGATCTTTGCCGCTACCTTTGCGATTGGATAACCAGTTGCCTTACTTGCAAGAGCGGAAGAACGGCTTACACGAGGATTTACTTCGATTACGCAGTATTCAAAGCTGTCTGGTTTTAATGCATACTGTACATTACATCCGCCTGTGATGTTTAATTCAGTGATGATGTTTAATGCACTGGTACGTAACATCTGATATTCTTTATCGGATAAGGTCTGAGATGGTGCCACTACGATACTATCACCTGTATGTACACCAACTGGATCTAAGTTTTCCATATTACATACGGTAATACAGTTTCCAGCTCCATCTCGCATTACTTCGTATTCGATTTCCTTCCATCCTGCGATGCAACGTTCGATCAGACACTGTCCTACACGGCTTAAACGAAGACCATTCGTACAGATATCGATTAATTCTTCTTCGGTGTGTGCAATACCGCCACCGGAACCACCAAGAGTATAAGCCGGACGAATTACTACCGGATAGCCGATTGTATTTGTGAATGCCACTGCCGCTTCTACGGTTGTAACAACTTCGGATGCTGCGCAAGGCTCACCGATCTTTTCCATTGTATTCTTGAATTCCAGACGATCCTCTGCCTTCTTAATTGTAAGGGAAGTCGTACCGATTAATTTTACATTACTTTCTGCAAGGAAACCGCATTCTTCTAATTCCATGGCAAGGTTTAATGCTGCCTGACCGCCAAGAGTTGGAAGGATGGAATCTGGCTTTTCTTTTAAGATAATCTGCTTTAATACGTCTACGGTTAATGGCTCAATATATACCATATCCGCGATATCTTTATCGGTCATGATGGTTGCAGGATTGGAGTTTACCAATACTACCGTGATTCCTTCTTCTTTTAAGGAACGGCAGGCCTGTGTTCCTGCATAGTCAAATTCTGCTGCCTGCCCAATTACGATTGGACCGGAACCAATTACTAATACTTTTTTGATTTCATTATTCTTTGGCATTACGCATTTACCTCCATCATGTTAATAAACTCATCAAATAGGAATTCGGAATCCTGAGGGCCCGCACATGCTTCCGGATGGAACTGAACGGTAAAGATATTCTTACCCTTGTAGCGAAGTCCTTCGATTGTCTTATCATTTGCATTGATAAAACGAACTTCTGCCTTCTCTGGATCAATTGTGTCTTCCACTACCACATAGCCGTGGTTCTGGCTGGAAAGATAAACTCTTCCTGTCTCTAAGTCTTTGACTGGGTGGTTGGCACCACGGTGTCCGTATTTCATCTTTGTTGTCTTGAAACCGTTTGCTAATGCCATTAGCTGGTGACCAAGGCAGATTGCGAAGATTGGGACATTGCTATCGTACATCTTCTTAATCTCTTCAATGATCTCCACACATTCGGCTGGATCCCCAGGGCCATTACTTAGCATAATGCCGTCTGGATTTGCCTTTAATACTTCTTCTGCTTTTGTTCCGGCAGGATATACCGTCACTTCGCAACCGCGCTTTAGTAAGTTATGCTCGATATTCTTTTTGGAACCAAAGTCCATAAGTGCTACCTTAAAATGACGTTTTGCCATCTCCTGATTTTTTGCTAATTCTTCTAACAATTCCACCCCTTTTGTTCCAAGCATGGATGCCATTGCAATCTCGCCTAAGCATACATCTGCTGCTTTTGCTTTTTCAATCGCTGCTCTCATAGCAGGAGATGCCATGTAGGTCATCTTTGCTTTTTCAAAGTCCGTTGGTGTGAATTCTTCATGAGTTGTCACTCTTTTATCGGTACAGGTAACCTTATTCACGACACCTGTCACTGTATATGCTTTCAGCTTTGTGATTACTTCATCAAGGTTATAATTCTCATTCGTCGTAATCATACCATTCATTGTGCCGCTTTCACGAAGAATCTTTGTTAACATTCTGGTATCCACACCTGCGATTCCCGGAATATCATTTGCTTTTAAGAATTCCTCAATACTTGCTTCACTTCTGAAATTGCTTGGCACACGGGATATCTCTCTTACAATGAACGCATCCGGCCAAGCCTTCTTTGATTCCATATCCGAATAGCATACGCCGTAATTTCCAATCAGTGGATATGTCATTACCACAGCCTGACCCGCATAGGATGGATCCGTCAAAATCTCCAAATAACCTGTCATCGAGGTATTAAATACAATCTCACTCACAACCTCTTTGTTTGAACCAATACTTTTGCCTGTAAAAACATGACCGTCTTCCAGTATTAGAAACGCTTTCATAACAAATCCTCCTATATTCTGCTTATTAACCTGCGCCCCTCATAATAGAAAAATAAGATGTATAGCCTCTCTTCATTCATGCCGTCATTTTCTTCCGGCACTCGTTAAGGTTATACATCTCGCATTTTGAGGCTATTATTTCACTTATACGGGCACTTCTCTGGTGCTCTTGTTCCAAATAACTAAATTGAATTTCATTTATTCATTTGATCATCTTTGCATATTTTTTCATATTTATGTATGATTATAAAAGCTATTTTAGACTTATTTTTCTCATAAATTTAGAAAAAGATACTCAAATTGTTACAATGATACCATATGTTTTTTTAAAACACAAGTCTAAAATCACGTTACTTTCTGTATGTTTTTTGTGTAATTTCAACAATTTTACCCTATCTATAATCATTGCTTATAGCCTCTTATTCTCTCTCCTTATAATACTCAATTCTTCCATTTTGCCTGAAACTTTTATCATGTATTCACAACCTGTGGCTTCCATGCATATTTTAGAAATGAAAGTAAAATATCGAGGTCACATATGGACGCAAATGTTAAACATGACGAATCCTATGAAAGCAATCCGATTTCTCCGCCAGTTATTCGAAAAAACATAATGCCCCGTCAGGACATGAGAGTCTATCCTGCTTCTGTCGACATACAGGGATTGGGAGAACTCCAAGTAAGTGTCACCTCTGCAGCAAACAACCGACCAATTGATTCTGCTACCGTATCCATCACACCATTTACCGGAAACACCCAAGGTACTGCACAAGAACTTCGAACAGATGCTAGCGGAAAGACTGACACGATTGATCTGCCTACTCCTCCACTTGATTACAGCCTGACACCGGGCGCTGATATGCCATATTCGGAGTATACGATTTCTGTCACTGCACCAGGATTTGAACCTCTTATTATTTCCGGAGCAGAAATTCTTCCAACGGTAAAATCACTCCAGAACATCACCCTCGATCCGTCCATTCAGGAACCGGGAACTGCAGAAGAGTACGTAATTCCTGATCATACCCTTTATGGAGAATATCCTCCTAAAATTGTAGAAGACGAAGTAAAAGAGGTAGAATCTTCCGATGAAATCGTATTAAGCCGTGTTGTAATCCCAGAATACATTGTAGTACATGACGGCGTTCCAACCAACACCTCTGCCCAGAACTACTATGTCAAATACAAAGACTATATCAAAAATGTTGCTTCTTCCGAGATTTATGCTACCTGGCCGGAATCCACCATTTATGCCAACGTTCTTGCCATTCAGTCCTTTACCTTAAACCGAGTTTATACCGAATGGTACCGCAACAAAGGCTATAGTTTCACAATCACCTCTTCCACCGCTTACGACCATAAATTCATTCCGGAACGTAATATCTTTGATACCATCAGTTCTGTCGTTGACAATATCTTCAACAACTACCTGTCTCGTCCGGATGTAAAACAGCCGATCTTAACCCAGTACTGTGATGGCAAGCGAGTATCCTGTCCGGGTCTTATGACGCAGTGGGGATCCATGTACCTTGGTGAAGATGGCCTGACTCCAATTGAAATCTTACGATACTATTATGGTGAGGACATGTATATCAATTCCACCGATCAGATTTCAGGTGTCCCATCCTCCTGGCCTGGAAGCAGCCTTACCATCGGCTCCTCCGGACCGAAAGTCCTTCAGCTTCAGGAACAGTTAAATGCCATTGCAAACGTCTACACAATCATCCCAAAAGTTGCTACAGACGGTGTCTACGGCCCAAAAACAGCCGAGGCCGTAAGCGCATTCCAAAAAGAATTCGACCTTCCACAAACTGGTGTCGTAGACTTCACTACCTGGTACAAAATCTCCGGTATCTATGTAGCCATCACTCGAATCGCCGAATACTCGTAAAGACGAATGACTAAAGAATAAAAGGCCGCCTCGTTCTTTGAATAGCAGACAATGTTTTTCTGTCTGATAGGCAAAGAACGAAACGGCCTTTTGTCCGCTCATGCGTCCGAATACTCGAAGCCATCCTACTTCACCCGCCTCCGGCTCTTAACTCCACAGCCTCCTCTCCCTACTTCTTCCAGTTGAACTGGCAAGGATCTCTATGGTCGAGGGTATCGAAGTCGTAGCCGTTGTCACGGATTTCATCGATAATATCACCGAGTACCTTTGTTGTCAGTGCATTGCTCTGACCATCATGCATTAAAATTACCGGGCACTGAAACCGGTACGCATCCTTCTTCACATTCTTTTTAATCGAATAAGCCGTCGGTGTCCCCACTGCATCCTCTGCACTCACATTCCAATCATAAAATGTAAATCCCCTTCTAGACATCTCCTCAATAATCTCTTTACGAATGCTCTTCATATAAGAATTATAGCTTCCGCCCGGGAACCGATATATATTGGGCTTCTGACCAGTAATCTGATAAATCTCCTGATAGACCTTTTCATAATCGGCTAAAAATGCTTCTACCGAACTATAAATCGTCTTGTAATTATGACAGTATGTATGAAGACCAATTGTATGTCCTCTTTCCACGATTTCCTTTAACGTATTCTCCCCTGCAATGGAAATCTCTCCTCCAATAATGAAAAAGGTAGCTTTCACATTCTTTTCATCCAGGATATCAAGCACCTTCCATGTATTCTCGCTTGGCCCATCATCAAATGTCAGATAGGCAATCTTCTTTCCATTATCCGGACTTTCCTGATCTTCAAGAGGTGTGGTATACAGACTTGGATAAAGAGTCACATACTCCGGCTGTCTGTTAATATCCGTATCTGCTACAGGTGCCTGCCCATCTGCCACATAAATGGCTGCATAAATATCTTCAACTGGGACTCTTTCAGTTACAACGCCCATGGAATTGACTGCAATCTCATTCTCTAACAGAATAAATTCTGCTAATTCCTCCATGGTATTATAACTAATCTCTTCAGGCTTCACACGTCCATTCTGATTTTCTCCATTCAGGAACAGTTTTCCTAACAACGAGAATAGAATTACAACCATTATCACAATAATCACTTTATTCTTCATATAATCTCGCTTTCTCTCTTCCTCTGCTCTTATATCATATGCAATCTTTCTGCTTAACATAACTTTTATTGTGAACGGTTCCTCTTTTAAATGCCCCAAGCCTCGAGTGGATTTTCTCTTAGAACTTTCAAAAACGAAAGTAACTTCACCGCTACAGGCTCTATAAATCAAAAAAGCAGGAAGATCCCCTCCTTCCTCGTTTGGTTTACAAACGAATAAAAAAGGTGCCTTCCTGCTTTTCTATCTTTCTTACTGTCTTTCTTACTTCACTTCTACGGTCCAGTTATTCGTATCCGCAAGTTTGCCAAGCTGGATTCCGGTAATCGTATCATATAGCTTCTGGCTTACTGGTCCAATTCCGCCGTCCTTAATCTGAAGCACATGATCCTCAAAACGAAGGTGACCTACCGGCGAAATAACTGCTGCTGTTCCGGTTCCAAACACTTCTTCTAATGTTCCATTCTTTCCTGCTTCATATAATTCATCCACAGAAATTCTTCTTTCCTCAACTGGATATCCCCACTCTTTGCATAAGTCAATAACAGAAGCTCTTGTCACGCCTGGGAGGATGCTACCATTTAGCTTTGGAGTCAGAATCTTTCCATCAATCTTAAAGAAGATATTCATAGCGCCAACCTCTTCAATATACTTACGTTCCACGCCATCTAACCATAGTACCTGGGAATATCCTTCATCATGCGCCTTTACCTGAGAAGCAAGGCTTGCTACATAATTACCACCTGTCTTTGCTTCACCGATTCCGCCCTTAACTGCTCTTACGTATTCATCTTCAATCCAGATTTTAACCGGATTCAATCCTTCTGGATAGTAAGCACCTACCGGCGAAAGGATAATAATAAATAAATACGTATCCGAAGGACGTACACCTAAGAATGGATCTGTTGCGATTACAAATGGACGGATATATAACGAAGTACCTGGCTTTGTAGGAATCCATCTCTCATCCACCTTTACGATTGCCTTTAAAGCATCTAAGAAATCTTCTTCATTGATCTCTGGAATGCAAAGTCTGCGATTGCTTCGGTTTGCACGTTCGATGTTCTTCTGTGGGCGAAATAAAAGAGTTCTTCCATCCTCTGTCTTATACGCCTTTAACCCTTCAAACATCTCCTGTCCATAATGAAACACCATAGCCGAAGGATCCAACTGTAATGGCGCATATGGTACAATTCTTGCATCATGCCAGCCTTTTCCGGTTTCATAATTCATTAAAAACATATGATCCGTAAAAATCGTTCCAAACTTAAGAGGGTTATCTGCCCCTGGCAGTTCTTTTAATGTATTTGCTTTTTCAACTCTGATGTTCAGCATATGTACTTCCTTCCTTCTGCATGAAATTTACGCGTCAAGCAGTATCCTATTCCTGACAAACGTTTATTGTTTATATATTAATCTTCCTTTTTCCAATTTTCAAGTGTTTTTTACAATCCTTGGTAAACAATGCTTTCTAACCTTTCCCCGAAGCATATCCCTTCCTTTTGATCCATTTCTTTTCCTGGTTATGCACTTGGCACCTCTTTTTAACCTATTTTTTGAACCTATCTTTTGAATACACCTTTTATAGTCTTTTAACATAGCTTTTCAATATATCTGTACCTACCTGCACCACATGTCTTTTGTAATCTGTATAAAAAAAAGAAGAGATCCGGCGCCTCTTAGGCTGCCGCTCTCTTCTTTCTCACTCTACTCTTTATTTGAGTTTGCGTTCGTACTTACAAAAACAATATTCAAGATCATAATAGGTTTGTTCTTCTGATTCTTCCGTCATGATCCAGTCTGGATTTTCGTCCAAGTTTGGGAAGTACGTATCTGCATGGTATGCATAATCGATTTTTGTTACATATGCTACGTTGCAGTAATCTAACATCTGGCGATAGATTTCTGCACCTCCAATTACATATACATCAGATGGATCACAGTCCTTTACCGCCTCTACTGCCTCCTCAATGCTGTGCATGATTTCACAGTCTGGAATCTTTAAATCCATCTGTCTGGAAATCACAATATTACGGCGCTTCTTAAGAGGCTTTCCACTTGGAAATGTATCCAGTGTCTTCTTACCCATAATTACTACTTTATCAGTTGTCTGCTCACGGAAGAAACGCATATCCGCTGGAATGCTTACCAGCAGCTTATTGTCACATCCGATTGCCCAGTTCTTATCTACTGCTACTATCAGATTCATCGTACTTACTCCTTATCGCTTGTTTACACGGCTACCGGTATCTTCTCTACCTTTGGTCCAGTCACATAGTCATCCAGACGGAAATCATCCACCGTAAACTCATAGAAATCCTTCTTATCTGGATTCATCCAGAATTTTGGTGCATCATAAGTCGGACGCTTAATTAACTCTTCAATAATTGGAATATGTCTGTCATAAATATGTGCATCTGCAATCACATGTACTAATTCGCCTACTTTCATATCACATGCTCTTGCAAACATATGAAGAAGCACTGCATACTGACATACATTCCAGTTATTTGCTGCTAAAATATCACTAGAACGCTGATTTAAGATACCATTTAACGTAAGCACGTCACTATCCTTTTCCTTTGTCACATTGAATGTCATGCTGTATGCACAAGGATAAAGGTTCATCTCATGCAGATCCTCATGCACATAAATATTTGTCATAATACGACGGCTGAATGGATTATTCTTAAGATCATAAAGCACGCGATCAACCTGATCCATCATGCCTTCTTTATACTGATGTTTAATTCCAAGCTGATAACCATATGCCTTTCCAATCGATCCAGTCTCATCAGCCCAACTATCCCAGATCTTAGAGTTTAAGTCATTCACATTATTAGACTTCTTCTGCCAGATCCATAAAAGCTCATCAATACAGCTCTTAATCGCTGTTCTTCTTAACGTGATTGCCGGAAACTCCTTGGATAAATCGTAACGGTTTACAACACCGAATTTCTTTATGGTATAAGCAAAAGATCCGTCTTCCCATTTTGGACGTACCTTTTCTCCTTCTGTACTAAGCCCGTTATCCAATATATCCTGGCACATATTAATAAAAATCTTATCTGCTGCGCTCATCTGCTTCTTCCTTTCTTACGTTCTTTTCTTCTATTTTTACATCAGAAAAGGAAGATATTTCTCCCTTTCTGACGATAAAAGTCTGCCGTTTATGATAACATACCTGATGTTAAAAGACAAGAAAAAAAGCCAGCGTTTTATAGCGTTCACTCCTTATTTAAAAATCAGCATCTGGTCTGCAAAATGTTTGATATTTCCTACGTTGCTATATGATTCTTCCTGGTCTTCCTTAATCACAAGAAGGGTTGGAGCTTGCATAATATGATAACGCTCTGCTAACTCCATATGCTCTTCTGCATCGATGATCTCATAAGACAGACCATTTAAGAACTGTTTTGCAATCTTACAGTTTGGGCATGTTTTTGTCGTAAACAGATACATGCCATCGTCTAATCCAGTTACGACATCATCTAACTGTAATTCTACCGCATTTACATGTTGCTTATTCGTGACAGTCATTCCATTACTCTTGTCCCTTGTAATCCCTTTTGACGCTAGCGCCTGTGTTGAATTATAGGTAACACGGTTTCTATACTCCTGTGCTTTGCCTT